>JAJFIJ010000140.1 GCA_021775105.1 Rhodospirillales bacterium | reverse complement strand
GGAATGGACCGTGGACTTGCCCGTAAAATCATGGGTGTCGTTGGCCTGCGCACCGTCGATGAGCTGAACGGTCATCCGGGTTCCGATCTGGAACATATAGTCCCGGATAAACAGACGTTGTGTGTGTCGCGCAGTTTTGGCAACACCATCACCACACAAAACGGCCTGGAAGAACGTATTCACTACTTTGCGGCGCGGGCGGCTGAAAAATTACGCCACGGAAGCCTGGTGGCCGGGGCAATTACCGTATTCGTGCGGGGCAATCCGTTTCGTCCTGACCTGCCGCAATATTCCAACAGCATCACCATCGGCTTTGATATCGCCACGCCGGATACCGGGGATATTATAAAGGCCGCTCAATCCGGGTTGAAAAAGATATATCGCCACGGCATTCCCTATAAAAAGGCCGGGGTGTTGTTGCTTGACCTGCACAACAAAGACCGTGCGCCGCCAAGTTTGTTCGGTTCCGTCACCCCGCGACGGCAAACGCTGATGAAGACACTGGACGGCCTGAACGGCAGATTTGGCGCCGGGGCCGTCACTTACGGGCAGATACCGCAATCAAGGACCTGGTACATGAGCCAGCAATTCCGGTCGCGACGATTTACGACTCATTGGGATGAATTGTTGAAGGTGAAATAAAACACCAGAATTTCATCCCTGAAATCCGACCGCGTTAAAGATGGTCACGAGAGGCCGTCCGAAGATCGGCAGGGATAAGATTTTCAGCAGGAAATATCGACCCTGAAGAAAGACCTTCGGGCCTTCCATCTGGCGAGCGGGCCGCAACCAGGACAGCGAGCGCACATGAAAATGGCGGCACCCGAAGGAACCGCCATTGATTGACTATGGTGCAGTGATCAGGTGAACAACCCTTTTAAATAGGGCACGATCTCAACAAGGATAATCAGACTCAGCATCCAATAAACCAGGCGGAACGCGCCGACCTGGCTTTCGTCGAGAGCGGTAATCTTCCCCTCAAGCCGTTCGATGTCGGATTCTGAAGCGGCTCCGCTGTCGATATAGGTGGTGATGGCCTACACCTGTTCGCGGGTAAAGCCTGCGTCCCGCATTTGGAGAACTGCTATAGTGAGACCCGCTCACACCCTCCCTTTACGCTATTCATTTCGGATCGGGCTTATGATATTTTAACATCAATAATTTAAGGGGCTCGTCGCTATAAACTCACGTAATTTGGTCAAGTAAAATTGGCAAAACTGTCCGTCATCAAAACATTTGGGACCACTGAGCCTATTTTCTAACTCAGGATCTGGCCCATCGTTGAATACTGTGCAACAAGCAGGTCTGAATTCTGCTTAACGGGAACCGCAAGATGTTGAGTCGATCCAAGAGGTGCCGTTTCATTCTGACACTCATCATCGGGTTGTCGGCAGGCCTTAGTAGTACACAATCGGTTAGAGCAGAAAAACACCTTGATGGGGATGTCTGCGCGGTGGCTGGGCGCTGGATTGAACCCAGCACGGGTAAGGTCCTTGATGCTAGTCACTTGTTCTCGCGATTGTCCAAGAAATCCGTAGTGCTTTTGGGGGAAAGTCATACGGTGAACGAACACCACCTCTGGCAGGCACAAACGCTGTCTGGTTTATTGGCATATAAACGCAACCTTGCCGTCGGGTTTGAGATGTTCCCGCGCCGTACGCAGGAGACTCTGGACGAGTGGGCCAAGGGGGAATTGTCGGAGAGCAGCTTCCTCAAAAAAGTTGGCTGGAATAAGGTCTGGGGTTACGACTCCGACTATTACATGCCTCTATTTAACATTGTCCGACAGAATCGCCTGTCGATGATCGCCATCAATGTCGACCGCAAGCTGATCTCGCGTGTCGGCAGAGAAGGCTGGAAGGCCGTTCCACTGGCAGAGCGCAAGGGATTGACCGAGCCATCGCCGGCCAGCACGGCCTACCGTCAAGTGCTTGCCGAGATTTACGAACTGGAGCGCCGTCACGGTTCATCCAGCGTCAAGCAACCAGATACTGATGAGGGTCCAAAAGAAGATGAGTCCGAAGCAAAAACGTCCTTAAGCAAGCTCATGGAAAGTGAGGACTTCGGTCGTTTCGTTGACGCTCAGTTGACTTGGGATCGGGCCATGGCAGAGGCGCTCTGGAAGGCCCGGAAAAGTGAACCCGGTGCCCTTATTACCGGAATCCTTGGGCGAGGGCATATTGAATACCGTTATGGGGTTCCACATCAGTTGGCTGACCTCGGCATCAAGGATGTCGCTGTCCTGCTGCCGGTCGAAGTTGGCAAAGCTTGTGAGAATACACCAGCCGATATCGCTGACGCGATCTTTTTGGTCGACAGCAAAACGGAACCCGAAGATACACCTGAAAAGCCGAAACTTGGAATTCTCATCGAAGTGGCGGACAACGGTATTCGGGTAATGAATGTATTAGACGGCAGCATCGCGCAGACGGCCGCTCTGGCTGCCGGAGACATCATCGTCAAAGCGGCGGGGATAAAGCTGAAAACCAATACCGACCTGATTGAGGTTATTCGGCGTCAGGCACCGGGAACCTGGTTGCCCCTGGACATTCAGCGTGGTGATCAGAAACTCGAAATCATTGCGAAGTTTCCTCCGCCGGCGGAAACCTCACCGTGATCCGTTATCTTCGTCAAGCTTGTGTAGTATTTCTGTTTTGCGTTGCCTATTTGGTCGGAACTTCGGCAGTGGCCGCGCAGTTGACCCATCATGATATCGAAGCGAAATTTGATCCCGGGACTCGGCTGTTCAACGTCACTCAACGCATCAGCGTTACCGATCAATCCGAGATCACCTTTCGATTGGCGGATTGGTTGACGATCGTAAGTGCTACGGTTGGCAGCGAGGTGCTGACACCGCGCCACCAGTCGGACGTCTGGCAGATTTCTCTCCCTGCTCGGTCGGCGAACCAACTGACCCTTGTTCTCGCCGGACAGGTTCCGGCTCTACCCCCCAAAGATAAACGCAGAGGCGCACAGGGGGCTCTGGCCGGACCAGAGGGCAGCTATCTGCCGGGTTATGCCGCCTGGGTGGCCGATACCGGTGAAGACTGGGTCAACTTTCGCCTGCGGGTGGAGGTTTCCGGTAACCAGCGTGCCGTCGCCACGGGGCGGTTGATCGACGAGAAACAGGACGGGGAAACCTACCGCGCGAGCTTTGAAGCGGACTATCCGTCCGAACTTCCATCCCTGTTTGTCGGACCCTACAGTGTCCGTGAGCAGCGGTTCGGCAAGACTCGATTGCGCACTTACTTTCACCCGGACATCGCGCCGCTCGCCGGGACTTACCTGTCGACGGCGATGCAATACATTGAGCGGTACTCAAACCAAATTGGCACCTATCCGTTTGATGACTTCCACATCGTTTCGGCACCGTTGCCCGTTGGGCTGGGGTTTCCGAACCTCACCTACGTCGGACGAATGATCGTGCCTCTTCCATTCATGCGCGGACAGTCCCTGGCGCATGAAATTCTGCATAACTGGTGGGGAAACGGTGTCGTCGCCGATTACTCCCGTGGCAACTGGTCGGAGGGTCTGACCACCTATATGGCGGACTATGGGTTGGCGGCGACGCAGGGCCCTGCGCCGGCACGTGAGATGCGGCTGGGATGGCTTCGTGATTACGCGGCCCTGCCAGCCGCGCGGGACCAGCCGGTGATCGCCTTTACGTCGAAGACACATCAAGCCTCTCAGGTCATCGGCTACAACAAAGTCGCGTTCATCTTTCATATGTTGCGGAGCGAACTGGGCGAGAAACCTTTCGCCCAAGGTCTCAAGCTTTTCTGGACGAACAACAAATTCAAGGTAGCTGGATGGGAGCAAATCCGGGCCGCGTTTGAACAAGCCGCAGGCCGGGATCTCCGCTGGTTCTTCAGGCAATGGTTATCGCGTCCGGGCGCCCCCCGGATTCATATAGAGAAGCACTCCCTCAGCAAGGCGGGCGCCGTGGCAGTTACGCTTCGTCAGGACGACCCGACCTATCGGCTTTCTGTCAACGTTGATGTGGAGACAACTGAAGGCCGCAACCGACATCGGGTGCGCCTGGAGACGAAAAGAAAAACCGTCGAACTTCCTGTTGACGGCAAACTGTTGCGTGTCAGCATTGATCCCGGCTTCGATCTGTTTCGCCGCCTGTTGACAGGCGAAAGCCCTCCCATCCTGCGTGACGTGACCCTAGCCGGGGAGGTGACGACCTTCGTTCTTTCCTCGGATTCAACGTTCCGGGCGGCGGCGAAAGTGCTGATCCGTCGCCTTCTGCGTGAAGCCCAAGTTATCTCGGCCAACAAACCGACCAATCAGTACGCCCCAGTGATGGGACCAACGCTGGTGATGGGACCAACGCTGGTCATCGGCCCGATGGACCGTATAGCGGCATTTTTGGCGTCCATCCAAAAAGGTGGAGTTCCCGAGGACGTTAAAGCAGGTACGGCAGCTGCATGGGTGATCCGCACTGCCGACGGACACCCGGTTCTGTTCGTGCGCGCCGACTCACCACAATCCGTTGAAGATGTTGCCGGTCCGTTACCTCACTACGGGCGCCAGAGTTATCTTTCCTTCGACGGGCACCAAGCAACCCGCAAGGGAATCTGGCCGACGGAGTCGAGCCCTATGAGTATTCACTTTAACTGACTCCGCCGGTATTTTCACATTAACCTTATGGCGAAGAAGGCGACGTTGAGTTGGCATCGGCGATGCAGAACATATCGTATAGGCACCCTTTTATCGATTGTGTTGATAAAGTCGAAAGTTCCGGTACCTGATTTTTTCGCTGAAATCCAATTAAGTCTACGATCATAGCCGCAATCCCACTAGGGGGTATTTACAGCGTCATTCAAGGATGGGCGAGGTTTTCGGCACTCCCCCCAGCCAAAAAATCGAACCATTCGCCTACGAAGCTGAAAATTCTCACCCAACGAGCAAAAGCGACTTTATCAACACAATCTATCGTAAGCGTACGGGCTCAACCGGAAACCTGTTCTGTGGCACTTCAACAGGTAGGAAGTTCAACGCCTCTGGCTCGACTTCATCGTCAGAATTATACCGGGGATCTCGTGTCGGCTTGCGAAAGCATACCCTCCATGCCTTCGGTCAGAGCCTTGCTTATGGCAAGACCGAGTCCGGTTCCACCATGCTGGCGCGTTGAGGAGCGTTAGAGGCAGGGGTAAAGGATATAAGACATGTACATATCCAGCTTCATTGGCCGTTTATTATGTTGGCTTGGGTTTCATAGTTTCCGGATTATTGAGGGTCGGCTGGGTTTTGGCGCCGCGGGCGATGTCGAGAAGGTTGAGTGTCGCCGCTGCGGCGTAATAGTGTCCCGTAGAATGTGACTGACCATCACGCCCTATGTTCCCTTTAGGTTCTCCATGCCACCCTATGGCCTAAAATCTCCCAACGCGCCTGTACGGGCTAAAAACAGGGTCAGAATGGCAATAAATTGGTTGCATCGGGTACAGCTCCGCAAATCAGAATGCGAACCACGGTTCGCATTTACCTTCGGGCTGAACCATTCCAGCTCTTACAGAGTTGATTTGAAGGCTGCCCGCAAAATATTGTATAATACAGCAGGCTCCGATCACTTTCAGGAGACGAATTCTATGGTCGAACTGGACTACAGCGCCGAGTTGTCGCGGCTATTGTCGGAAATGCAAGGTGAGCAAGGCGACGCCCATGAAATTCTTATGCGGCTCAAGCAACTCATGGCCACCATGCGCGCCGAAGGTTTAACCGTCCCTCAAGATTTCAAAAACCTGGAAGCTGGACTGGACAAGGAGTTTGAGGCCGCAGCAAAGAACCAGCCATGAGACCCAACAATTAATGCCGATTTATCGAGATATTTGCATCATCCGGCAGTCAGCGGTCGCCATATTCTCTCAGTGGCTCGCCAGTCAATTCCTTCAAGCAACATCGACAGTTGCGCCGGGCTGCGGGCCAACTTGCCGTCACGGCAAATAACCTGAAATACCGTTTCATCCGTCTTATCACTGGTCAGCGTTCCTTTGATGTAATCGTGAGCAAGCATCGGAAAACCCCAGCCTTCAAGCGAGCTGCGGTTGAAAACCGGCATTCCCCCCAACACGGGAGCAAAGCGAAAGGAGCGGGCAGGGGGGAACAGCGACCTTGAAACAGGCGGGCGTTTCTTCGGTTAAGCTTGAGGGGTAAAAGCATTTGCCTTTGGCAAATCACCAATTGAAACCTGGTTCTTACCAGACATTCGTTCTTCGTGATCATCAATGGATCTGCCGGCAAGGCGCTTTAGTACCGTAGATTCATCTCTCGATCACAAGGACAGTGTGATCGTCAAAACATCGGCAGGGATAAGACGTTCCGCTTAGAACGTTCGGCCCTGGATAAAGATGTTTCAAAAGAGACCGTCCGAAGGACCGGGGCAAAAAAGCGGCCCGGCCTGCAGAGCAGGTTGATTTGAGGGCTGGTGTTTTTTTATGGCAGACTGGATAACAACGACAAGAAAGACGTTCGCCCGGCTGGATTCGAACCAGCGACCTCGTTTTTCGTCAGAAACGCGCTCTATCCTCTGAGCTACGGGCGAATGCCCGTGGCGGCCATAAAAAACACCGGCGGTCAAATTCCGGACCTCCATAATCACGGGTGGGGTGGGCCTCTTGAATTTCTCAAGCTTCCGGACTAAATTTAGTGCGTTCGTCAGAAGCGCTTATCACTGAGCTATGAAATCGGCGGCACCTAATAAGGTGTCGTCGATTTTATTATTGAAAAGGAAAATTTGTGCGCTCGGCAGGACTCGAACCCGCAACCCTCGATTTAGCCAAAAACGCACTCTATCCAGTTGAGTTACGAGCGCAACGCGTTCAATGAACGCAGCAACCAGAGCGTACAACGACCACATTAGCGAAGTCAAATTCTGGGCCTCCATAACCAATGGCGGGGTGGGCCTCTTGAATTTCAACCTCTTTAGGACTAATTTTAATTCATTCGTTACGGAACTTTTGAGCTACAAAAAATGGCGGCACCCGATCAGGTGTCGCCGTTTCATTTGTATAATCTCACAACCGCAAATTTTCTGGATCGCTGACAATATCCATAATAACTTTGTTGCTGATCAACATCGGTTTGTACCTCAGTGGGAGTTGAGCGGATGCCTGTTCGCCCGAGCAGATAATGTGATCAGACCATTTCCAGGGCTCGGAAAGTAGGTGATGGAATTTGTATATGTAAAACGTAGCGTCAATGATGCCCATTTCTGGAAATGTCAGCCACACGTGTGCATTGAAAATCTTGTCCGTTCCCTTGTTTGAGCCGTTAACTTCCCTTTTCAACTGTTGCACGCTGGTTCCGTACTCGGGCTTGCCGCCAACGAAAACGTCTCCAATGGTCAGAAAACATGGTGCGGTATTGAGAATACTGCGGAGAATATCGAAATGAACTCCTGCGCAGTTGGTCCGAATTTGCTCTGCTTGGTGCGGAAAGGAATCAACCAGGCCTTTTATGGTAATCAGTGTATCGAAGGCAGTCGGGCCATCCCATTGCTCCGGTAATTTGGCATCCTTTGGAATCTGCTCCCATTTAATCGAGCGCCGGAATGCACCTTGGAAATCTGCCTGGTAATTATGGTGGTCCATCCGCATTAACTCTTAATTGATTTAATGTCTGGTTGCTGATCTGACATCCGCACCTAACCAGGTGTCGCCGTTTCGTTATCCTGTTTAACCTACCCCGTAGATCCTCCCTAAAGAAACGAGAGACACAGGGGAAGGTCTTTTACTTAAACCCCAACCGAGCCTCCATATAAGAACGCAAGGGAAGGGGTGTATCCGGGGGCGTTACGGGGGTGTCCCCCGTTAGAAGGGGTAGCGGAAAACCGGAACGGGTTGCAGCGAGGGGAAAACTTTCCCCCAAAACCTAGCGCTGCTAAACATCAAAAACACCTACGACTTATAAATCCTGCAATAGAACAGGTCCTTCACCACGCGCCGCCTGTGCCAATTCTTCTGACAACGCTAAAGCTTCAGATCTCGAAAGAGGCAAAAGTACCTTCTCTGACAATTCACCTGAACTTAACTCTACTGTCCTGGCTTTCTCATCTACCACCAGAACCACTTCACCGTCTCCGGACACACGTGCTGAATATGGTTTCATAAACCAGTCATTCCTTATCTCTAAACTCTTTCGCCAGCGCCTTGATCAACAAAAAAATCTTATCTTTGATTTCACCCTCGGGAACATTTTCAAGAATATGCGCAATCTTGATGATATCGTGTGTCAGCAATTCCGGTTGTTTGATAGTCCCTACGACGCCTGGCTCCACTTGTTCGAGACCGTCAAAGAAATACGATATGGGAACCTTGAGCACATCGGCGATAACCCATAGGCGCGCCGCACTGATCCGGTTCGCCCCACCTTCATATTTTTGAACCTGCTGAAAACTGATGCCGAGCATTTTGGCGAGGCTGTCTTGCGTGAGATTTGCTTTCTTTCTGGCCTTCAGCAACCGTTTTCCAAACTCAGTAGTAATACTACGCTCCCCACCCTCTCTGACCATATTACTGCCCTTTCAAACGCTGGCCCTTTCGCCAGCGCCACGGATAAATAAACTGACCCTGCCAGATTCCGCAACCGTCGCGACGGGCTTTAAGTTCAGCGTCGAGAAACATCGGCTTTAGCTCCTGAACAAGATCAAGATAGCGACGGTACGCAACGGCCCAACCGGCGCGGACCAGTTCAAGGTTCAAGTTTATGGTATCAAGATAACAAACGCCAATCTTGCGACCATAGGATGTTTGGCCGGGAACAAAGTGGCATGTAATATCGCGTTTCGACAGGCTTCTTGAACCAAACTGAGCGCCGATCAAACCGGCAAGAAATTTGGTTGCTTTAGATCCGCAGGCGTATTGCTCGCCTGATCCGCTTAGGCACCGCTGCGCTCTTTCCGGGGTGTCGATGCCAAAGAGCCGCACCGTTTGATCAGGTGCATCGGCCCTGGAAAACGTGACGGTATCCCCATCGAGAAGAATAACCTTTCCCGTGATGCTTTCAGCGTCCGCCTGCGTTGTTGTTATCAGCAATACGATAAGGGCAGTTCTGATCATGAGCACGTCCTGACATCAAAAAACGATAACAACCTGGCCCCCGCTCCGCGCTAGGCGTTATGGGCGCGCCGCTGCGTTTCGGGGGTAAATTCTAATATTAATTAAGGGAAAAGCAGAGCGAAGTTGAAGGGTTTTTCCCGACCAACTGATGATTGAGGTAGCAAATGATATTTTGGGTACGTTTGCTCTTGTTGAGATAAATGATCTGAATGTTGCCATTGGAGGAAACGTGTTGGATTTTCCAATTGTTTGTAAGTAAGTGGCGGAGTGAATCCTTTACGGGCAAAACCGCCGTTTCAATCTCGTTCTCTCCAAGAGCTTTAGCAGGAAGTGGCGAGACGGCCATTAGGACGAGAGCCAGCGAGAGTATTATCGTTTTCATAATGATCCTTTCTGTTGAGATCAAACGGTGATGATTTCAGAGCGGGTATCGATGTGGTGCCCTTCGGTGATGAAAATAGCGCGGGCAAAATTCCAGAGATTGTTGCGGACTTTGGCGCTGACGGCTTTGATGGCGTCCCGCTCGGCGGAGTCCGGATCAGCGGCATGTATATAGACTATCGCCGTTCCTGTTTTAGGCGAGCTGTCCGCGCCGCAAGCGTCCAGGGAAAACAGGATAACGGTGTATTGCTGCTCAAGTTCCGGGTCGATGAAACATTGATCATCGTCGGTTACGGAACGTTCTGGCTCCTGGGGTGGTGGATCTTCACCTAGTGGGCCGGATTTAGAAGTTTCAACCATTATGTTTCCGATCAATGCTATCAACAGCGCCCCTGAGCGCCGCGATATCTAAATCGATTATTTTGATTTGGTTTTCTTTTTCGGAAATCTGTTTTTCCAAGACAGTTATGATGTCAAGATCTTCCTCACGTTCGGTTTTGCGGCGTGTTGGTCTTGGAGCGAGCATTTTCTGTCTCCTTTATTGCGAGAGAAGAAAAGGCGGTGGCCGGGAGGGAGCCACCGCCTTTGGGCGGGGGGTTATTCCCCCGTGTCGTCGGTTTTCGGACCGACCTGAACATCATCGGCATGGATCTCAACCGATGTTCTTTTTTCACCGTCTTTTTCGTACTGACTGACCTTGATCTGGCCTGCGACGAAAACCTGACGGCCCTTGGTAACATTGCGCTCGATGTATTCTGCTGTTGCCGGGTTGAAGGTGGTGACATTGAGCCAGTGTGTGTTGTTCACCCATTCGTCACCTTTTTTGTAACTTTCTGTAGTGGCTACTGAGAATTTGGCGAACTTTTTGCCATTATTTTCCTTGATTTCAACTGTACCGACATTTCCTTGAATTTGAGCGTTTGCGAAGCTGATCATGGTCTTGTTCCTTTGTTTTGTGTTGGGCTTAAAGCCCGTTGAAGAATGCGTTTGAAAAACGACGCGACGGAAAGCGCGCAACCGAAAGGGGGAGGGTCCACGTGTGGAAACCCTCTTGGCAGGTTGCGGGTAATTTGACGGAGAAAAGTAAAACAAGCATCGAAAGACAGCGGGCGACCAACACTCGACATTAGGAACATCCATTGATCAGGTGCAAACGCCTTAAGGCGATGTCGGCTTGAAATCCATTAATGGCAAAATGCCCAAATCTGTAGATCGGGCCACGGCTTACAAAAAAGTCGGCAATGGATGATTTGTCTGCGCGCACCATCGATTCAACACCTCAATCAGTCGGCATCAGCGGTCGAGCCACAATTGTTTATGGTGGCGCTTTGCAAGCGGCCTTGAATGTGTTCGGCGTTGTCACCAAAAAGTGAACGCATTGCATTTGTATCCTCCAGGACTCGTAACAGTTCGATAGCCTGGGAGATTGACACCTTAATATCTATGCCAGGGTTCCATTTTCTTTTACACAACCAAAACAAGTGTTTTAGTTTCATTTCGACGCTTGAATGTTTTACCATATTAGAAATCCTCTTGAAATTTACATACTGCCTTGACGTGTAATAGGTCAAGCCGTATTTCTGGTTAGGGATATAGTTGTAAAACTGTATGCTATTTTTTTGTTGCTATTTCAGTCTTTTGAAGGCATTGCCTTCCGACACTCCGGTATCAATTTAATAGGTTTAGTTGTATAATGGCTTTTTAAGAAAGCCGAAAATTAGTAAAGGATTGAATATATGACGTTATTCGGCAACCTTATGTTTCCACTACGGATGGTTTTACGAGTTACCGCGTCAAGTCGTGGAAAAGAGCAATTGGCCTGGCTTGCGCTGGCGTTTGTGGCTGCGGCCCTAGTGCCTGCGGATCTGCTGGCACAGGTGACAGTCGGCGGCAGCGGCGGCAATTCGGACTGGTCGTCGTCGCTGGTGAGCAAGGCGGAAGAGTTCAAGGTCGGTGCGGTTTCGGTCGTTGCGGTGCTGCTCGGTATAGGCGGCGTCATTATCGCCGGATATGGCGCTGTTGCCGGTGATATTCCGTGGCGAAGGGTAGGGGCGTTGATTTTTGGCGCGATTTTCCTTGCGGCCATCGACCAGATTATTCCGGCACTTACCGGATCTTAATCAATGAGCAAAGTGTCCGCCCCGATCTTTAACGCAACGGTCAAACCGCCCGCCATATTCGGGTTGAGTCCCGTGCTGGCGGTGCTGGTCCTGGCAGGCGGCGTCCTGGTCGCTATTTTGATCTTTCTGGTGGCCATACTTATGCAGTCGGCAAAGATCCTTCCTATGGCTCCGGTTGGTCTGTTTGCGACCCTGGCCATCGGGTTTCCGATCGCCTGGAAATTAAGTATCAGCGATTGCCATTATCTTGAGATGAAGCTGGCCGTGTTTCGGTTCAGCAGAAACAACAAAAAGCGCAGAACGTATCTTGGGGCACTGGTGCCCCTATTGGTATTGCTGTCAACGGGTGACGGCGTGGCTCAAGTGAGTTTCAGGCCGGAGGCGGCGCTCGGCCTCAACGATTGGCTGCCGCTCGCGGCAAGCCTTATTGTCGGTGTGACGGCGCTAGGTTATGCGGTCGCTCCCGCAGTGGTTTCAATTCGCCCAAAGGATAAAGATTTTGAGTGGATTGAAGGCAGCCTGGAATTTGATCATATTCTGGCCGATAAAGTCACCGTTCAACTCAAAGACGGTGGCCTGTTCAGGGTCTTCGAAATCAATGGGCTTCAATACACAACCCGCGTCGAGGATGATCAAAGGGCGGAGCTGAACAGACGGCGGAACTTCTTTAATTCGTTTCGGGACTCGCCGGTAACGGGTCGCATTATAACCCGTCAGTACCCGGTAGATCGTGGGGAAACGGCAAGTTATCCGTCGGAAACCCTGCAAAACATCGGCGATCAGGAAAAACAGCACTTTTCACAAACCTACGCCAAAAAGTTCTATCTGATTTTGTCCGTAGAAAAGGGTGAATCTTATAGAAAGCCGTTACTGGACGCCTGCAAGAATCTGAATACCTATATGGCGTCTTATGGCATAAGGCCGATCGAAGCGTCTGCAACGGGGATTTGTCCTCTTACGACATTGCTGAGTGAGCTGGTCAACGGAAGCTCACACCCCCTTAGTGCCTCAGCGCGCTCGTTGTCCTTAAGGGTTGGCCGGTCCGGAATTACGTTCGATTTCGAAAACGGCGACATTTTCACTTCTGACGGAATATCGGAAAAACACGAAAAGCTTCTGATCCTCAAAGAATTTGGCGACGAGGCGCGCGGCGATCTGATTCGCCGGATCATGGAGCTGCCTGCGGAGATCGAATTTAACATTCGTTTTCAGGCGGTGCCGGATACCAAATCTAAATATGTTCTCGGCAATCAGGAAAAACAGGCGGCTTTGCTTCGTTTAAACCTTCTGAAGGCCGAACAGTTCCAGAGCGTGTATTCGCTGATTGATGCACGGGTGGAGGTCCAGTTCCGAACGGAAATGTCAATTCTGATCAAGGCCGGATCGAAAAACGAGCTTTCGCAAGTTGTGGATGATGTTATGGCCGTCGCCGGTTATGACGGCCTGGCGCTAAACCCGGCGCTTGGCGCGAGTGCGGCGTTCTGGTTTGGACGCCTTCCGGGTTACGAGCGATTTTACGCCCCGCTTTTCCCGATTAGCGGCGATCTTGCGGCCTTCTGTTCATTTTCGCGCGAGCCCGCTGGCGACACTTCATCCGTTTGGGGGCCGGGCGCGATCAGACGGTTTAAGACAGCGAGAAGCGGTGTCTATTCCGTCCAGTACCATGTTGATCCTTATCGCTCTGAGCCGGTCGGCCACTATGCGGTGATCGCGCCGTCCGATTCCGGCAAAACAACCCTGATGATGCACCTGATGGGTGGAATGATGCGACACCCAAACACCAAGGGGTTTGTGTTCGATTCCAAAGAGGGCGCGCGGTTCACGATTGAAGCGATGGGTGGGCGTTATTTCGACCTAAATAACGCTGACAAGATCGATCTAAATCCGCTCCACTGCGCCGATACGATTGAAAATCGGGATAATCTCAGGCGTCTAATTCAAATGATGTCGGGCGCTGGTGATGATGCCAGCCTGGATATCATTTCACGAGCCGTCGAGCAGATCCTCGCGGTAGAGGATTTCTCACGACGGTCGTTTTCCAAGGTCTACAAAACCGCCTTTGATCAGGGCTCCAAAGTCCAGCTCGGCATGAAAAAGTGGGTGATAGATCCGGACGGCAACAAAGGGCCTTATGCGCGTTTGTTGAACGGTCAAACCGACGCTCTGACCCGGCAAATGGATGATAATTTCCTTATTGGCTGGAATTCAGATCAGATTCTTAAAGAACCTGAAATGGCCGCTCCGGTGTTCGAGCATATCCTTCGCGGTATTTTGAGTGAATGTAAGGCTGGCGGTTTCGGATTTAACATCTTTGTTGATGAGGCGGCGGCGCTGTTCAAGAACGATGCTTTCCGCTCCGGTGTTGAGGAATTGTTTCGCGAGGTTCGAAAAAATAACGGCATTGTCGGTGTTGCCTTTCAGGAACCCTCGGCGCTTTCACAATCTGACGTGGCCGATGCGGTCTTTACCAACTGCTCAACGTTCTTTCTGTTCCCGAACACGTCCGCTGACAGAAACGACTACCGGCACTTCAATCTGAACGATGAGCAGTGGGGCTACATCAAGGGCATGTCCGACCTGTCAAACCGCGTTAAGCGGTCTGTGATGATGATCAAGCGCGATAAATCGGGCGGCGCTGACTCCGAAGAATCGGTAATTCTGGATATTGATCTCGGTCCTATCGTTGGGCCGATGATCAAGGTTTACCAGTCCGGGTCCCGGGCTGTCGATTTGATGAAGCAGCTACAGAATGACTACGGAAAAGAAAATCTTGAGTGGGTCAACCACCTTTAATCATGACGATGTTTTAAAGCAAAAAGGACAGAAAACCATGTTTGGAATTAGCCAAAACCGCCGCTTTAAGTCCAGCAACCGAAATTCGGCTCCTGCAATAATTGCTGTGATCGGGCTCGGTCTTGCCGGCTCGGTTTATGCGTATAAATCGGCTGTAGCGGCGATGGCGGTTACCGACGCCGGAGCCATTGCAAAGCTCGCCAGTCAATTAGGCGAGCTGAAGAAACAGGTTGAGTCGCTGACGGATATCGCGAGCACTGCGGAAGGAATGCTCGACACCATAGGCGCAAAGGGGGAAGTGTCTTTCGGAAATCTGTCCGCCGTACAGCGCCAGGTTAGGCAGTGGTCGGGTGTTTTGAATGATCCCTCCAAACTTAAGGTGAATTTCAACCTGCCAAAGGGTGTAAATTTGCCGGATTTCTCCGACGTTCAAAGAACGGGTGATTTCTATAAGGACGTCCTTACCTATAACCCGCCCGAGAAACCGGAAGAAGTAGACGGCGTTCTCCAACCGGCAACCATCACCAAACAAGAATCGGACATCATTGATTATCGGCGCTTTCGGAAAACGGAAGATGCCGCGCTCAGCGGCATTGCAGTATCTGATACAGCTATCGCGGATTTCAGTCGGGTGATGTCTGAGGTCGTCCAGCTGCAGAACGAGGCCGATAGTGCAATAGACGATGTGGCTCGCCAGTCAGTAATTATGAACTTGCTGGTCAAGCTGAACCAGCAGCACGCGACAACGAACCTCCTGGAGGCGTCAAAACTGGCCGTTATTTCCGGGTCAACGTTAAGGGCTATGCCAACGTACATTCATGCGGGCCGCTACCAGGAAAGCGCCGCTCAATAAAATGAAGCAAATATTCAAAAAAATATTTGTCCTGATACTGCTCGCCGGTCTGGCATTGGTGATCGCTTCCGCGACGACGGCATTTGCTTTGACAGCCCCGGAAGTGAGCGAGCAAGCAGCCGACGCTGAATGCAGCCCGTGCGTCGTTGGTGAGATGATGGGTGAACTTGCCGATAAATACGCGGAAGAGATCTTTAATATCGTACTTTCCGGGTCAGTTCCCCTGTTTATTGTCCTGTCGATGATTTGGGCGGCCTACATTGTCGCCAAGCTGCTTGTGGCCGATGGAACCCCCCTCGAATTGCTGGTCGGGATTGGGTACATTATGGCTGCGGGCGTATTTCTAACTGACGATAGTTATTGGTTCAATTGGATTTACGAAACGACGATCGATGTTCTCGTCAAACTCTCCCGCGCCGCCCTCATACTTACAGATAGAACACCAAGCACATATCGCGGCGACACTGCGACGCTGAAGGGTGCTTTAGGTTCGATAATAGACGCGGCGTATGTGTCTGTTAGGGTTTTTCTTGATGTCGCCGGCGCGCAATTAGATCAGGGCGGCTGGACGGCGATGAAGGTTTGGACTTCCGGCGTCGTGATGATGATCAGCCTGGTGATCATGCTCGCCATGTATTTAGGGCAGCTCGGTACAGCCGTATTTCGGATTGTAGCGATAACGGCTATTGGTCCGCTTCTGATCGTCGCGTGGGCGTTTAAATCGTCCCGAAGTGTCGCGACGGGCGCGATCAAGCATATGGCTGCCAGTGTTTTGATCATGACGATAGCGAGTATCGGCATGGGCCTCACTGGATACTTCTTCGAGGGAATGATCAGTATTTTACCGGCTGAACCAGCGTCTGTACCCGGTGGAAAATCAAATATTAATGTGTCTGCTCTCTCTGATTTTGCGTTTGGCTGGAAGTTTATTGCCATTGTTTTAATGGCATGGCTATCCATCGCGTTCCAATGGGAAGCGGGAACCCTTGGAGCCGGGCTATTGGGCGTCTTCCTGAATAGCGCCGGACCGGCGATATTCGCCGCAGGCGCGGTATTTGCGGCAACGGCACCACTTAAGGCACTCAGAGGCGCTCAACAACTTGGCAATGACGCTAAGGCTGTTGGTAAGGGGGTAGGGGGAGTCGTGGGCGCTGGCAAGTCAATTATCCAGGCAGGCAGCAAAATGGATCAGTATTTAAAAGCGTTCGGAAAAGGAGGCGAGTCGAAAAATGCTTAGGGCTTTAACAAGTGTGTTTTTGGTTTTGGTTCTTACGGAGTCGGCAATGGCCCGCGAGGATAAAGAGGCGATGCAAATTCTCAAGAAAAGCGAAAGAGAATTGAGCTTAGAGAGTGTTTTTGAGAAGGAACTAATGAAGGGTCAACAAGCGTCAGAGGAAAGGCTGCGGTTTCTGGAAATAAAGCTGAAAGAGATTAAGGCGGCTAAACGCCGCCAGCTCAGAGACATGGAAAAGGCGCGGAAAAACCAATTAAAAACACTTAATCAGCACTGGTTTGATTCCATTGATCCGATGCTGAAGATGTTCCCGAAGATATCCGGAGAAGTGGATATCGTAACCGCAGGCCCACCAAGTAAAGGGGATGTTCTACGAATTGTGGCCGTTTCTCTGACTATGCCGCTAGACAACATTAAAGTTTCGAAAAAGCGTTATGCAGAGCCGTGGCTTGCCAGCCTTTTTGGAAGCTCCCCTAATTTGAAAAATCAAGTTTGTAACCCAAAATCATTTTTTCTGTCGTTCGACGCCTGGAAGAAAATCCATGTCTATGACGAGCCTTACACTTGCGATGAGTTAGCGAAAACAACACGCCGCCAATTATCGCGCAATAGAGTCAATTTCTCCGCCAGATATTGTATTGAACGAGTTGACGGCACGGTCAGCTGCTTAACCAAGGACGGTCATGACATCGTAGCCCTGTTGGCTGCTGCCGGGGTTATTCGTCTGAACGCGCAAGGTCGGGCGGTTTATCAAAAATATGAAGATTTTGCCAAATCCCGCAAGCTCGGCTTCTGGGCCGACGACGCGATTGTGAAGTGAGGAATACCATGAAACCCGCCCTCGTATTATCTACGCTCCTTGTGTTGATTTTGGGCTGCAGCAATACCGAAACGCCGGTCGGCGTCGGTCGCGGCACCAACGAAATGAAAACCTCGCCATGCGCCGGAGATGAGTTAACTTTTTCCTCCGGTGCTGAAGGCCTTCAGCTCGCCAGCCTGGCAATAGCTGGCGCTGATGGTGAGCCGTGCCCTGAACTGGACGGGTTCAAGTTGCGGTTCAAGGCGACGTAACCATGACTTTTTTTCGCAGCAAAGAAAATAACGCTGAAGTTGATCCTCACGATATAGAGGTTCCGGAAATTAATTTTGGAACACCTCAAGCCGTTGATTGGCAGATTGCCCATAAGCGCCTTGTCTTTCTGTTTCGTGGGTCAATAACCATGAATTTCGGGCTAGTCGGTATTATCGCGATCCTTGCCAGTATTCTTTATGGGCTTTTCCCCCTTAAAGAAATTCAGTTGGGTTTGATCCGGTTCGATTCGGCTGAAAACCAGCTGGCCTGGGTGGAGCCAGTGCGTCGGGATATTGACGGTCTCGACACGTACATTGAGGAACACACCAAGAGATTTATCAAACTCACCCAAACCATTGACGGCAATTCAGAGGCCGAACGCTTTCAGGAAGCGATCTGGATGGCGTCAACAAAGGTCTGGCAGGATTTTGAGAAAACCAGAATCAAAAGTGGCGCTATTCAATCGGTGATCGATGGCAAAGGTAGTCGGTCGATCAGGATTAACGTTGCTCAGAAAATTGAAAGCCTGACGCGCGGCGTTGACAAGATCCGGGTTGAATTTACGCAGATCGATCAACGCGGCGGCAAAGTGATTTCTGAAACCCAGATTGAGGCCATTGTCGGGATCGTTCTGGCGCCCGGCGAGGTCAAAATTTCCCAGAGATACATGAACCCGCTCGGCGTTACGGTCGTTGCCTTCTCTATGCGAATCAAAAACGAGGGATAATGAAATGAAAATAAGATTGTATATGATTTTGGCCCTGATTTTGATGGCCGTCGCGCTGGCCTTGTCACCTCTTTCAAGAGCATTCGCTCAAACACCCTCGGCTCCTCCGCCTTTACCATCCGGCGTAAAGAAACAAATCGGTCAGCAAGCGAAGGGAAATTTTGGGACTCAAACGGCACTTACCGCGTCGGAGCCGCGCGGGCCTGCCGGTCAGATTCAAGAGGTATGGAACACGGATCAAAAAAGCGTGGCTACGGTTACAACCGGCAAGGGAACGGTGTCATTTGATGAGTGTGACGATTGTGTTTATCAGATTGTCACACGGGAATTTATGATTTCTACGGTGCTGTTGCCAGCGGGTGAGAAGATCATCACGCCAATTGATGTTGGTGAAAGCGGAAGCTTCCAGGTCAAGGCGAGAGGCAATAGCAGGTTCGCGATTAAACCGCTCAAGGTCGGCGTCGATTCCAATATCGTTGTCTACACCAAAAGCGGTAAGGAATATCAGTTTTACGTTCAGGCTGATGCCTTTAATTCAAACCGTATTCCACACCTTAAGATCAAGATCAAAGGCGTTGATAGCTCTCTTCCGTCGATGCCGCCTGACCAGATGGATAATGCGCCGGTCAACAATCCGTCATTCGATGCGATGCAGGTTAAAACGGATTCCGGTGATCAAGTTACTGAGGACGTTAAAGCCGTTGACAGTTCGACTGTAGATGAGGGCAAAAAAGATTACATAAACAACGTCCAGTTCAAGCCTGGCGGAATTCATGGATTTGATGAGTACCGGGTGTTTGGTTCGAAGGAACTTGAACCGACCGTGGTTTTTCGGAACGAACGGTTTACCTACATTCACTATGGAAAGAAGTGGACAGAGCTGGAACTCCCGACCGCTTATGTCGTTTATGATGATGTCGATGAGCTGGTCAATACAAGGGTGTCTGGCACCACTTTTATAATTGAATCGCTGTCCAAAAGAATAACCCTTAAGGCGGGCCAGAAATACATATGCATCGTGTATGAGGGGTCGGCTTAGTTATGGCCGGTTTTTGCGAAGTGGCCGCAGCGGTAGGCCTCGCATTTATTTGTGGCGGAAATGACGCGCCCGCACCAAATCCGGTGGACCAGTTGGGCAATTCGTCTGGGGGTGTTTATGATTTCAGGTCAGCGCCCCCGCCAATGCCAAAACCAGTTGTTGTCAAACCTGACGTAATTCCCGGTCAATTGACGGTTAGCGGTCCGGTCGATTTCCGCGCGCTGACTGTTGGGCAGTCACAGCAACAAGAGATTTCGTTATCGAATTCTGGCGGTGAAAACCTCTCGATTTCTGTAGTGGAGTTATCCGCTCCGCCGTCTTTTTCAATGAGTGCCAATTGCTCGATTTTGGCACCTCAACACGTCTGCAAAATACCCGTAAGCTTTGCACCAACTGGGGCCGGTAGCTTTAAGGGCAAGGTCCTCATTGGTTGGAATGGGCAGTTCACAACGGTTGCCGTGTCCGGTATTGCCTTCGCCGAACCCGCGCCTGTAGTGCAAAAAAAACAGGTCAAAACGCCGAAGCCGAAGAGAAAAAAGCGCAAGGCCGGTCCGACTGAAGGCGAGATTAGAGCCTCGCTTATTTTGCAGGCGCGGCGGCGTACAGGTTGGGTAGAGGTTGCGGCGGTAGATCCGCAGTTCGGCGCTACGCTTGATGGGTTGGGCTCAAACACAGCGGTCGCGCAAGACGTAATTTCGACTCTCAAGCTGCAAGATTCTGAATATCCCCATAAAAGCAAAACAAGCTCTTTGCCGGTTGATAATCAGCGGATCGTAACAACGGATCGTTATATCACTGGCATTTTAGAGGTTGGTATCAATAGCCAGGTGTCGGGTGACGCGGGCGGTCAGATCGTCATTCAGGTGTCTCGTGACGTGTTCGGATATCACGAATCAAAACCTCTGATTCCCAAAGGTTCGCGAATTGTCTGCAATTATGAATCACTCGAAGTACAGGGGCAAAGTCGCTTGCCGGTGATTTGTAAGCGGGTACTTCGTGCAGAAGATAGAGCGGAGCTGTGGGACATTAACGCACCGGCTGGTGATGTGATGGGCCGTGCCGGAATTCCCGGCGAAGTCGATAATCGGATCTGGGAGCGGTACGGATCGGCGGCAATCATTTCAGCTATCGCGGCGGTATCTGCGGCAGCGTCAACAACGGCGGGAACGGATTCGACCCTCGGGGCTGCTGGCACTCAACTGTCTGACAATCTCGGCGAAATCACTGCGAAGGTTTTGGAACAGACCGTTAACCTCGCGCCAATCCTGACCGTCTCGCAGGGTCAGCGGGTGGTGATCATGCCTAGAACCGACTGGATTCTAAAAGAACCGGAAATTGTATCGGCCAATTAAAAGGAGATTAAAATGAAACAGTTTTTCAAACCCATTTGTACAGCGACTGCAGCGATAATGTATTTCACGCCTGCAACGACGCTTGCGCAAACGCCTCAATCGGCGCAAACGGGGCAACAAGCACCGATTAATCTTAACGCCGGGAAAATGACCGTGCAATTGCCGCAGGCCGTAGTTTTCCAAGGCGGAAACCCGGTTCAGGTAAAGGGTCAGGTGGTTGGTGTTGAAAATGCTCCATCTGGTGTTTCTTTCAGCGGCGTGTCTGTAGAGGGTTACGCCCGACAAGTCGCGGTCGCTGGAAAAACGGTTGCGCAGGTCGTCTGGAACCAGGTGGGCAAATCCAGTAGTGGTGACGCGCGCTCTACAGTTCTTGATCAATCCTGGTCGTCGCAACTTGTTGTTGATGGGGGGACGATTGCTGCAGGCAAGAATATGACCGCTGGCGGCAATATGGCGGTGATGGTCAAAGCGGTACAAGGCCTTAAAAGTGCCGCCGCATCCGTCGCGTCTGGCGCTGCAGCTGCGGCAGGTAGCGCGCTCGGCAATGATAATGCTGATGAGAAGAACGAGACGAGCGGTAGTAGTGCTGCCGAAAGCGGTAAAAACTCTCCTGCACAGGGCAATGATATTGCCTCCAAATTCCAACGCCTGGCCGTTTCGGAAAAAGCAAAGGAAGCGGTCGCCGAAATTCTGGAAGGAACTAGAATTACGTCAGAGGGCTGCAGCGTTCGGATTGATGAGGCGCAAGGCGTGGCTATCGTACAGTCAAAGGCAATCACCGTTAAGGGTGGGGTCGACTCCGGTGAATCCGAGTGTACGGATTCTGAGGTTCGTTATGAGCTGAAGCGAAGCATATCACGATGTGCTGATCGTGTGGATCTGGCGGCGCTTAAGGCAAAACCGCAATACATTACCTACTACACAGACGCAGGTGGCAGCACTACTGATGTTGGTGAGTGCAAAGTTGATACGGATAAAGAGTTTGTCATTGTCGAGGATAAGACCGGCTGTTCGCTCGAAACAAATTTCTCGACCATGAGGGCGACGGAGAGAGCGGAGTTAATTTATGAGGATGCGCTTAACCGGCGTGTTGTGGTGCGCGGGTGCGAGCCGACGGCTAACGGTGATGTGGCGATGGTGGAAAAAACAAATGACTGCTCATTGCGGCATGACTTTAATGCGGGCGTGAGCCTGCAAATGGCAAAAGTCACTTTTAATCTGAACAGCCAGGAGTACACGGCCCGCGAATGTACCGATACAGGGACATCGTATGCCCATGAGACGGTATCGGCCGTGAACGGCGCGCCGGTTTGTGATTGGCTGGTTTCGACGGAAAACGGGTTTGCCTATCCACAGGCCCGCAAGCGTATCGAAGTTGATGGCAATCCGCAGTGGGTGACGGAGTGTACCCCGGATGCCGGAAGCAAATCGCCCCTGGTTAAAACGGTCGTCGGTTGTGAATCTGACTTTGTTCATAATCTGAGCACGAACCAGAGCTTTGGAAAAGAACGCACGTACTATGAAACATCTGGAGGCGCGCGGTCCTACATAACCGGGTGTTTGCAGTCAGAGGTCTCGTATCCTCATCAAGTTGAAGGCGGTGACATTCACGGGTATGAACATCATGACGATCAGCTTTATTCGTTTGCTAAAACCAAGATTTATATAACCGGCACTCAGGTTGGAAAAGTCGAGGTTTCCCCGGCGCAAGTTCGCGAGGGTGCTGCTCAAGTGCCGTTTGTTTACAATAAAGCGAAAATTGCTAACACCGGCGACGTGACATATGAGGGCTGCAACAGTATGGCCGCCCGGCAGAACGTTGAGGTTTACGCCCGTCCGGACGGCTCCGTCTTTTCTAAGGTGACGGGACCGGCAGCGCCCGGCGATCCGGTTTATGCCTGTATCGCGTCAATTGCCACTACATGGAATAAAGTTGGCGAGACAAGAACACGCAACGCAAGAGATTGGAGTACTGGCCATCAGCGGTATTGGTCCACGGCCACCTATGAAGGCACTAGAACGCTAACCCGTGGTGACGGTCAACAGATCTCAGAAACGGCAGGGCGGGGCAGTCATCCGGATTGTGCATCCGTGATGCCGTGCAGCGGTTGGAGCTGTGTCGTCGGAAGGCCATCGAACATTTGTTCCGCAACCACCGATGACGCGAGTCTGATCAACTCCTGGCGGATTGGGTTGGGGTGGTAGGTTATGAATTATGATCGTAAGGGGAGCGGTCACGGCAAGCCCCGCCGCTCCCTGGATATCTGCGAAGATCCCATTCTTGATCAGGCGCTAAAACCGCTTTGGCAGTACATTAACCGAAAAACAACTGTCGAGGTCTTTGTGAATGAGCCGTGCCGGGTCATTGTTGACGAAAGGGGCGGCGGCAAACGTTTTTATGATGATCGTCTTTTGACGGTCGGATATTTCAAGAAACTGATGTCGGCGCTATCTAATAACGCCGGTCTTCAGTTCAGCGCGGACCACCCTTCGTTATCAACGACGCTGCCTTTCAAACACAGATTTCAGGGGGTCGTCGGCCCGTCCTTACCGCAAGAGATATCGGTAGCTATCCGATGCAAGCATCCGTTCCAAGCTCTTTACGAGGATTTTGGACTGGCGGGGCGGCCTCTTGAATATCTGCTTGAACTCGTTCGGCAGGAACGAACCATTGTTATTGCTGGCTCAACAAATACCGGCAAAACAACGCTCCTTAACCTTCTGCTAAGGGAAGCCAATAAAGAGCGCCGGATTATCACTATGGAAGATACGGAAGAATTGGACACCGATCATTTTAAGGATCGGGTTACGTTGCTCGCGGCGCGTGATGAAAACAATTCGGCTCCCGGTAAATTGAGCTATAGGCAGCTTTATGATCACTGCATGAGAGCGTCGCCGGAGCTGATCGTCTTTGGTGAAATTTCCACACAAAATGCCTTTGCTGCGCTCGGCCTGCTTAATACAGGCCACCGCGGCATGATTATGACCATTCACGCCGACACACCAGAGCAAGTTATCCGAAGGAAGTTTACTCAGAATGTCGCCTGGTCTGGCCGTGAGCGTATGGATGATATCCCTGAATATCTCCGCGATATGGTTGATCTGGTTGTCCAGATCAAACGGAGATCTGACGGGATGAGAGTTGTCACGGATATGTGGGAGCCCGCAAACGACGAGTGGATTCTAAAAAATGGTGTCGCCGCATGATCAGGTCAAAGAATATTACTGCTGTCTTCCTGTGCCTGATTGGCGTGTTGGTCGGTGGTATTGGCTGGCAGGTCAATCAGGAAATGGGGTTCAATGCCCTGCGTGTTGAGTGGTGGGTTTGGCTTGGAAAATATCGCTGGCAACAGGGGATATTTCCACCGGAGCTTATATCCGCGTTGAAGAATGCCGCGCCGATGTGGACGCTGTTTGTCTCGATTTTAGGCTCCGTCGCGATATGGATCATCACCCGAAAGAAAACAGACTATGGCGAAGCGCGGTTCGCCCGGAAAGGCGATCTCAAAAAGATGGGGCTAACGGCATCCGAGGGGGTTGTTCTTGGTGTGGCGTTTAAGTCGGTCTTGGCGTTTGATAAGTGGTTATCCGCTTGCGTGTTGGCCGCACCTGGTTCCGGTAAATCCGAGGGCGTGATAAAACCATCGATCTTTAATGCCGGAGACAAGCGTTCTATTGTGGTTCATGATCTTTCGGGGGAGTTGTTTAACGAAACCGCTGGCTGTCGGGCGTCCGTTGGCCCTTGCTTCAAGGTGTCATGGGGTGATTCCGAAACCGCCAAATGGAACCCCCTGCAGGAATCGGAACTGCCGGAAGATCATGCCAATCTTCAAACGTATGTTGATAACATTTGGCAGCTGTTGATCCCAAGAACACCCGGCGCTGATTCGCATTTTGATGAACGCGGACGGCAACTCGGCGTTGCCGCGACGTTATTTCTTGTATTTGAAGCACGAGAACAAGGCAAATCCGCGACGTTTGAGGAGGTCTTTTATTGGATTGCTGAAGGGGTAGGGGAGACCGATGCCGGGGAATCTGATGATCCGGTCGGCATGTTTTTGACGGAAAAAGCGGTTATCGCTGAACACAAGGGGCTGCCGCGTGTGGTGGTTGGAACCTTCAAATCAATGGCGATGGCTCAATTTAAGGAACGTTCTGGTTATATTTCGTCTTATGAACGGGGTTTGAGCTTATGGCAGAACGAACACGTTTGTAATGCAACGTCCCGCTCGGACTTCTCGGTTAAGGATTTTCGCGGCATTAATGGTAAACCGATATCGGTATATATCGCCATACCAGATAAGGAAGTTGAGACGTTCGCCGCGATCACCCGTATTTTCCTGAGCATTCTTGTTGGTGAAATCAATTCGATCACAAAAGAGGATGTAGTGAGTAAGATGGGCGTGACGTTCCTGCTCGATGAAGCGCCGCGCCTCGGCTATATGCCTAAAGTCATTCTGCAGGGACCGGCGCTGTCGCGTAAGTGCCACGCTAATTACGTTATCGTTGGGCAAGATCCTGGGCAGTTCAGGGAAGTCTATGGCCCTGATGGCTGGTCTACGATCAACACGGTCTATCAATACAAGGTCATTTATTTCCAGATCAATCGCGATGTTCAGAAGGAACTCGCGGACATCATTGGTCAGGAAACCCGCGTCAAAAAATCTTTCTCACTTAATGAATCAATGAAGCAGTCAGGCGGGTCACAATCACTTGAGGGCCATTACCTCATCCGACCGGAAGTGTTCGGGTCTCTGAAGCAATTTCATTCTCTCGTTCTGGCTCCTAATCACTACTCGACACCCCTTAAAGCGACCGGCGCGTTCTCGCCGGATATCCGGAAATTCAAGAAGTTCACTAAAATGAAACCGCCAACCTCGTTTGTGACTGGCGGTTAAGCTAAATCGCGTCACACTTTAAATATTTCTGAGGAAAGTTACTGATGACAACGATTGTGATCACCGAAAAAACAAGCCAGGCCAAAGATGTTGCTAATGCTATCGGCGATAAATTTGGCCAGATTTATCCCGCGCAAGGACACTTATTGACCCTCGAAATGCCAGAAGATGTGAATCCTGGATGGGATTGGAAAAATTGGGATTTTGAGGTCTTGCGCCCCCCATCGGGATTTTACAAGACGAAGGTTGACCCTAAATCACCGGACAACGTGAAGCGCAAGCTCGCCAGCATCAAGGACGCTCTGAAAACGGCCTCAACGGTAATTATTGCCACTGATTGTGATAGAGAAGGGGAAGGAATTGGCCGCGAGCTGACGGATCACTTTAACTTTGGCGGGGAGATCCTTCGCGCCATGTTTACGGCGACAGATCCCAAAACCCTTAGAAAGGCGTTTGATAATCTTCAACCGGCGTCAAATTATGAAAATCTCTATCAGGCGTTTCGAGCCCGCCAGCAAGGCGACCAGATTTTCAATCTTACAATGACACGCTCCGCAACAAAATCCGTTAAGCCTAAAGATATTGAGGGTGCGCTTGGCATTGGCCGGGTTAAGACTCCGACACTCTCCATTCTCTGCAAACGAGAACTGGAAATTCTTAATTTCAATTCAATTGACTATTTTGAGGTAACGGCGGCGGCTGAAGTGGAGAACGGTTCATTTGAAGTTCACCATGATCCGGAGAAATACGGCGATAAAATCAAATTGTTATCGGCGGACAGTGCCAACAAAATAAAAAGCCTGGTTGAAGGATTTACCGGCCCGTTAAGCCTCAAGTGTGAAGCCAAACGCCGAGGGCCGCCTAAGCTGCTTGATCTGCCACAAATGCAGAAAATTTGTGGTTCCCGATTCGGTTGGGCTGCGGATCGCACCCTGGAAGTGGCGCAAGCTCTGTATGACACGCATAAAATCCTGACCTATCCAAGAGCTGAAGCAAAGTATCTCACGGAGAACCATGCTGCTGATGTTGGCGAAATGCTCTCGGGTCTCGCAACCCTTGAGGCTTTCGCGGATTTGATACCGTCTCAAGACGATGTCGTTGTTCGAAAAGGTAAGTCCGGTCATTTTTGCGACAAATGCCTTGAGGGCGTGAGCCACCACGCGGTAATCCCAAATGTGGCGACAATTGAACAAGTAGCGGTTATCTATGAAAGATTATCTGACGACGAAACTAGACTGTTTGACCTGGTTGCGCGTCATTATGTCGCCGCGCTTAGCCCAGACTGGTTGTATGATCAAACAGTGGTGACGATCGAGGCGGAAGGGCATGAGTTTAAAGCTGTTGGCAATGTCACCCGACGCATGGGCTGGAAAGATGTTCTCTCGGTTGACGACAATGACGATGATAAAAACAAGGAAGATAAATCTATAAACCTGCCGGAATTGTCAGACGGTGAGGCCTCGCGGTTTGCGAACGTGGCCGTCGACTCTAAAAAAACAAAACCTCCGCCCAGATTCAACGAAGGCTCTCTTATCGCCGCCATGCAGGATGCCTGGAAGTTCGTTGATGATGGTCCCTTAAAAGACCGCCTGAAGGAAGCCAAGGGTATCGGTACACCAGCAACACGCGGCGAAGTGATTAAAGGTCTGCGCCTGCAGAAACAAATCGTTCAAAAGGGAAAACACGTTATCCCTACGCCTGCAGGTCTGCAGGTATACGAATTGCTTCTTGGGTGCGCTCCGGATCTCGTTGATCCGGGCTATACTGCCAAATGGGAGCTGATGCTTGACGATATCACTGTTGGCAAATCGACGGCCATAGAGGCGGTTGATCAGATATCAAGCGAAGCCCAAAAGCTTATGATGGTTTTGCACGCGAAGCGATTTGAGGGTAATTTTCAGAGCGGCGCGCCCTCTGAAAAGATGCTTAAGGCAGCCAAGGGCTGTGCCAGGCGGGCAGGGGTAGATCTGCCTGAAGGCTATTTAACGGATTACTCTATCTGCAAAACCTTTCTTGATATGAACATGGCCAACACGTATCCGCCGTCTGCAAAACAAATCGAGTGGGTGGAAAAAATGATTGCCCAGGGCAAGGGCGAGCCCGCTGAAGGCTGGCGGACTGATTCCAAATTGGCTGGAAATTATCTCGACAAGGCGTTTGGCGGCCCGAAAGGCAAAAAGAAAAAGGGGAAGGGCGGTTTCAGTCGGAAAGGATAGGCCGAATTGAACGGACCCTGTTCATCATCGACTGGTTGCTTGATGCGGACATGCAGCGCCGTGCCCAGATCGGCCTCAACAAAGAGGAGGCGCATCATGCCCTGAAGAATACCCTTCGCATTGGGCGTCAGGGTGAAATCAGGGATCGTTCCACTGAAGGTCAGCACTATCGGATGGCGGGCCTCAATCTCCTTGCCGCAGCGATCATCTATTGGAACACGACCCAACTCGGAGAGGCCGTCAAACAGCGCGAAAAGGCAGGACTGGACTGCGCCCCAGAGCTTCTGGCGCACATCTCACCGCTTGGGTGGGCTCATATCCTCCTAACCGGCGAATACAGGTGACCAGAATCATGAGCACGGGAGCTTATGATACAATTCCGCCCCCAGCCGGACTCGACCCCGAAGAGGCCGCGTCACGGTTTCCACAATTAGCGCTTCCGTCCGTCAGTTCGAAGGGCCTTACCAAAGACCTTTGGTACATCATTCGGAAAGTGTCGAACGGTCCGGTGAGATGCCGATCGGGAACCTCACCGTGACGGTGGTTCCCTTGCCACCCATTTTTCTTTATCCATGCAACATGCTTTAAATTCAGTCGACTCTTTATTCCATAATGTTTCGTAATTTCTCTGCCGTTTGTTCTGGGGAAATCATGGCGAACCGCTCGTCCAGATGAAGTTGAAGGTAGGCAACATCAGAAACGTGCAGCGTCGGGTTTATAAAAAGCCTGGGCGTAATCTTTGCCGTCAGCCAATGATGATCCGAATTGGTCCCCATGGCCCCCGGGAGAAACGTGAGGTTAAAGCTCCACAATCCCATGGTGGAAAAAGCTTTCAATATGCGGCGAAACCCAATGGCAAAATCAACAATATCCTGATCGTTTAAATCCAGCACCGTGGAACGATCAGGAAACACAGCCATGCAATCTCCCATCAAGCCGTTCGGAACAAACGGCGCTATCCATTTCACAGTACCGCTTTCACCGATCCATCGGAGCCCGGTGCTTCGTTCGATTTCAACAAGGTCCGCCATATATGTACGCCCATGTTCTTCATAGTAGGTTTTCCCCGCCGCGATCTCACGGCGAATGGCATTCCCCGGAGTTGTCGTTGCCACGATCTGCATATGAGGGTGGACCTGCGAGCTTCCGGATGGAGGCATATAGTTCCAGGTAACGATACCGAAGACTTCGGAGCCATCTTGAGATATGTGAGGTTCAGCAATCTCGAGGAACTTTCGGGCGACACCCAACCCATCTTCAACAACGTGTGTTGGCATATCTTCCATTGAATGAAAATGGTTTTTGGAAATCACGGCGACGGCTGAGAGGTCGTCGTACGGGAAGAGATTAGGGAAGAGCACGGCATCCCCGTGAACCAATCGACCCTCGCGCAAAATTTCTTCCGGAAACCGCGGCGTCACATCGTGGACCATACCGGAACAAAACGGGCAGTTCATCGCCGTCGCAGCGGCCATATCCTCGAGATCCTCAGGTGCGGTTGAGGATAAAGAAAAATGACAGATTCGGCCCGTATCCCCGGTTAACGGATCGTATCGAATTTCACTTTCAATTGTCGTAAGTTCGAAATTCTTCCGGGGATCATATTGACGACCGGTTTTCGTTTCTTTGCGAAAAATTATTTGTTGCATGAGCTCTATTTTCTCCTTTCACTTATTTTCTGTCGGCTGGAATCCTCTGAAGCCACTTGGTGCATTTCTGTCCCCAGAGGCTTCTTTTTGAAAAAGCCGCCAGCCCTCGCTAGAAAACTTCCAATGCTATCAACAAGACTATAGGCAGCTGGAACAACAATGAGGGTCAGTAGGGTTGAAGAAGCCAGGCCACCAATGATGATGGCTCCCATGACGTTGCGCCATTCGGCCCCATCTGATGTGGCAATCAGGACAGGGATCATGCCGAATATGGCGGCAAAAGCGGTCATTAAAACAGGGCGTAGCCGTTCAGGACCAGCTTGGATGATAGCTTCGCGCGCACCCATGCCTTCCGCACGCAACTGATTGGCACGGTCGATCAGCAAAATACCATTCTTCATGACAATACCCATAAGAGCGAGAAGCCCAATCTGAGCAAACAACGACAAAACAAATCCGCCAAAATACATAGCCGCAAAGGCGCCGGAAAAACTCAAGGGTGCTGTTAACATGATAATCAGAGGTTGAACGAAACTATTGAACTGACTGGCCAGAACGATATACAGCGCGATCATCGCCAAAAGAAAGGCCGCGCCGATGGACGTCGCAACTTCGTTCATGCGCCTAACCTTACCTTCGAACGAGGTTGTCACGCCGTCCGGCACGACGCGCTTGGCGATGAGTTCCTTGAGTTTCTCCGTTGCCGTTCCGAGCGCCACGCCGGGTGCCGCATTGGCAAGCACAGAAATTTTTCGCGCCCGGTCCTGCCTGTCGATTTGAGCCGGACCTGAACTGAAATTTATATCGGCAATGCTGGCGAGATCGATGAGACGGCCATCTGACGCCCGGACCTGAATAAGTTGAAGTTGGTGCGGCTCTTGGCGTTGCCCCTCGTCAAGCCGGACACGCACATCGTAACGTTTACCTTTGTCCTCAAAACTGCCGACATCAACGCCACCAATAACGATGCTCGCCGTCGTCGCCAGTTCACGCGCAGATATCCCCAAATCACCCGCTCGCGCGCGATCGAACAGGATTTCCAATTCCGGGCGACCGCCCTCAAAACTGGATCTGGCATCAACGAACGCGTTGGATTCGCGCATTTCGGTAATCAGGTTATCCGCATATGTTTGCATGGCATTAAGATCGGAACCACGCAAAACGTATTCGATATCCAGCTGCGATATACCACCGCCTGAAATCCACGGCACTTCCGAAATCGTCATCTTGGTGGCTTCGGGTGCGGCGCTTTTTATTGCCTTGCGGGCACCGTCCATGATGACAAATTGATCCGTATCTCGGTCCTGCTTGGGCGTAATCTTGGCATACAGGTTAAGCCTGTTGACCTTGCCTTGGCTCCCTGCGCCGACCGTAATGAACACGTCCTGGATATGATCGAGTTTTTCCAGCGCATTCTGAATATGTAGCGCCGACGTCCTGGCCTCACCGACGCCATAACCCTGGGGCAAATCCACATCGCCCTGGAATTCGCTACGGTCCGCCTTGGCCGTGAACCCCTTGGGAATCTGTTTGGAGAAATAACCGCCAATGGCAACACTGCCTATGGCGAGAACCAGAACGGGAATGCTCCAACGCGTGGAGAAGACAACGGCATTGCGGTAAGCATTTTCCAGTCTCTGATGAAATCCTTCAATGACCCGGAACAAAACCCAATGCTTCTTTGCTTTAAAAAGAAACCGCGAGGACAGCATGGGCGTCAGCGTCAATGCGACAAGCAGCGAGACAGAAACGGCAAAGACGATGGTCAGGCCATATTGCAGGAAGAATCGTCCGACGATTCCTTCCATGAAAGCAATCGGGATAAAGACGGCCAGAGTGGCGAAGGTTCCGGCCAGAACGGCCAAGCCCACTCGTTTGGTGCCCTCGGCCGCGGCCAGCATCGGCGGCTTGCCGTTGTCGATGTCGTGCTGAATGGCCTCGATGACAACGATGGCGTCGTCGACCAGAAGCCCAATGGAGACGGTCAGGGCGAGCAGCGTCAACAGATTGATGGTGAAGTCGAATATGCCGAAGATAAAGAATGTCGACACCAGAGATGTCGGAATGGCGATGGCGACGATCAGGGTGGCACGCCAGTTTAAAAGAAAGATGAACGTGATCAGCACGACCAGCACCATGGCGATCTGAATTTCGTGACTGACGTCGTTGATTGAGGATTCGATAAAACGCGAGACATCCCGCGCGATGATGATCTCGACACCTTCCGGCGCGAGTTTTTTGAGCTTTTCGACTTCCTGTTTGACAAGACGCGCGACCTCGACAGTGTTACGCCCTGATTGCCGACGAATTTCAAGAGAGACCCCCGGTCGACCGTTAAGTTGTGCATAGGAACGCTCGGCCTCCAGCCCATCTTCGACCCGCGCCACATCACCCAACCGGGTTGCCTTGCCTTTAGGACGATAGGCAACGACAAGGTCGGAAAACTCAGCAACGCTCTGGGCTTCGGCCTTGGTCTTGACTCCATACTCCCGCGCCCCGTCGCCGACCTCCAGCCGTCCACCGGGAATTTCCGCGTGTTCGGCGTGAATTGCGCGGACAACCTCTTCGGCAGTGACTCCATAACTTCGCATCTGCTGTGCATCGAGCCAGATACGAATTTCCCTCTTGCGACCTCCAACAAGCGTTACCGAACCAATACCGGGCAGCCTTTGTAGCACTTCTTTGGCCACTTCATCGGCAAATGTCGTGATCTCGCCTACTGGTATCTCACCGGCGATCATAATCGACAGGATTGGTGCAGCATCAGGGTCAAGTTTCTCGATAACAGGCGAGTCGATATCCAACGGCAATTGGCCCAAGGCAATTGCCGTATGATCGCGCACGTCTTGGGCCTTGATATTCACGTCTTCCGTCAACTCAAACTCGATGAAGACCTGAGAAACCCCATCCGCGCTAACGGACTTCATCTGCTTAATGCCCGAAATCGTGTTGACGTTCTCTTCTATAACGTCAGTTACCTCGGTTTCAATCGTCTCGGGACTCGCGCCTTCAAGGGTCGTCGTGATGGAAACGTTGGGAAACTCGACATTCGGGAACAAGTCGATGCCGAGCTTGTCGATGGATATCCAGCCGAGCACCATCAACGCGCCAATAATCATGACGGCGAATACGGGGCGGCGGATGGAGATGTCAACCAGCCACATTGGAAACCTCACCAACGGCAAGGCCGTCCTTCAGGCGTGGAAGATCAGGGCCCATCAGGACTCGCTCGTTTCCTGTCACTCCGGAAAGGACTTCCACCATCGTGGCATTGAGGTCACTTGTGCGCACGGCCTTACGAACGGCTTTTCCGCCTTCAAGGAGAAACACGTACCGCGCATCCCTTGGGCCTTGAATGGAATGACGCGGGATGACGACGACATTTCTGCTTTTTGATAAAATCTCGGCTCGGACAAAAAGCCCAGGTTTAATAGCATAGTCTGTATTTTCCATGCCGACACGGACCTCCACGGTGCGCGTTGCAATGTCGATCTTATCGTTAATGATTGTCACCTGGGCATTTACAGGCTTGCTTATGCCATCAATCATCATATTGACGGATGCGCCCACATAGAGGTTTTCAAGCTCGCGTGCAGGAACCTCAATGACTGCGAGAACAATGTCGATCTTTTGCAGTTCGATAATTGCGCTGCTGCCGCCCGGAACTTGACTGGAAAAATAAACGCCTTCGTTGACAAAACGGACAGTAATAGCTCCTGAGAATGGAGCGCGCACGACCGTATCATCAAGATTCTTTTTGGCTTGCGATACATTGACTTTCGCCAATGTAATTTCCGCCTGTACAAGGGCAAGGGCGCTACTTGCTTTATCCAGCTGGGATTGAGACACGTTGCCTTTTGTGAAAAGTTCTTTTGCGCGCTTGAGGGTAGGCTCGGCATCTTTGGAGCGTGCGACAGCCATGGCGAGGTGGGCTTTGGCTTCCTCGAAGGCGAAGCGATATCTGTCAGGCCTGATTTTGAAAAGCGGATCGCCTTTCTGCACCCGATCACCGACATTGACATATATTTCGCTGACTTGCCCGCCAACAAGTGGCCCAATCTTGCTTGTCTTATGCGCATATATAGTTCCGGTTCCAACAATCGGCGACTGCTCATCCTGTATCTTGGCGGTGACAAAGCTAAGGTTTAAATTTTGTCCATTTGCCGCCTCTTGTGCTTCAACGATTAATGGATTGGCAAGACACAGCAGTGCCCCCAATGCAAAGATCACAAGACAATTTTTAATCCTGACAGTTGTTTTTCGGATCATTAAGAAGCTTTCAAATCAAGTGTTTGAATAAACGATTGGGTCGTGGCTGATTTTACGGTATTATAGTTTCCATGGAAACTAATTCAAGCCTTATAACGGAATCGGAATATGAACGTAGCATCGGCTTCCTCGTTCACGATGTTGCCCGATTGATGCGGTCTGAGTTCGACCGGAGTGTACGCGATGCTGGGCTTACCCGAGCGCAATGGTTCATTTTGGCATATGTCATTCGCACGGACGGCCAGACGCAGACAGATTTGGCCATTGAGACGGATATGGGAAAAGCTCCACTTTGCAAATTGCTCGACAGGATGCAGGTTGGAGGTTGGATCGAACGCCGTCCCGATCCAGATGACCGAAGGGTTAACCGGGTATTCAAGACTGCCAAGGTTGATCCCTTAACCAGTATGATGATCGATGCGACGGGCAGCCTTTATGATATTGCCCTTGAAGGACTTGATGCCGCGGCTCGCGAGAACCTTGTAGACGGGCTCATTAAACTCAAGAAAAATCTTTTGGCCCACAAGGCCGGCGCAGTGGAAATTTCAACATGATTGGAAGGACGGTTCATTGACAGACAGTCGTCAACATGAACCAAAAATTGTTGATCTCCAGCAGACCGATGAAGAGCTGGACGATCTCGCCGCTCAAAAAACCGATAGGCATTCTTCGCGAATGTCTTCGAGGAAGATGCTGGGTCTCGCAGGCATAACTTTGGCTCTGGTTCTGGCAGCGCTGGCTGTTGTTGGATACAGCTTATGGACACCTTCGTCGACCGGTATTCTGGAAGCGAGTGGCCGTATCGAAGGTCGTCAGACCACGTTGTCGGCTAAATCAAGTGGTGTGGTCAAACGCCTGCCTGTCGATGAGGGTGCAACGGTTGTACGCGGCGACACCCTTGCCGTCCTTGACGATAAGACCCAACGGGCGCGGGTGCGCTCCGCTGAAGAACGGGTGGGTGCGGTCAAGGTCCAGCTTCACGCCCTGGATATTGATCTTCAAACATATGGAAGGCTAATTCAACTCCGCATAGAGCGGGCCGAGATGGTGCTGGTGGAAGCCCATTCCCGCGTCCTGCAGGCGGGCATCGTACTTAAACAGGCTAAACGGGAGGCGGAACGATATAATACGCTCTCCCTGAAAAAGGTTACGCCGGAACAACGCGCCGAGGATGCCCGCCTGAAGGAAGCCGTGGCCCTCGAAGCGTTGGCCGAGGCCAGGGCAGTGGAACAACGTGCCGACAAGGACCTCGATCTGGCGCGGCTGGATGAAGAACGGATCGCTATCAAGCATGCCGAGAGGAATGCTTTCGAGCGCCAGGTTGCGGAGGCAGAGGCTGCACTGGATGAGCAACACAGCTACATCAAGGAGTTCACGATCTTGACGCCAATTGACGGCACCGTACTCGCACGCAACGTCGAAATTGGAGAGCGTGTGAGTGCGGGCGCGCCATTGTTCACGCTTGTCGACCTCAACAAGCTATATGTTAAGGTATATATCCCGGAGCCCAGCATCGGCAAAATCGTGCTCGGCCAGCAAGCCAAAATCAGGGTTGATGCCTATCCGGACCTTACTTTCCCCGCCCCTTGTCCGACGCCGCTGCCCCACTCACTACATGCAGCGGCAAAAGATGTTTCGCGCGCGGATGTGCCATCCGGGCGGCAGGTGCCTTTTCCCAGGCCACGAGTGCCTTTTCACGGTTCTCTGGCGACCACGTGGTTAGTACCTCGGTTAGCCAGCCGTCAAACATTTCAGAATCTGATGCCGCAACGTTGGCGCCCCCGTGCATGTTTTTCATCATAGTCTGCATGTTGTGGTAAGTCATGCCACTACCGATAATCAGGACTCCCTCATCACGTAGGGGCTGTAGCGCCTTTCCAAGTTCAAGATGTGCCGTCGGGTCAAGACCGGCCAGGAGTGACACTTGAACTATTGGAATGTCTGCGTCGGGAAAAGCTATCTTTAGGGGAATGAAAACGCCATGGTCAAATCCGCGTTCAGATTCATATTTTGATGAAATACCCGCTTTGGCCAATAGGTCGGCAATCCGTTCGGCATGTTTTGGTGATCCTGGTGCAGGATATTCGATCTGATAGGTGCTTTTGGGGAACCCATAATAATCAAACAATAATGGTGGACACGGGTTACTCTGGATCGTGACGACGTCCTCCTCCCAGTGCCCTGAGATCACAACAATTGCCTCTGGCATGCGCCCGATATCACTCGGCAGGCCACGCAGATACGCGGCCATCCGATGCCACATATCGGGCGGATCCCAATCCATGAAAAAACACGGCCCGCCGCCATGGGGAACAAACACGGTAGGCATCCTGCTCATGTAACTCTCCCTAAAAGAGGTGCCGTAAGATTCGGCCTTCTTTATCCCGTGAAAGCTGTGGCGTAGTCCTGCGCGAACTGGCGGAAAGAGCGGGGAGTTTTCCCGGTCTTCGTTATGACCGTATCTGTAACACCAGCCAGATGTCCTAATGGTCCCAGTGCATAGAGCTCATTCATAAGATCGGCCAACTTCGCAGGCATACCAACCGCAACCATTCCCTCCTTCGCAGCCTCAAGAGGAACATCGACATACTTGATTTCCTTGCCGACAACATCAGAAAGAATGTCTGCAGCTTCGATCATGCTCAATGCCTCCCCACCTGTGATCGGGTATTCCTGATTCTCGTGCCCGTCTTCGGTGAGCGCCGCAACGCCGACGGCCGCGATGTCCCTGGCATCCACCAAGCACACCTTACTGTCGCCGAGTGGCAGATAGAATTCACCATTGCCTCGGATGGAGTCAGCGAACATCAACATGTTTTGCATGAAAAAACCGGGCTGTAAAAAGGTGTAGGATATCCCGGTCGCCTTCACCTCTTCCTGGCTCGTGCCGTGCCAACGACCGATTTCAACACCGGCATCCAGACCTGCTCCCATACCGGTCGACATCACGATGTGCTTCACGCCAGCATTCTTGGCCGCCTGGATTGCGGTCGATTTCATCGAGACTTGTTCAAGATGAAGCGGTGTTATTAGGAATAGTTTTTCAACCCCTTCAATAGCAGCGGAGACGGTTTCGGGTATGCTCAGATCACCTTCGACGATTTCAACATCCGCGCCAATTGACGCTGCAGCTTTAGTCGCATCACGAGCGAGAACCTTGAAGTCAGCCCCTTTTTCATTCAGTCGTCGTACAACCTCTGAGCCGATATTTCCTGTTCCACCAATTATCAAGATCATTTAGCAGTTCTCCTATATTAGACTAAAACAATTATGAACGCGTGCCCCCTACCTACACGAGACAGTTGCCGACCCATCATCTTCGCCTTATGTTACTTATAGAAACTAGGTTCAAAATAAAAGTAGGTACTTTTAGGTAACCACCAATGAGCAAACAATCCCATAAACCGGCCTGCAATCCCATAAACCGGCCTGTCCGGTAGAAGATTTATTTCGTGTATTGACGGGGCCTTGGACGATGTACATCTTATGGATATTACGCCACGATGGCCCCCTGCGGTTCGGCGCCCTGAAACGGTATTTGGGCAGCATTTCTTCGAAGGTTCTGACTCAACGGCTTCGGATGCTTGAGCGCGAAGGCATGATCTATCGTGTTCAAAAACCGACAATTCCGCCTGAAGTCACCTACGGGCTGACAAGCCACGGTCAAGAGCTTGGTAACGCGCTGGACTCATTGGAATCGATCGCCCGGCATTGGCAAGAACGTGAGAGCGAGGAAACTCGGCTACAGGTCAGCTAGACAGTACCTTTTCATTCAGCCCAATTTCGGATAGCTCCTTCTATTCCACCTGCTCAATTTTCTGGCACCAATCGTTCAAACTTAATATATGGCGGTCCTGGGCGTCCTCCATTCGATGCATGGGGCCAGCGATCGCCACACCAAACACGCCCCCAACGCCATGAATGACTTTAGCAACGGCCATGACGTCCGACACATTTTCACCCCGGGTGACAAAACAACCACGTGCCAGACTTTGTTTGATGTCTTCGTCTAGCTGGTTGGTCGAGACGATGGTATTCGCCGTCACGGGCAGCAGATTAAGACGGTTGATCAATTTTTCCCGCTCCCGTGGGGAAACCTCGCCTAACATGGCCTTGCCAATGGCGCTGGAATGGAGAGGTTTCTTTTCCCCGGCATTTGCTGAGTAGCGGATCGTCTCCCGACTTTCCTGGACATCAAGGTAAATCACCGACATTCCTTCGCGAACACCCAGAATTACTGTTTCCTCACAAACGTCCCTGAGCTGCTCAAGGTAGGGCCTTAGGTGGTCGAGCACCGGGTCATGGTGACTAATTACGTCTGCCAGGTCCAGCAGGCGCTTTGTAGGGTAGACCTGTCGACGACCATCGAGCGAATAAAGATAGCCCGCATCCTGCAGCGTCCTGATCAGGCTGAAACAGCTGCTCTGAGGGATATCAAGCAATCGGGCAATCTCGCTTAAGGACAACGCTCGCTTCTGATCTGCGAACATTTCAAATAGGGAAAGTGTCCTCAGTGCACTTTTAACCGGCATCTTTTTTCTCTTCCTATGGAATTGATGACAGTGAACGGCGATCTCTTCTCTGTCAAATTGGCCAAATTATCTTAGTTAAAGAACCGGATTTTATTTTTTTGGGATGATTGCGTTTGCAATTCTTACGAACACTTCATTCATTGGACCATCCAGACTTGAGGCGTCCATTGTCTGTATTATTTCGTCTACCCTTCGGGCGAGCAGACTGCGCAGATGGTAGGCGCGGCGATCACGACGGACCTGATCGGTATCAACCTTAGCCGCCAATACCGCCTGATGTTCGTCAATGGCCATCGCCAGTTCGTCAACTCCCAGGCCGTCCTCAGCGGAGGCCATGATTAACTTTGGAGACCAGCCATTTGCATCTGGCTGCCTGTAGCCAAGAACCGACATAATCTCGGCTCGGCTTTTTTCCGCGCCGGGGAGATCCGCCTTATTCATCACATAGATATCCGCGCGCTCCAAGATACCCGCTTTCATCGCCTGAATAGCATCGCCAGAGCCGGGGATCAAAACAAGAACCAACGTATCGACCTGCTCGCGTACCGCATACTCCGCCTGACCAACGCCTACGGTTTCGAGAATGATCTCGTTGAAGGAAAAGCCATTCATAATCGACATCAGGTCCGACACGTTGTCGCACAGCCCGTCATTGGCCGAACGGCTGGGGATTGAGCGAATGAAAAGGCGCGGGTCATCCGCTACCGTGTCCATGCGAATGCGATCCCCCAACAATGACCCGCCGGATATCGGGCTCGTCGGATCAATCGCGAGGATACCGGTTTGTATCCCCTGGTCCAGACGTAGTTTTGCGTATCGACTGATCAACGTGCTTTTTCCAGCCCCCGGAGATCCGGTGACACCCACGCGCCGGGCATCCCTCGCTGAGCTTTCGACCAGACCACCAAGGGAGCTTTCGACCGAGGCATCAATCACCCGGCTTAAGGCACGCGAAAGTTGCCGTCTCTCAGCAAGTGAAATCGCCATTCTTAATACCTGTTGCTGAATTTCATGCCCGAATGTTCCCCCAACATTGGCGGTGGCGTCGGCTCCCAGATCAAGCCGTCGCTTTTTATAGGGTTCCCGACGACCCTGATATCTCCATCTATGGTCTTGATGGCCTGAACCATACCGCGTTCACGCGTCAGTTCACTATCGAGAGCCGAAGCCATGTCCTGAACCTCCGCGACGACCAGACCCAAGGGTCCCAACCGGCTGACCCAATGCGCCGCAGTTTGTGTCATCAACAATGTTTCAATGGCCGCGACGACTGCCGCCCTGTTGTTCAAGCGGCCTTCCATGGTCGCAAACTTCCGGTCCTTTATCCATTCAGGCCGTTTGACTTCCTCGGAAAAAATATTCCAGAACCTGTTGTGAGTGATGAACAGGGCCATATGGCCGTCCTGTGTTGGAAAAATCTGCGCCGGAACAATGTAGGGATGGGCGCCATTGGGCTGGCGCTCAAGCCGTTCATCTGCGTTCAAATAACCACTGGCCAAATAATTCAACTGCGAAATCATGGTATCATAAAGCGATACGTCAACTTGTCCGCCCTTGCCGCCAATGATCTGCGCAAGCAACCCCAACGCTGCCATGATACCGGTTGAATTATCAACAGCGGAATAGCCGGTTTTTGTCGGAGGCCCCTGAGGGTCCCCCGTCATCGCCGCTATGCCAGCCAAGGCCTGTACGACATAATCGTATGCGGGTCGGTCCGAATTTGGGCCATCCAGCCCGTAGCCGGTCAAGGCGACACACACCAGTTTGGGATTGCAAACCTTGAGCGCCTCGTAAGTGAGGCCGAGTTTGCGAATGGCCGAAGGCCGCAAATTGGTGATCAGAGCATCGGCCTCCTGACACAATTTTGCCAAGGCCTGTTGTCCGGCCTCACTTGCCAAATCAATCGTTACACTTTTTTTGCTGCGATTTAGACTGGCGAAGTAGGCATTAATGGAACCAATCCAGTGCGGGCTGATGGTGCGCCCGATATCACCACCATCCGGGGTTTCTATCTTGATCACTTCAGCCCCGAGGTCAGCAAGCAACATTCCGCAGTATGGGCCTGCAAGCATATGGCCGATTTCGAGGATTCTGATTGACGACAGTGGCCCCCGTGTCATCCCTGCCCCCCCAGAACATCGGCAATTTTATCAACAACATCTTCGACCCGCATGTCAGAGGTGAAAACGCCCTGAACACCAAGTTTCAACAATTCATCGTGGTCGGTTGGTGGGATCGTTCCGCCGATGAACACATCAATGCCGCTGGCGTCGGCGTTGTTCAGTTCATTTAAAACCTCTTTCAGCAACTCTTTATGGCTGCCTGAAAGGACGCTCAAGCCGACACAATGCACATCCTCCTCTATGGCGACCCTGGTAATGTATTCCGGGCTTTTCCGCAAACCGGTATAGATCACATCGGCCCCGGCGTCACGAAGCGCCAGGGCAATCACCTTGGCCCCTACGTCATGACCGTCCAGACCCGGCTTAGCGATCAGGATGCGTTTTCCTTTAAGTTTCATCACTAGATACTCTCTTTTTTGAGTCTAAATCCGGATCGGCTCATTAAATTCGCCCCACTGATGTTTCATTCGGGAAACCATTTCACCGACAGTCGCATAGGCGTGACAGCAGTCAACGAGATAGGGCATGATATTTTCATTATCGTTCCCGGTTGCGGCCTCCAGACGGTCCAGCGTGCGCCTGGCTTCAGTGTCGTTTCGACGGTCAAGCAATTCTTCATACTTCCTGGTGATGTTATTTGCACCGTCCGGGTCCAGCTTGAATACCTCACCGTAATTATTGGTCTGATCCTGGCGGGTGAAAAAGTTTTCACCGACAACAACACGCTCACCGTCATCAGTCATTTGCTTACGCTCACGCGCCCGTTCAGCCACACGCGATTGTAAATAGCCATCCTCAATCGCTTTGATGACGCCCCCATAGGCGTCAATTTCCCCCATCACCTTGAGGATTTCCGCCTCCATCTGATCGGTCAGCCATTCGACGTAATAACTGCCCCCCAGAGGATCCACAGTACGGGCTGCGCCGCTTTCATAGGCGACGATTTGTTGCGTTCTAAGAGCGATCTCGGCGCTAAACTCCGTCGGGATCTGAAAGGCCTCGTCATATGCACAGGTGAAAATCGACTGAGCACCGCCCAACACGGCGGCGAAATTTTCAAGCCCAACGCGAATTATATTGTTATAGGGTTGACCGGGTGTCAGGGACGATCCTCCGCAGACAACCCCAAATCGGAAACGTTGAGCCTTCTCATCTTCAATGCCGTAGCGCTCACGCAACAATCTAGCCCAAAGTCTTCGCGCCGCACGGAACTTGCTGGCCTCTTCAAAGACATCCATGTGCACGTAAAAGAAAAAACTCAGGCTTTGCGCCAAACGCGCGATGTTCCCTCCCCGGGCCTTCAGTTCGTCCATATACGCCAGACCGTTCGCTAGGGTGTAGGCCATTTCTTCAACAGCCGTCGCCCCTGCATCGCGGACATGCGCCCCCGCGATGGAGATCGGATTGAAGCGGGGCGTTTGATCGACCGAAAACTGAATGGTGTCAGCGATAAGGCGCATGGATTGTTTGACCGGAAAAATCCAGGTCCCCCGCGCCACATACTCTTTCAAAATATCGTTTTGAATTGTTCCCGTCAGTTTTTCCCGAGGCACGCCTTGCTTATCCGCGACGGCAAGATACATAGCGTAGATGATTGAGGCGGTTCCGTTGATTGTGAACGACGTTGAGATGGACTCAAGATCAATCCCATCAAACAGAATTTCGGCTTCGCTCAGGTTAGATAAGGATACGCCAACCTTCCCGATCTCCGGGCGGGCCATGGGATCGATGGGGTCGTAACCGCATTGGGAGGGTAGGTCAAGCGCGACCGATAATCCGGTTTGACCACTATCTAAGAGAAAACGGTACCTCTCATTTGTTTCTTCGGCCGTACCGAAACCGGAATATTGGCGAATGGTCCACAGTCGCCCACGGTATCCATTGGGGAAAATACCGCGGGTGAACGGAAACTTACCCGGCTCCTCATTGGTCCGGTCTGGTGCCATATCTGGTGAGACGACCGTCGGAACCTCAATACCAGATGGAGTGGCAGTCCCCACTTTCGGCTTAATTTCGGCACGTCCCTCTGTCATTCACCTATCCCCGTTTTGATATCAGCTTGTTTGCCGCGGCCCAATGGTCGTCATGCACCCACGTGTCGACGAATAGTGACGTTTCTAATCTGTCTATGGTTTCCCGACCGGAATTCTTCGCACCATGGACAAGCTTTTTAAATGCCACAAGCACATGACGAGATTGCCTGGAAATCGGCTTGATAAAATCACTTACGGCTTCCTCAAAATCTTGTCCGTCGCCTGCAACGCTGTCGACAAGACCAAACTCAAGTGCCGTCTCCGCATCCAGCAACTCGCAACGGCTCAACAATCGCAATGCGCGGACTGGGCCGAGCAGTCGGATCAGATCGTTACCCCCGCCCCAAGCCGTGGTGATTTTCAGGGTTCCCTGAACAAAACCAATTCGGGCATGACTGTCCGCTACCCGCATATCGCAAGCAACCGCCAATTCAGCACCACCACCCAGGGCGTCACCATTCAAAGCGGCGATTACCGGCGTTGGGAAATCTCGGATGGCCTGAAATGCGGATTTGGCAAGATTGGCCATCTCTCTGGCCTGTTCGACGGTTTGAACTGCCGCTAAATCTTTTAAATCACCTCCAGCAGCGAAGGATTTGTTTTCTGCGCCCACCAATACTGCCAGCGAAATATCATCGCGGTCCGAAGCGGCTGAAAAAACAGACCCCAGTTCCGAAAGCGTCTCACGGTCCAAGGCATTGCGTTTTTCCGGGCGGTCGATTGTCACTTTAAGGACCGCGTCCAGAATCTTGACCTGTAAGCGATCAGAAGATGATGCGCGACAAAACTCCTCCGCATACAAACGGCTACCATTCTGCGGGCGCATCTTGAGAACACCTCGAAACCATTTAGAACATTAATTATGTATAAGAATATTTATTCACATACATGATATATTTGTCAAGATTTAACTGCACCTGCTCATTGGCACAGGCATACGAAATACCAATTGTTGTACCGCCCCAATTTTCAATGAAGTGGTGTTGGCCTTACGGCGGAGAACCATGATTGAGAAATGTGGAGGGATTCCGGGCGTCAAGCCAAGGGCATTAAAGATGAGATCTTGGAGTTTTGAAATCCGGGCTTAGGCGGTCTTGAACCGATGAACACCGTCCCCGTCTGTAATTCGAATAACACGGCCTCGCGTTTCCAGATGATGCGCATGTGCCAATGACTCGCCAAGGGCAAAAAACAGCTGAAGACTATCAAGTTCGCGGTTGAACAGTGAATACAGGATTTCGGCACCACTGGCCGACTGTTCACAGACGAGCAAAGTTTATTCCAGTCGCTGCTCATGATGTACCGATAGATCGTCAAGACGTCCCAGCAACCCGTGAAACGGCCAGTCGTGGCTAGGCAGAACAAGAGTATCCTCAGGCAGGTGACGAAATTTATCCATGCTATGTAGATATTGTGCCAGTGGATCAGCTTTCGGCTCTTGGGGCCAGATGCTGACATTGGGACTGATCCGGGGCAATACCTGGTCTCCCGAAATCAGAACCTTCAAGTCGTCACAATAGAGGCACATATGCTCTGGCGAATGCCCGCGTCCAACAATAACCTGCCAGTTGCGGCCGTTTATTGAAATTCCATCCCCTTCAAGCACCCGCACAAAACTCGTTGGCACCAGGCTGACAACCCGAGCGTAATTCCCGGCCCGACCGCTCACAGCCTTGATTGCTTCGTGATCAAGTCCGGCAGCATGGCAAAACCTGGTAAATCCCGGCAACAGTATTTCAGGTGTATCGGCATGCAGCATACGCGCGTAGCTCCACTCCGACAGGGTCGCCGTCATCATCACGCCGTAACGATCCGCTAGCCAGCCCGCCAGCCCCATGTGGTCCGCGTGAAAATGAGTGACAATTATCCGTTTGACCGGTCGGGAGCTGGAAAAATGCAGCGTCTCGATCTGTTCCCACGCTGCCTTTACTTCGTTAGTTGCGATCCCTGTATCAATGATTGTCCAGCCATCACCGTCTTCCAGTAACCAGAGGTTAATGTGATCGAGTTTGTAAGGTAACGGCATGCGTAACCAAAACACACCGGGGGCCACTTCCAGGGTTTCTCCCGTCTCCGGCACACCCCTAAAGGGATAATCAGGTTTGAACATCAGAGATGAATATGTTTAAAAAATTAAAATACGGATCACGAACCTTGTTATAATTAAGATAGCCGCTTTTTTGGAGAGCGTTATAGTCTCCGAAATTTTGATAGAAAATGAGCAAGTTCAATATCCTTTGGTTGTCTGGGCCTGGAATTTTTTATTATTTTCGGAGCGCCGCCATCTGATCCCGATAACCATCAGGGTTTATGGCTACATCTATCACACATGGTCCTTTCGCCGAAAAGACCGTTGGTAATATTTCCTCAATCGAATCATGCGCGCCAATTGTCCATGCCTGACATCCCAGCCCACGGGCTGTCGCTGCAAAATCAATCGGTGGATACCTTACACCGCTAACCGGGTGTTGGTTGCTTTGCTGTTTGATGTCGATAAGCGAAAGAGCTGCATCATTCAAAACAACAACAGTGACCGGGACGTTCAAACGCGCTGCGGTTGATAATTCCGCCAGACACATTAACATCCCGCCGTCACCGCTAACGGCAATCACCGGACGATCGGGGTCGTTCAGATACGAGGCGATTGTTGCTGGGAGGGCAAAACCCATCGTCGACAACCCGTTTGACTTCAGAACGTCGTGCGGGTGCGCAGCGGGCCAGCGGGCCATTGCCGAAAACATATGTGCTCCGGCGTCAACGGCAAGCCGCGCTCCAGCAGGAGCGGCTTTCCCCAGCGCGTCGATAATACTATCTGCCGTGTGGCCTTGCCCTCTCAGGGACAACCTTTCCAACATGCGTGACCGCAATTCCTTGATCTCTCCAGTCTCCCAATCGGAACCGACGGCCATCGTGATAAGGCTTTCAATGCTGGTCTTCAGATCACCGTCTAAACCAACCACAGCCGAGAAAGGAAATGCCTGTGAAAGCCCATGCATTACCACACCAACCGGCGCGGCGTAGGTCCAGGGAGAAGGAATCATTTCGACCGGATCAAGACCAATAGTCAGAATCAGATCCGCCTTCGACAGAGTCTCTCCTTCGGCTTTTGCACCGGTGAACAATCCGACAAAATGGGGATCAGTTTCAGGCATTACGCCCTTGGCCTTGTAGGATGTCAGAACCGGGCAACCCAATTGGTGAACAAGTTGATGTAATTTTCCAGAAACCCCGGCCCGGCGCGCCTGAAGTCCGGCAATCAGGACAGGTCGACGGCTATGAGAAAGTAATTCAGTGATCTCACTTAAAGACTTTTCTAATGATCCTCCAATTTCCGGTGAATCCTCCAGCGGCATCAAATTTCCCTGGCCAGATTCCGGCAAAACTCTGGTGCGCGCATCTTTCGCCGTAAGATCAATATGAACAGGACCACAAGGGTCAACCAGGGAAGATTGAACCAACATGTCCAAGGTTATGCCTGCGTTTTCAGCACTCAAACGGAGCGTCCCTTTGGTGATCGGCGTGAACAGGGCTTGCTGATCAAAAATCTGGTGAGGTGGTAGACTGTCATCTGTTTCGCCCGCATCGGTAATCAATATCAGGGGCGCGCGTTCCAATGACGCATA
>JAJFIJ010000139.1 GCA_021775105.1 Rhodospirillales bacterium | reverse complement strand
ATATCCGGGCGACCCCGCTGGCGCAGCAAATCCATCATGTACTTGAAGTATTCGACGTGCCCACCCTGATAGGAACTGACAGCGATGGCGTTGGCGTCTTCTTCGATTGCCGCCGTCACAACATCGTCGACTGAGCGGTTATGGCCGAGATGAATGACTTCCGCCCCGGAGGATTGCAAAATCCTGCGCATAATATTGATCGATGCGTCATGGCCGTCAAACAGGCTGGCAGCGGTAACAAATCGTACCGGGTTTTTTGCCTTGTAAGCGGTATCAGGCGCTGAAGTTACGGATTGACCATCATCGGGCATGGGATGTTCCTCCAGAGTTCACGCAGGCATAAGGCATCGGTAATGCTGATAGATGATATCAGAAGATTATCCGAAAATCTGCCCCTAATTGACGTTTACGTAAACGTAAAGATGATTCGCCGCATTGTAAATAATTTTTGCCGGTAATTTCACTCTCCGGCAGGTCCATTGCGTTAACGGCTTTGCCCGTTTGCATTGACTTTCTTCCCCGCTCTTGGTTGTTTTCCCCTTCCGGTCAGGTTCCGACATGCTGTCGCATCTGTTTCCGTCACTTGTTGATCAAGGAAAGCGCTCGATTATGACTAACTCTCAGCACCCCGAAACTCTGGCCGTTCATGGCGCGCACCGCAAGGATTCAGCAACCAACGCTGTTGCTGTGCCGATCTATCAGACGACCGCCTATCAGTTTGACGGTACCGAACATGCGGAAAACCTGTTTGCGCTGAAGGAACTTGGAAACATCTATTCAAGAATCATGAACCCGACAAACGATGTGCTGGAACAGCGCATCGCGGCGCTTGAAGGTGGTGTTGCGGCACTTGCCGTTGCGTCCGGGCAATCCGCTTCAACGTTTGCCATCCTTAACCTCTGCCGGGCCGGAGACAATTTTGTCTGTTCGACTGATATCTATGGCGGAACCTGGAATTTGTTTGCCAATACCCTGACGGATCTCGGGATTGAGTGCCGTTTTGTCGACCCAGCCGATCCGGAAAATTTTCGCGCGGCGACCGATGACAAAACCCGCTGCTATTATGCAGAAACCTTGCCCAATCCCAAACTGAACGTATTTCCCATTCAGGAAGTAGCTGACATCGGGATAGTGTTTGGCGTGCCGTTGATCATGGACAACACGGCAGCACCGATCCTTTGTCGCCCTCTCGATCATGGCGCGGCGATTGTTGTTTATTCAACGACCAAATATATCGGCGGGCACGGGACCTCCATAGGCGGCATGATCGTCGATGGTGGCAATTTTGACTGGGAAGCCGGAGGTGAACGTTTTCCGACCCTGAATCAGCCCGATGCCAGTTATCACGGAGCCGTCTGGACCGAAGCGGTCAAGCCGCTGGGTCCGATCGCCTATGTTTTGCGCGCGCGGGTTATTCTGCTTCGTGATATGGGGGCTTCGATGAGCCCGTTTAACGCCTTTCAGTTCATTCAGGGGATGGAGACCCTGCCCTTGCGTATGCGTGCGCATTGCGAGAACGCCACCAAGGTGGCGGAATTCCTTGGTAAGCACCGCAAAATTTCAGGCGTCATCTTCCCGGGCGCACAATCTGGCCTGCACCGGGAACGTGCCGACAGGTATATGAGCGGCGGATACGGTGCCCTGGTTGGTTTCGAGCTTGCCGGTGGACGCGATGCCGGTCGAAAATTTATCGATGCGCTGGAAATGTTCTATCATGTTGCCAATATTGGCGATGTCAGGAGTCTGGCTATCCATCCGGCGACGACCACCCACTCGCAGTTATCCGCAGAAGACCAGTTGGCGTCGGGCGTAACGCCGGGTTACGTCCGGCTCTCCATCGGCATTGAACATATTGAAGATATTCTGGCTGATCTGACGCAAGCACTGGACAAGGCGTAATCCCATGACCGCAGGACCTTCGGTATCCCCCTCCTACCCGACCACCCGTATGCGGCGCAACAGGGCCTCTCCCTGGATACGGCGTCTGGTCGCCGAATCCCGGTTGTCCGTCGATGACCTGATCTGGCCGGTGTTTGTTGTCGAAGGTACTGGCGCGCGCCAGCCGATCCCTTCGATGCCGGGCGTCGACCGGCTGAGCACCGACCTTTTATCAGAAGAAGTTGCCAAGGCCCGTGATCTTGGCATTCCGGCGGTTGCTATCTTTCCCTACATTGAACCGTCACTGAAAACGCCTGACGGGCGCGAAGCCGTTAATCCGAACGGTCTTGTTTGTCGCGCAGTGCGTGAACTGAAATCGAGCGTGCCTGAGATCGGAGTTATTTGCGATGTTGCGCTGGATGAATTCAATTCCGATGGCCACGACGGCATTGTGCGCGATGGCATCATCCTGAACGACGAAACGATTGAGATTCTTTGCCAGCAATCTGTCGTTCAGGCGGAAGCCGGCTGCGATATCATTGCCCCGTCTGATATGATGGACGGGCGCATTGGTGCGATCCGCAAAGCCCTTGATGACAAGGGTTTTCAGGACGTTTCGATCATGTCGTATGCAGCCAAATACGCGTCCGGATATTATGGCCCGTTTCGCGATGCCGTTGGTTCAAGCGGCGCGCTGACGGGCGATAAAAAAACCTATCAGATGGACACGGCCAATACAGAAGAAGCGCTTCGCGAAGTCGCCATGGACATTTCCGAAGGGGCGGATTCCGTGATGGTTAAACCCGGTCTGCCCTATCTCGATATGGTTTGGCGGGTCAAGGAAAGCTTCGGTGTTCCGACATTCGTCTATAACGTCAGTGGTGAATACGCCATGTTGAAGGCCGCCGCCGCTCAGGGCTGGCTCGATTATGACCATGTCATGATGGAGGCGTTGCGGTCATTCAAACGTGCGGGCGCGGACGGGATTCTGACCTATGCCGCCTGCGATGCCGCCCGAATTCTGAATGACGGTTAGCGATTACCTGTTGGAATAAACAATATCCAGCATCTGGTCGATATCAAGGACCACCATCAACTGTTTTTCCAGACGGTAAACACCGACCGAAAATTCACGCCACTGTGGATCCAGGGTTGCCGGGTTTTTCTCGTAAGTATCGTTTGACAAACCGACGACATCACCAATGCGATCAACCAGCAGGGTGTAGAGATCATTTTCATGCTCAACTGTAACCCCCATATTGCCCGCGCCTTTGGCCAGGTCATGGCCGGTAAGGCCAAGCCGGACACGGACATCGATTACCGTTACGATCCGTCCACGAAGATTAATCGAACCTTTTACTTCCGGCGGAGCCAGCGGAATCGAAGCAATACTGTCCGGTGTCAGGATGTCCTGAACCTTGAGGACAGGAATACCGAACATCTGGTCGGCGACAAAAAAGGTTACAAAATCCTCAAGATCCTTGCCTGGGTGAGTTGCTGTCAGGTCGTGGGAATCAGTAGTCGCCAGGGCGTTATTCATCTTTTAAATACTCCAACACGTCAATTTTCTGGTCTGTCGAACCGACTCGGCCCGGATCAGACAATTCGTCATATAGGCTTATCTTGCCAAGCTACACGCAGTCTAGCCCAAATCCATGTTTCAGCGGTGTTTCCGGATGTTTCAAGATGTCAACCGTCAAGCCAGTTCCGAATACACTGGATTTGATCTTCGGCCATCAGCGCCGGGGCATGACCGATGCCATCGAACTCACGTACTGTTGCCTTGGGGCCGCGCAATTTTGCCTGTTCAGCTATTTCGCGCGGCAACAGGTCTGAAACGGCGCCTCGCAAGATAAATGTCGGGCAAGATATGGCCTCCCAGATGTCCCACAGGTCAATGTCCTGATCAGCAACTGCGGCAAACGGAATGGCGATGGCCGGGTCGTATTTGAAATCCCAATGTTCAGGATCAATCTGGCGTGCGCTATGGGTTGCAAGATGAGACCATTGTTTGTTCGTCAAGGGTCCGAACGTCGCGTGAATGTGGCGAAGACGCGCTTCAAAGGCCTCAAGGGACCGAAATGCTGGCCGGTCGCCAAGATATTCCGAGATTCGTTTTAACGCCGCATTCGGAATGAACGGACCAATATCGTTTATGATCAGGCGCTTGATCACCGTTTTTGGCATAGCTGCAATCATCATGCCCAGAATGCCGCCCATCGATGTGCCGAGCCAGTCAACCTGATCGCATTCAAGGTGTTTGAGAAGGGCCAGCGCGTCGGACAGGTATTGCGGATAGGAATAGTCTTCCGGACGGCTTAACCACTCGCTGTCACCGCGCCCGGCCACATCCATGCAGATCACCCGGTAACGCTCACTCAAAACATCCGCAATGGAATCGAAGTCTCTGGAATTGCGGGTTAATCCGTGAACGCAAAACAGGGTATCCGGGTTTTCCCTGTCGTCCCAATCCATATAAGCTATCTTGTGTGGACCGGCAGGGCCCGTGGCCTCAAATGAACACTGAACCACCACTAAATGATGCCTTCCGCCCGAAGTGTCGCGAGGTCATCATCGCCGGTTCCCAGCAATTCCCTGAGGATTTCGTCGGTATGCTGACCCAGCATCGGCGGGGCCAGCCTGTAGGTTGGTGGTGTGGCGGACATATGAAGCGGACTACCGATCAGGTCGATCGGGCGATTGCCGGCCACGGGATGATCCATTTTCAACCGCATTTCGCGCGCTTTCACCTGCGGGTCGTTAAAGACCTGCTCAAGCGTATTTATGGGTCCGCAACTGACATTGACGGCTTCAAGCCCGTCAAGCCAGTGTTTGGAAGGTTTTGAGGCGATCAGTTCGCGTAAAATTGGAACCAGCTCAGCCCGATTGCGGACCCGTGCGCCGTTGGTCGAGAAGCGTTCATCCTCAAGAAGGTGCTCAACATCGGCGAATTTGCAGAACCGCTCGAACTGCCCGTCGTTACCGACGGCCAGAATGATGTCGCCATCGGCGGTCGGAAAGGACTGGTAGGGCACAATATTCGGGTGGGCATTGCCCAGTCTTGGCGGGTTCTTTCCGGTCGCCAGATAATTTGCCCCCATGATCGACAGCATCGCCGCGGTCGTATCCAGCATACCGATATCAATAAACTGCCCCTCGCCTGTCACTTCACGGTGGCGAAGGGCTGCATTGATGGCGACGGCGGCATACATACCGGCCATCAGGTCGGAAATGGGGATTCCGGCCTTTTGCGGATCACCTTCGGGGTCACCGGTAACGCTCATGAATCCGCCCATCCCCTGAATCAGAACATCATAACCCGGACGCGGCGCATAGGGGCCAGTATGACCGAACCCGGTAATTGAACAATATATCAGTCCGGGAAATTCATCTTTCAGATCGTCATAACCGAGACCGTATTTGGCAAGGCCGCCGGTTTTGAAATTCTCAGCCAGAATATCGCTCTTGGCGATCAACTGGCGGGCGATTTCCTGACCTTTTGGGCGCGTCAAGTCAAGGGTGACTGAACGTTTGTTACGGTTGGTCGAACAGAAATAGGCACTTTCTTCCGTATCGTTGCCGTTCTCATCGCTGATAAAGGGCGGAGCAAACCGCCGGGTGTCGTCGCCTGTACCGGGGCGTTCGATCTTGATCACATCGGCCCCCATATCGCCCAGCATCTGCGTGCAGGAGGGCCCGGCCAGAATGCGGGTGAGATCGAATACGCGTAATCCGTGAAGCGGGCCTGTCGTCATGGTCTGGGGGTCCTCTGGCGATCCTGATGAACGTCGAATTAAATTAGTGAGCCACAATTGCCTTATAGTTCATCGTTCAAACCGGTGCAATTGCCCTGCGGCAACAAGCTGTCCCGGTAAAATTATATAGTATGGGCTGGCACCAGTACCTTCATTTCCGTAGTGTTCTTTCGTGAAACGTTCTTTGATCATTGGTCTGATTGGCCTGCCCGCACTCATCGTTGTGATTGGACTGAGTGGACTTTTCTGGCTGCGGACTTCTCTGCCTGAACTTTCAGGTTCGGAACAGCTGACGGGTATCAATTCGCCCGTTTCCATCACACGCGACGGCGATGGTGTTCCTCACATTCTGGCGGAATCAGATGAAGATGCCTACTTCGCACTGGGATATGTCCACGCCCAGGACCGGTTTTGGCAGATGGAAACCATGCGCCGGTTTGGTGGTGGACGCTTGTCCGAAATCATGGGAGACGCGACGCTTGGCGCGGACAGGTGGATGCGGACACTCGGACTTTACCGGTTGGCGGAACTTCAGGCGCAATCACTTGATGAGCCAGTCCGTCGGGCCCTTGCCGCTTATGCCCGTGGCGTCAATGGCTGGTTAAAAAACAGATCCGGGCTTCCGAGCCCGGAATTTGCCGGATTTTATTTTACCCCGGAACCTTGGCAGATTGCGGATTCGCTGGTCTGGGGTAAAATCATGGCGACCCGTCTGGCCGGGAATTTCCGGACCGAGGTTCTGCGCGCCCTGATCGCCAGAAAAATAGCGCCGGAACGGGTCGGAGAGCTCTGGCCCGCCTATCCTGCCAATGCTCCGTTTACGATCACCGGTTTGTCGCCGGAAATGAACGACAGGCTGTTTGCCGGTCTTTCCGTCCTGCCCCCCTGGCCCAACGGGCAGCCAACAGGCGCATCGAACATCTGGGCGCTTGGTCCTGATAAAACGGAAACGGGCGGCGCCATTCTGGCAAATGATCCGCATCTCGGGTTTTCCGCACCGATCATGTGGTATCTGGCCAGAATTGAAACGCCAGACTTGCAGATTATGGGGGCCACTGTTCCGGGCGTGCCTTTCCATATACTTGGGGTGAATAATGATATCGCATGGGGAATCACGTCAACCCAGGCGGATTCTGAAGACCTGTTTGTTGAAAAGCTGGTTGCCGGGAATTCGTCCCGCTATCTGATATCGGAAGGCGATGCCGAATTTGAAGTTCGCGAGGAAATCATCAAGGTCAAGGGGCAGCCTGATCAGGTGTTGAACGTTCGAAGCTCGTACCATGGACCGGTTCTTTCGGATGTTCGCGGAGATATTGGATCGCTTGGAGACGACAATCATGTCGTTGCGTTATCCGCTACATATCTTGAGAATGAAGACCTGACATCGAGCGCATTTTTTCACCTGAACCGGGCGAAAAACTGGAGGGCTTTTCAGGACGCTGTTCGTTTGATTCAGGGACCTGTGCTGAATTTTGCCTATGCCGACAGCAGTGGAAATATCGGCTTCAGAACCGCCGGAAAAGTGCCTGTCCGGGGGGCCGGCAGCGGGGTGGTTCCGAGCCCTGGATGGCTGGGAGAAACAGACTGGATGAGCTTTATTCCGTTTGATGAAATGCCATCCGAGTTCAATCCGCCGGCGGCAATGATCATTAACGCCAACAATCGAGTTGTTGGTGAGGATTATCCCTACTTCATCTCCCATGACTGGGCCGCGCGGTATCGTGCAGACCGGATCGAACAGCAACTTGGGACAACAGAAAAGGTTGCGTTCAAACAGGTTCAGTCGCTGCAAAATGACGCGGTGTCCCTGATGGCAAAAGATATTCTTCCCAAGCTGTTGGCTATGGCGACGGCGGAACGCGATGCAGATAAAGCAGCCCTCTCCCTGCTGCAAAAATGGGACGGGACCATGGCCCGGAAGCGGCCGGAACCCCTGATTTTTTCAACCTGGTTACTGGAACTGAACAAGCTTGTTTATTCTGATGAACTGGAAAATCTGACACCGGCCTATCTGAAACTGCGACCACGTTTTATCAAGTCGGTGCTAACGCGGCGACCATTGTGGTGTGATGATATCAAGACACCAAAACCCGAAAATTGCACCGAACTTGTCAATCACTCTTTCCGGCGAACCATTGATCGCCTGTCAGAACAACACGGTGCAAATCTTGAAAAATGGGCATGGGGGAAAACCCATCGGGCGACCTTTACCCATCAGGTATTGACCCGTGTTCCCCTGCTCAATCACCTGGCCGATATCAGTATTCCAACTGATGGTGGAAATTATACAGTTAATCGCGGGGCGACCCGGCCTAACAACGAACGATCACCTTTCGCCCACATTCACGGACCCGGTTATCGTGCCATCTACGATCTGAACGATATCGCCAATTCACGGTTTATGATTGCGACCGGTCAGTCGGGAAACTTTTTGTCTGAACATTATGCCGATCTTGTCAGCCGATGGCGTGATGGCGGATATCTGACATTCATGAGTGAAGCGCAGGACAACAACACCCGGAATGTGAAAAAACTGACCTTGCTCCCCAAAAAGGCACCGTCTCGGGAAAAGCGCCCGTGAAGTCAGGGAATGATGGTGCTACAAGGGCACATCATCAGGCTACAGGGGAAGCTGAATGACCGTCACCATTGCAGACATTCAAAATGCATCGAAAGCGTTGACGGGGCAGATTCTTCGCACGCCTTCGCTGGCTTCTGAAGCGATCTCGGGCGAAATCGGTCTGGATGTCGTCCTCAAGCTTGAAAACCTTCAGGTTACAGGCTCGTTCAAGGCACGCGGGGCATATATAAAGCTGTCTGGATTGACCGCCGAGCAGAAAGCCGTCGGGGTTGTTGCGGTATCGGCTGGTAACCATGCCCAGGGGGTTGCCTATCACGCGGTCAGACTGGGAATTCCGGCAACCATTTTCATGCCGGAAGGCACGCCCTTCACCAAGGTCGGGCGAACGGAGGCGTTGGGAGCCAAGGTTATCCTGAAAGGACACAGTCTGGCAGAGGCCTGGATTGCCGCGAACAACATGGTTGAGGAAGAAGGAAAAATTTTCGTCCATCCCTTTGATGATCCTGACATTATTGCCGGTCAGGGGACTGTCGGACTGGAATTGCTTGATAACCATCCAGATTTGGATGTCCTGATTGCCCCCATCGGTGGCGGTGGCCTGATTTCGGGATGCGCCATTGCTGCCAAGGCCCTGAAACCTGACATTGAAGTTATTGGTGTCCAGTCATCGCTTTATCCGGCGATGGCGCGGGTTCTGGCGGGAGAAAATATCCCTGACGAAGCGGGGGCGACGATTGCCGAAGGTATTGCCGTCAAGGCGCCCGGCAAGTTGACCCGCCAGATCGTCTCCGAACTTGTATCTGACGTGTTGCTGGTCGACGAGATCGCCATTGAAAAAGCGGTTCAACTTTATCTGGAAGGTCCGCGCGTTGTCGTCGAAGGCGCTGGTGCCGCGTCGCTGGCCGCGCTGATGACCCATCGCGCGCGCTTTGAAGGCCGACGGGTCGGCCTGATCGTCAGTGGCGGCAATATGGACTCCCGCCTGCTGTCATCTGTATTGATGCGCGGACTGGTGCGTGAAGGCCGACTTGTCAGTCTGAGAATCAAGTTGCCGGATATTCCGGGTGTCCTGTCAAAGGTCTCTGGCCTGATCGGCGACAGTGGCGGCAATATCATTGAAGTCTACCATCAACGTCTCAACTATGATGTCCCGATCAAGGAAGCGGATCTGGATGTTGTTGTTGAAACCCTGGACCGGAACCACGTCAGTCAAATCCTCTCTGCCCTGAAGGCCGGAGGTTTTACCGTCAGGTTACTTGATTCTGATGACGGGCGGCAGCGCTAGGATATTTGATTTTGTCGCAAGTACGTCGTCGCAGATGAACTCATCTTCTCGGGATTTGCTTTAGAATTTCCAGATCAGCAGTTTGGTTTTTCGGGAATCGTCGACATGTACGATGTCGTCCGGTTCATGGCCTTCAACGGCAAACGAATTGCTGATGAAGGTCGTGCCGGTCCGCATTTCGGATTTTACCTTCTGGTATAGCCTGCTCATGGGTTCAGGAGAGAGGAACGCGTATACAGCGTCGTAATCAGCAAGATCCTCCGTCCACATATCGCCAAAACGAATGTGTATGTTTTCCAGTCCCAGAAGACGAACCCGCAATTTTGAGATCACATAGGGAACAGGTGCCGATTCTATTCCTGTGATGATCATATCCGGGTGTTGGCGACCGAGATAAAGCAACCCTCCCCCGACGCCACAGCCAAGATCGGCAAATTTTTTGGCGTCCTGCCCAACAAGAGTTTCAATCGTCGCCCAGGTCCGGGTGTTGGTAAGGTATAGCGGGACGCGCTCTCCGGCCGCATTCCAGTAGATAATCACCAACACGGCAAAGCAGGCCAGATAGACCCATGGCGGTACCGGGAAATACAGCGACGTACCGAGGGCGATCGGAAGGAGAAGGAGAATCGGTCCCCACCATTTTGCCAGTTTGAAGCGGATTCCGATCAATGAAGCAACGATTCCCACCCCGCCCAGAACAAAAGGTAATGACAGACGGATATCCGAGAACTGGGTAACGACAGCCAGTAAGGCCATCCAAATCAGGCCTGCAACGAACAGGGAAAACATTGCAACCAAAATCGGTGGATACTTATTCGTGCGTGAATTGCTTGGGTTTCGGGTAGTTTTCATGACAAAAATCGGGGTATACAATCCCCTATCGGAGACCACTTTGCGGGTCGGCACGTCAGTAGAGAAGAATTTTTGTTTCTCATTTGTTGCAACTACTTAGTATAATGAAATGTCTTGAAATGACATAAAACTTGCTCGTTCAGGTACTAGACGATAGCGTTTGCGACAACAATATCAACAAAGCTCTATAGACCGACTGCCGTAGCGTGTAGTTAGAGGGAAATTCAGGACTGTAAATGCTCTTCATCGTTGGAATTATCGTCGTTATCGGCTGTATTTTTGGGGGCTATTCCATTCACGGGGATCTCGGTGTCCTATGGCAACCCATTGAATTTCTGATCATTCTTGGGGGCGGTATTGGCGCGTTTGTGGTCGCCAACCCGAAACCTGTGTTGATAGGATCAGCGAAATGCATAGGAACCCTGATTAAGGGGCCAAAATATAAAAAGGATCATTACGCCGAACTGCTAAGCGTTCTTTACTCGGTTTTCAAACTGGCCAAGTCGAAAGGCGACCTTGCCTTGGAAAGCCATGTCGAGAATCCGAACGACAGTGCGTTGTTCGGTGCATTTCCGATGTTTCAGGGAGATCACCACGCTGTTGAATTTCTCTGTGATTACCTGCGTCTCCTGACTTTGGGGGCCAATACGCCGCACGAAGTTGAGGCCGTGATGGATGAGGAACTGGAAATTCACCACGGAGAGCAACACGCGATTGCCGGCGCAATTCAGGCTTTCGCCGATGCGGTTCCTGCCTTGGGGATTGTTGCCGCTGTGCTCGGCGTTATCGTCACCATGAGTTCGATCACCGAACCACCGGAAATTCTGGGCGGACTGATTGCTGCGGCACTGGTCGGTACATTTTTCGGAATTTTCATGTCCTATGGAATACTTGCACCGATGGCCAGTTCCCTGAGCGCGATTTACGGATCAGACGGTCATTACATGCAATGTATCAAGGTTGCCCTGATGGGGCACATGCAGGGATACGCACCACAGGTTTCCGTCGAATTCGCCCGTAAAACCCTGGCCGGTGACATGCGTCCGACATTTGCAGAAGTCGAGGAAACCATCGGAAATCTGCCACCGTTGGGTTAGCTGTGTCTAATGGAACTTAAACCAGGAATGCAATATGGCTGAAGCTGGCCCGCAACCGATTATCATCAAGAAGATCAACAAGGGCCATGCCGGTGCCCATGGTGGCGCGTGGAAGATTGCTTACGCCGATTTCGTGACGGCCATGATGGCCTTCTTTCTGCTGTTGTGGTTGTTGAATTCAGTTACCCAGGAACAGCTTGAGGGTATATCCAACTACTTTGCCCCGGTGACTGCATCCAGTTCGACCAGCGGTAGCGGCGATATTCTGGGCGGCAAAACCATCACCGAAGAAGGTGCGGCTTCCAGTTCGACATCGCGTGATGCGGTGACGGTTGATCTGCCGCCACCGAAAGCCGGAACCGGCGGCGAAGACGATTCAGAAAGTCAGGCTGAGGGTGACGGTGACGGCGTGAGCTCATCCGACCCGTCTGCCGAAGCGCTGGAGAAGGCGGAGCAGGAACAGTTCGAAAAAGCCAAGGAAGAGCTGGAGGAAACCATCGCCGGTATCCCGCAGATGCGCCAGTTGGCGGAAAGTCTGATGGTCGATAATACGCCGGAGGGATTGCGGATTCAGTTGGTTGATCAGGATGGCCTTGCAATGTTCCCGAGCGGCGGCGCGGATATGTATCTGCATACCAAGCGCCTGCTTGAACTGGTGGCCAAGGTGATCTCCCAATTACCTAACAAACTTTCGATCTCCGGACATACGGATTCAGTGCCCTTTGTCACTGACAATGGTTATAGCAACTGGGAGCTTTCGGCGGATCGGGCGAATTCTACCCGCCGTTCGTTGCAGCATTTCAAGGTCCCGGAAAATCGCTTTTCCAGTGTCGTTGGCAAGGCGGCAACCGAACCCCTGCTGGTCGATGATCCAAAAAATTCCCGCAATCGGCGACTGTCAATTATCCTGCTCAAGGGGACTGGAGAAGGCAATCCGGCCAAAGCTGAACCCAAGAAAGAAGAAGAGGTATTGCCAGGTCTTGGTGACATTAAGCGCCAGCAGTTGCAGGAAAGTGGTAGTTCTGCTGTTCCTGGCGGCAACTCTGCGCCTATTTCATCGGGTATTCCGTCGAGCATTCCTCATCAAATAACGCCAGACGGGTTGGGCGTTATTCTGGAACTGCAGCCGGCTATTGAGGCACAATAACTGATCGGGTTATCGTGATTTGTTATCTGTTGATTCGATGAAAGGCTTCGCCTAACCTTTTTGCAGGCAGATTTTTCTGCGTACAGGTGGAAAATACGGATCGAATGCGTCACCAACCCATATACGGCACACATTTCTTTTTTGCCACCACCAGCCTGCCCTGCCCCTATATTGAAGGACGGGCGGAACGCCGGGTGGTGACTGAACTCGTCGGGCGGGATGCCGTCCGCCTGCATGATCAACTGTCGATGGCCGGTTTCCGGCGCAGCCATGGTATCGTTTACGCCCCGGCCTGTCCTGGTTGTCAGGAATGCATCCCGGTCCGGATTGTTGCGCCCGGCTTCACGCCATCGCGTTCGCAGCGCCGAATTCTGGGCAAGAACCTTGATGTCACCGCCGACGAATCGGGTCCGGCGGCAACAACTGAACAGTATCAGATATTTACCGACTATCAGCATGCCCGTCACGCCAGCGGCGATATGGCAAAAATGGATTTTTACGAATATCAGGCTCTGATTGAAGAAACGCCGATTGATACTTTTGTCGCTGAATTTCGAACACCGGACGGGCGCCTTGTCGGTGTGATGCTGGCGGACCGTGTTGAAGACGGATTGTCCGCTGTCTACAGTTTCTTTGATCCTGAGGAAGATACCCGCAGCCTTGGCACCTACATGATCCTGTGGCTGATCGAAAATGCCCGGCTTCAGGGGCTTGGGTATGTGTATCTCGGGTTCTGGGTCGAAAGCTCGCGGAAAATGGCCTACAAGGCGACCTTTCCGCCGCTGGAAATGCACACGCCGGAAGGATGGAAACCGTTGCAAAGAAAACTTCCGAAATGAGCGTAATCGATACGCTGGAGGACCTTCGGCAACATTACAAACCGGCAGCGGGCCGGTCGGTTCAGAAAGAACTTTCACATCTTGACAAACATTGTCGGCATTTCATTTCCCTGTCGCCATTTCTGGTGATCGGGTCGTCATCCACCCAGGGACCTGCTGATGTTTCGCCGCGCGGGGAATTACCGGGTTTTGTGCATGTATTGGATGATGGTCGTCTGGCAATCCCGGATCGCCCCGGCAATAACCGCCTTGATACTTTCGAAAACATTCTGGAAAACCCCAACGTCGCTTTGATCTTCCTGATTCCGGGTGTTGATGAGACTTTACGCATCAACGGTGTCGCCGAGATTCGCGATGATGTGGAACTGCTCGGCCGTTTTGTCGTTAACGAAAAACCTCCGGCAACAGTTCTCGTTGTGTCGATCAAGGTCGCCTATCTCCATTGTGCCAAGGCCCTGATGCGCTCAAACCTTTGGGACCCGGACGGAAAAATCGACAGAAGTGAACTGCCCAGCATGGGTCGCATGATCAGCGACCAGATCGGTGCAACGGAAGAAGCGGAATCACAGGACGCCATGCAAACCAGATATCGCCAGCGCCTGTACTGATTTTACGATCCGGCCTGTGCTCCGCCACCATCACCAATAATGGCAAATGGTGCCCAGAAGATGGGATGCGCATACGAGAAAATCGGGGTGCCCTGACGATCCTTCTGCGTCCCCTCGTCAATCATATGAAGCCGTGCCTGACGTAGCGCGTCGGCACGCCCGAGTTCAACCTCGTTAGCTTGCAGGGCAAAAAGTTTTTTCATCAGATTTGTCGTTGCCCCGGAATGAACCGGCCAGTTGCTGACCAGCAGGGCGCGTGCACCGGCGTAAAAAAAGGCCCGCCCCAAACCGGATATGGCTTCGGCCCCGGCCCCGCTGGCCGCAGCTGTGTTGCAGGCGGAAAGGACAACCCAATCGGCATTCAGCCGGAGCCCGAGAATTTCTTCCATGGTCAGCAGGCCATCGCCCTGCCCGCCACTGACTTGCGGCGATGAAAGCGCCAAAGCCGGTTGGTCAAGTCCGTCAAGGTCTCCGGATACCAGACCGTGGGTGGCGAAGGAAATAACCTTGTAGGGTTTCAGGTCCATGCGTTTGACCTGTTCTTCCGTCGCCCGCTCGCCGAGATAAACATCGCGACCCGGCAGTGCGCCCAGCGCGGAAGCAATTGATTTGATTTCCGTGCGGGTATCGGGCAACCGGGGCAGAGTTGCAATCGCAGCGCTGTCAACCGATCGGGTTTTTGGTGAGTTGCGCAGTGCCGTTCCTCGCGAAGCCAGCTCAACAGTTGGCGACTGTTTGCCAGCGGCAATTTCCTGGGCTTTGCTGAAATACGGGTCGCCAAACCCCAGGAAGGGACGTGGATTTCGGCCCGCACGTCGCGCCTTGCGAATGACCTGAAGCGATGCCACCGATGGCAATACTGTCACGCTATGGCTGCGCGCCAGCCATTGAACAGAACGATAATGATCAAATGGCAACCCCTTGTCAGGGCGGGCGACCGGCGGACTTGTCGGCAACATGGAAATTGGCAATTGGCGTAATGCGCCGTCACCGACAAACAGAATGTTCTTCGCCTCTTGCCAGTTGGCTTGTAGTGGTTTGAACAGCTTTTCATAAAGACGGTAGGCGGCGGCGGTATCGAACTCGGGAATGTCACTTAATTTACCGATCTGACCGGGGTCGAGGGCGCGGCGCAAGCTTGCAACAGCAGTGGTGATTTCCGCTGCGCTCATGCTGATTTCTGAAAACCCGATGGAACCGGTTTTGGGAATCGTCCAACTGTAGGTCCGGTCCCCGGCAATATAAAATGAAATCAGGACCTCGTTGGCTGACAACAGTTCCTGGACTTGCGCTACGGATGGCGGTTCGAATTTGATGAGGGCGGCGTAGTCAGGAAAATTGGACCTGATTTCACTTAACAAGGTCTCCCTGGCCCGGCGCAACTCGTCAATCCGACCGCGCAGGTCCGCTGTCACCTTCGGGTCCTGCTGGTCAGTCGGGGCAGAAAACAACTGGCTCAATATATCCGCCAACTTCGCCATTTGCCGTGCGGCGTCCTGTTCACGTCGCGCCAATTCCGCCAGATCATCACGCCCTGCGGCCATTCTGGCACCGGAAGCCGCAAGGGCGGTTTGCACGGACCGTCCGCGAATTACATCTGTAACGCGGAAAATTTCCGCGCCAGCATCTATATCTGATCCACCGCTTTTATGCGTTTGTGCAATAAATTTTATATAGTCGTCGAGAATAAGAATCAGGCGGTCTTCTTTTGCCGTTCTGGTCAATGTGCCCGGGGCCAGCTCATCCCTGTCGGTGGTCAAAAAGGGAATGGCACGACGATAAACCCTGAAGGCTTCGGATGTCTTGCCACTTCCCGCCATCGCCATCGCCAGAACCGCCAGTTTTTCCGCTCTCTGGTAACGTTTCGGCGCCTGTTTGGGGTCTCCCTTGTTGAGAATTGGCGAAAGCAGTTCAATAGCTTCATCAAAGCGCCCGGTCTTTGTCAGGGTCAGGGGGTAAGCAATACTCGATTTGATCAAGCCGCGGTAAAGTTTTTTTGTTTTGCTGAGGTTGTCTCTGACCTGATCAAAAAGAGTCAGCGCCCCGTCCCAGTCTTCAAGCGAAACCAGTATTTCGGCCAGACGAAAGCGGCGTTGTTCGGCGAAATAGGACCCTTTCGGCACGTTCAGCTGTTTCTGGATATCCAGACCCGCATTATGCAGATCGGCAGCTTCCTGAAACCGTCCCTGAGCCTCAAGAACGGCGGCCAGAGACGTGATAAATTTAATCGTTTCAAGATTATATTTTCCGGCGACCCCAAGCACGCCCCGCAAGGCATCGCGGGCAACGGTTTCGGCCTCCAGTAACCTCCCCTGCCTGAGAAGATTGTTGGATAGGGAAATATAGGGTTGATAAATAAAATGTGGTGCTTTTTTGTCGATTGAGGCCATCAGGCGGGCGTCTTCCACCGATTGCCTGATAAATGGCTCCGCTTCTCGCCACCGACCCTGCATTTCCAGAACCTCCCCATCCCATTTTCCACCAAGCCCCTGTGCTGACAGACGCAGGCGTTTGGCTTTCTTTCCGGAGCCGGTCTTGTTTTGCCAGTTCTTCAGAATACGGCGGATATGTTTGCGTGCGTCCCTGGCACCCTGTACATCTCCTGTCTGCGCATAAGACGCAATCAACTGATCCGTGAGCGCGACAGCCTGACCAGCGTAACCTTTTTTTAGGCCAATTTTTTTCAGGTGATCACGGATCAATCGTTGGGCCTTTCGATAATTGCCGAACTGGGATTCCAGCTTGGCCTGCCATTTTAGAATCCCTCCCTTGCGCAGGCGTCCACCCGAAGCCAGTCTGGTCATTCCGTACAGGGATACATTTTCAAGATGGGAAGCGGACAGTCGAATATCATCAAACGCCTGTTGAAGATGGCCAAGCGAATACGCAGCGACCCCGCGACGGAGATAGAATCCGGCCAGTTCAGCCGGTTCATCAGTTTTTGGCACCGGTTTTCGCAACACCGTGATCCATTTACTGGTTGCTTCAGGGTTGACCAGTTTCTGTTCATCCAGAATCGCGGTGATATCCTTGATTGTGCGCGGAGGAACGTTGATCTTCGGTTGTTCGAATTTGACAGTTGCGTCCATCGCCTCTTTCAACGGCAGCGCTTTTGCCGTTTTTCTGACACCGGATTGTTCTCTGGTATCAGGACGCCCTGCTATTTTCGCGATCTCTGACGGGCTTTTTCCGTCAATAACAAGATCATCAAGAGCAAACGGCACACAGTCAGTCGGGTAATCGTTGGCCCTTTGGGAGTTTCTTTTTTGTTTCGTGCATTTTTTGACGGCGCAGGCAATAGCCTCTTCGGCGGAATTCCGATTTGCGCACCATCTTACATACCAGTACTCATAAGGTTTTGAGTGATGGGGTGAATAGGCAAATGCCTTTATGCTGTTGGAAGCCTGATATTTTTTATAATACTTTTTTGCGCTTTGCGGTATTTGCTTTGGCAAACCATCATCGGTGCTGTCGGTGGCGCACCCACCTGCAAATGCCAGAACGATGCCTGCCAGAACAAGTTTTCTGAAAACGCGCATGGCATTTCCCCCGATTGGCCCCCAGACCATCGCAACTATAGCGCAAAAGCCGGGTTCGCGTACCAGTTAAATTGGGACACAGACGCGGAGACGATATTCCCCTTCGTCACAAGGCCAGAATTCAAAAAGCCTCTGGATTACGAACTTGTGGCACTTTGTTTGCCCGTGTTTACTGGAAAAAATTCTGTCGGGAGTCGGAAACCATGAAAACCCACACGCGTGCCGTCGTCATCGGCGGCGGCCTTGTCGGCTGCTCCATACTTTATCATCTGGCTAAACTCGGCTGGAAAGATGTGGTTCTGCTTGAGCGCGACGAATTGACGTCCGGCTCTACCTGGCACGCCGCAGCCGGTATTCACGGATTACATGACAACAACAACATCTCGAAAATTCAGTATTACACGATGCAGCTTTACAAGGAACTGGAGAAGGAAACCAGTCAGGGCTGCGGGGTGTTCCAGCCGGGTTCGCTGTATCTGGCGCAAACACAGGATCGGGTTCATCAACTCCGTATCCAGGAAGCCAAGGCGAAGTATTTCAAGGCGGATTTTTACGAAGTCAGCCGTGACGAGGCCGAAAAACTTCACCCTTTAGTCGATTTCGATGGCATCCGCTGCATCATGTTCGAACCTGATGGCGGTAATGTTGATCCCTCTGGCGTGACCCATGCCTATGCCCAGGGTGCGCGGGCGATGGGGGCAGAAATTTACCGGTTTACACCCGTAACCGCGACCGACCAGCGTGCCGACGGGACCTGGGATGTGACAACGCCAAAGGGCTCGATCCATACCGAGGTGCTGATCAATGCAGCCGGGCTTTGGGGCCGGGAAGTTGCCCGCATGGCCGGATTCGAGCTGCCGCTGATGACCATGGAACATCAGTATTTTGTCACCGAGACCATCCCCGAGATTGAAGCGCTTGAGCGTCGCCTGCCCTCGGTTGCTGACCGCGATGGCGAATATTACATGCGTCAGGAAGGCAATGGTCTGCTTGTCGGGGCTTACGAAAAGGATGGCCGGTTCTGGGCCGAAGATGGCACGCCGATGGATTTTGGTCATGAGCTACTGCCGGATGATCTCGACCGGATTGAAGAGAACATCATGCGTGCCTGCGATCGTGTGCCGGTTCTGGCGGATGCCGGAATTCGCCGGGTGATCAACGGGCCGATGATCTGGGCACCGGATGCGGCGGCGCTGTTTGGTCCCGTGCCCGAGCTTCGAAATTACTTCTGCTGCACCGGGATCATTCCCGGCTTCTCTCAATCTGGCGGCCTTGGTCTGTTGCTGGCGCAATGGGTTGTTGACGGTGAGCCGGAATACGACATGTTTCCGTGGGACCTGGCCCGCTACGGCGACTGGGCCAGCAAGAGTTTCGCCAAGGTTCGCGCCCTTGACTGTTATAGCCACCGCTTCAAAATCCATTTTCCCAACGAAGAACGCGAAGCCGGGCGCCCCGTTCGCACCCGCCCCGTCTACGGACGGCAAAAAGAATTAGGCGCGGTATTCGGTTTGAATTTCGGCTGGGAACACCCCCTCTGGTATCGCCGGGAAGGTCTGGAGGCGACCGAAGAATACGGGTTCGAACGCCAGAGCTGGTTTGAAACGGTTGGTGAAGAATGCCGCGACCTCCGTAGCGGTGTCGGGATTATCGATATTTCCAACTTCGCCAGATACCGTATCAAAGGCGCTGGTGCTGCCGGCTGGCTCAATCGAGTGGTTGCCAACAATGTACCGAAGGGAGTTGGCCGTTCTTGCCTCACGCCTATGCTCAGCCTGCGCGGCGGTATTGCTGGCGATTTCACTATCACCAAGCTGGATGAAGAAGAATTCCTGATGATAGGCTCCGGTATGGCCGAGCGCTATCATCAACGGTTTTTCCAGATGGTTGATCGCCCCGGCACAGTCGAATTCTTGTCACTGACCAATAGCTGGTGCGGGTTCAATGTTGCCGGGCCAAAATCCCGTGAACTGCTTCAGCGGCTGACCAACGCCGATCTTTCCAATGAAGCGTTTCCCTTCATGCGCTCACAGCAAATCACGATTGCCGGCATTGATGCCGTCGCCCTCCGTGTTTCGTTCAGTGGCGACCTCGGCTGGGAGCTCCATTTTCCCGAGGAACACCAACTAGCTATTTATGATGCACTTCTCGACACCGGAAAGGATCTGGGCATTCGTCCCGTTGGCGTCAGGGCTCTGGGTTCGCTCAGGGTGGAAAAGGGCTATGGTTCCTGGAGCCGCGAATACAGCCCCGAATACTGGCCTCAGGAGGTTGGTTTGGGTGGACTGATCAAGACCGATAAACCGGATTTTCTGGGGCGTGACGCCTATCTCTCGATCAAAGACAGTCCCCCCCGTGAATTGCTGGTCTGCCTCGCGGTCGAGGCCAGCAGCGCAGACGCCAGCGGCGGCGAGCCGGTTTTTCTGCCGGACGGCACCCCGGTTGGTCGTGTTACTTCCGGCGCTTTTGGGTTTACCGTCAGCACATCTCTGGCGCTTGGTTTCGTCAAGGCGGATCAGGCAAATCCCGGAACCGAAGTTGATATTGCCATTCTCGGGAAACCTCACCGGGCAGTTATTCTCGCGCATCCGGCGTTTGATCCCAGCGGTGAACGCCTGCGGAGTTAGCCTCTGAAAATCATTCAGATGATACGCCCGCCGTATTTTTAATGGTATCTTCGGACAAGGTTAAACCCAACCTCGGCATTCGCATTCTGGGTCACGGAGGTTCAAAACGTCGAGCTCAGTGTAGATTGACTCATAAAGTCAGAATTGTGATTCATAAATGAGAACGATCTGGATTCTTTAACCGCTGTCGACCTGCCCCCATTAACAGTTCACTTGACCGGAGAGTATTTCCTGATGCTCTAGCCGCTCGTCTTCGCCAATTCAGCAAGATTAACACGGAATTCATGTATTCTATTGTGAGTGCAAATTTGCATATCATTTTGGAGGAGAACAAGCATGCGCGCGGACCCGCAATCATATCAATATGCTACATTTATGAATTACGCTCGCTCACTGACCAGTGAAATACGGGACAGTGGGCTAAAACTTGAATTCAGCACCGATTTTGAGGAGCTGCGCAACGTTTGTGCGCGCCTGCCATCGAAATGTCAGGTAACCGATGTTTTCAATCCAGACAAGTTTGATATCGGCCCGCACAATGGGTTCTGGCTGTGTGGTCGCGACTCCGCTAACGAAATTGTCCACATCCAAGCGATGCGTGTTGACAACATCATGACAAATCTGGCGGACCACTGGAAAAAATCAGGGGATGCTTATCGAATACCGACACACGACGTCATCCCGGACGAAACAGTTTACAACGCCGCACCAGCGGCGATGACGATCAAGGGCAGCGTCGCTTATCACGGGGAGTTTTTTATATCGCCGGGCTCCGAAGGGTTTCGCCAGCATAAACTGCACGGCAAGCTGTCGATGGTTGCAGTATTAACCGCCAGCGCAAGGTTTGAAACGGATTACATCTACGGATTTATCACGCGACCGAATGTGTTGCGCGGCCTCTGCGCCCAGTTCGGTTATATTCACGCTTTTCCCTATTCAGTGAGATGGAAGCTCCGGGGGCAGTCAGAGCCATTTGACGAGTACCTAGTATGGACGACGAGTGAAGAGGTTGCCCAACTGGTCAAATTAGCTAACCAGCCTGATCCCCACATCCTCGGTTCGGTTAGCGAAACACACGACCGTCGGAGCCCCTCTGATGTCCGTATAACGTGCAATTAGGCGCGAATACTTGACCCAGATGGGATCCGGACTTTCAGCATTGTCTGGCAGCAAGGCAACAACTTCATCATAGACGGGCTCGCCTGTCTGTAAAACCCTTTGATATGCCGGGCTCACTTGTCGGTCAAAAGAACATGTCTGACGATCAGATGACCACCAGACCGGCTTTCCCAACGCCTGACTTGTCCAATCAGAAGGCAGAGTTTCAGCGGCGCAGTGCTTGATGCCAATGTGTGTGAAAATCAGTTCGTCATGATGTCCGCGCGGCTGATAATGGACAGTGTTGGCGTAAAATCTGGCGTGGTCACTCTCGCAAATTTTTTGGATATCACCATTCGCAGACTCCCACATCTCAAATCCGCCCTTGATGACAATATCATTGGACCCTCCAATTTGACCAATATCCATCGACCGAAAAAAAGTATCCCCTGCTACCGCGACATCACGCAGGTTTCGCAGGATTTCCAGTCGTTCCAGAGCGCCAGTTTTATCGTATCCTTTTTCAGTGTACCATCCGGACCAGTAAAAGCAGAAATTGATCCGGACATGATCCTGAATAGCAGACAACCAATTGCGCGTGTGATCAATAACTTCATCGGAAACCGTTTGAACATCCCAGTTTATTGTTATGCCGTCGGGCCTCCAGTCAATTTTCATGCAGCCAAACTGATGGAGAAACATTGCATCAAATTTCGGACCCTGATCTTGGGCATCATAACAATCCCCCTCTTGATCGATCCAGACCGGTCCTTTGGCAAAGTTCAACATATATCGATTCATGATTGACCAGGCCGCCCGCTTATTGCGGGTTTTTTCCCAGAGACCGCGTTTGAGGTGATGCTGTCCTTACCTCCCATCAAACAGTCAGTTGTGACGCCGAAAACCATCGCCAGTTCAATTAGCACGCGGGGTCCCAAGCGCAGACCGCATTCGTAGCTATAGATATCTTGCTGGCGTTTCTTGTGTGGAAGCTTCTGCCCGAGGTGCTCCTGCGACCACCCTCGGAGACGGCGCCAATGGCGAATTCTCGCACCTATTTCCACATTCAATTTATCTGAAACAACTTCATTCATAAGCGCTCGAGCTCAATATGATCCAAATAAGTTACACAAAAACGACGTATTCCCTTGTGTTGTACTAATAAATTACACCACCCTGAAGTATAATACAATTTGACGTTTAATAGATACAACTCAACCAAGACAACAGTTGATACGTCTCTGCTCAAAAGACATCTGCGCAGATACCTCAAATCCAACTTTGATCGGCAAGCGGCCCGAATTCGGCCTGCCTATAACCTATGTTGTTTAAGGGTATGTCTGGTTACCCCTGAAAACGTTTTTCCTTGTTCCAGTCCGTTTGTCCATGTCTTAGAAAATAGAACGGCTTTTTCATAATCATTTGTAAAGGCCATACGTTTTCAAAACCCGCGTACACATATTGTTCCACATATCATACCTCTCCATCTTGATCGACGGTGCGCTCTTGCTGTTTGAGGTCGGACGCTCACAGGCGGCATGGCGGGAGACTATTAGTTTGACGCGCAACGGACAAGGCTTAGGCCCGTGAGGGATATCTGCACGTGGAAGAGATTTATATGAATCAGTTGACTTGGACGTGCTTCGCGGTGTTTGAGTCAGCCGTGATTTGGCTAAAAACCGAAGTCAAACCTTCATCTGATTCAGGACCGCTCCTGTGCCGATAAAGGACTTCAGGGGGCCGAAATTCCCGCTGGCTCGTTTTGACGTCTGTATATGCACCTTTAACGGTCTCATATTCTAGTCGTCTGTAATGGTGATTATTGACCCTAATGAGATTTTCCAGGCAACTATGATACCATCGCTTTGATTATTAGATTGTATAATGAGGGTTGTGATGAAAGAGAATCTTAGCGGGGGTTGTTTTTGCGGAGATGTTCGGTACGAAGTTTCTGGTGCTCCGGCTTTGCAGGTGATGTGTTTCTGCAGGGACTGCCTCTCGATTACCGGTACTGACGGCTATGCTGGGTACATGGTAAAGGAAGAAGATTTTCATCTGAAATCTGGGACCCCAAACATTCATGAGAAAATTTCTATAGAAGGGCGTAAAGTTATTCGTTCCTTTTGCGGCACATGCGGCTCTAATCTATGGGGCCAGACTGAATTCGGATTGATTAGTATCGCGGCCGGCACGTTGGATGATCCCGAAGTATTTCAACCAACTATGAAGGTTTTTACAGACCATGCGCCTCATTGGGCGCGGATTCCTCATGCGCTAAAAGATGCGTGATGTTGTGTCGCAGCACACTGGTCGCGCCAACCACCAGTAACTTCCTGATGTAGCGGTGCCCCTGTTTTGATATTCGCCCCAACCGCTCCTTATCACCACTGGAGTTCTGCCGGGGCACCAGCCCCAGCCAGGCCGCAAACTCGCGCCCTGATCGGATGAAGGATGGGTCCGGGACTGCCGCTGCAATCGCCGATGCTGTTAGATACCCGACACCGGATATCGTCGCCAAATATCGACCGGCTTCGCTGTTTCTGTGCCACGACATAATATTGTCATCGAGGACATTGGTGTTTTTCTCAACCGAACGCAATTGTGCAATCAACAGCTTCAGCACCATGGGATTGGGCGTAAATCGCCTCTTTGCCGGGGCTCGGAAACGCTGGTTCGACCGTATAACCGGGTCGACTTATCTGGCCTTCGCTGTTGGTCTGGCGGGGTCGGATATCCGCAGAGGGTAGCTCGGTTATCTGCGTTTGCACATATACGGCCAGACAAATCTGGCAGAGATGTCGGACGATTTCCGGTCTTCAAAAAGGACGGATACGGGAATGTCTTTCTGGCTGTCGGGCAGATTTTTAAGTGTGTCAGAGTCGAAAGGTATTTTTCCGCGATAGAGGGCAATCGGGTCCAGCCACTGGCCATTTACAGGAATGACAATGTCGCGGCGAATGGCATATTTTGCGGTGTCGCTGAAGAAGGTGGAAAAATGTATGGCGGGCCGGCGCAGTGATACCTGTTTGCGTCCTTTTCCGCTCACGCCGGAATTTCCTGTCGGGCCAATGATCTCACCCCTTCGCACGCGTTGACCGATTTCAAGGTCCGGCATTCTGTCGAGGTGTCCGTACCCGGTGTAAACCCAGAAATCCAGCCCGGTATCTGTCGGCGAATGCCGGAGCACAATCTCAATTCCACGGGCTGATCTTTCGCCCCTGAAAAGGCCAACGACAGTGCCCGCTGCTGCGGCGATCATCGGGGTCCCCCAGCGGGCAGGAAGATCAATTCCACCGTGATAGGCCTCCCTGCTGCGCTTGAATGAATAATCCAGAGCAAACCCGTCATCGATGCCGGGACAAACGCTATCTTCCGGGAAAACCGGCCCCAGTCCGGTTTCAAACAGGCCCCGTTTGATTGATGCTTCCGGACTGCACCTTCGACTGCGACCGATAGCGCACTTGGTTTCCCGCTCAAGATCGTCGGAATCAATCAGATCGCTTTCAATATCAGGGTCTCGTATTGATTGGGACTGCCTGAAACCCCCGGGCGGCCAGTCGTATGATCTTTCTGAGTGACCCTGATAGATGGCACGCACTTCCTGAAGGTTCAGATACCCGTCTTTGTCTGTATCAAGTCGCGCAAAATTGCCGCGTCGTCGCCATTCATCCTGATTAAGCTTGCCGTCTCCATTGCTGTCAGCTCTTGCGAAATCTCCACCCACCCGGTCTTTTGCCTGCGAAATTTCAGTTGTCCCGGCAAATATCAATCCACACAGGGCCAGGCAAAATGTGCGTTGAGAATAATTCATTTCCGGGCTCTCCAGGGTTTTGGCGATGATTGATTTGAGTTTGTCGGGCCGGTCTTGGTTACTTTACCTGATACACATATATTTGCGGGCAATAAGAATCTTCCCGGCGCTCGACTTTAGTCGGCGACCAGCCGGGAATTTCATAGGTATTGGAAACCACCAACGTTCCCGGTTTGAGTTCGGACTCGAACTTGGGCCTCAATTCTTCCAGCAATTCAGAATGCAGGTAACAGACAATAGCGTCTGCGTCTTCGAGGGAAGCATCAAACATGTCGCATCGTTCAATGCGCATGTTGGAGACCCCGAGCAGCTTTTCCAGCAGTTTCATGAACAGCCAGGGTAACGGCGAGATTTCAATTGCCCGGATGATGCTGGCGGGATGTGAGAAAGCGAGTGGAAATGCGAGGTGCCCCCAGGCTGCACCGATTTCTATGACCGTGTGCTTTTCTGAATTAGATATCAGGCGGGAGATATGGCGTGCCGCCCCGAACGAACTCGGCATTGGCGGTGCACCGGTCTTCAGGGTGTAATAGAACAGTTCAAGCAGGCTGACGACAACGATCACCAGTACAGTACAGGCAAGCACCATATCCAGCTCCAAAAGTCAGTAGCAATAACATTGTATCAGTTTGTTGACGGTTATTTCTGCTCTTTTTTGGAGATAATGATCAAATGTGCGGCAGTTTGATCGTCTGGTCAACCGAACGTATGAATCGGTTAAAATGACAGTTTCATGCCATCGTGAGTCGCCTCGAACCCCAGTCGCTCATAGAAACGGTGTGCGTTTTTGCGGGATTTGTCAGTGGTTAACTGAACAAGCTGGCAACCTTGTGTCCTGCATTCGTCAATTGCCCACTTAAAAAAATCATACCCATACCCTTTGCCCCGGAGATGGCTGGCGATACGCACGCTTTCAATCTGGCCGCGGGTGGCGCCACTGCGACTGAGGCCCGGAATCAGTGTTAGTTGCAGACAGCCAATAATCTCCTCATCCAACAGCGCAACAATCAGGCGATTGTTGGGGTCGGCTTGAATGGCGTCAAAAGCGGCGCGGTATTGCGGGCCGGGAACGCCGCTGACAGTTTCGCGCTTTGCCCCCATCGGGTCGTCGGCAAGCAATTCAATAATATCGTCCAGATCGTCACGGCGGGCATCGCGAAACGAGATTTCAGTACCGGGCATTATCTGAACTTGTTGGCCTTGGTGAAGCCGCGGAACGGCAGTTGTCCGGCCTGAGCCCGTTTACCGACCCAGTCAGCAATATTCTTTTCGGTACGCACGCCTGCCGCTGTTGACCAGGTCAAGCCTTCGTCAAGCGATAGCGTTGTGATGTCGGCGAGTCCGCCCTGGGCGTAACGCTGAAAGATGACGCCGCCGCCCCGCCCCATGACCGGAAGTTCATCAATCGGGAAAATCAGTAATTTGCGTTTGCTGCCAAGCACGGCAATGTGATCATGACCATCGCCAATGGCAACCAGTACGGTCGCCTCTTCGCCCGGTTTCAGGTTCAGAACCTGTTTACCGTTCTTTGTCTGGGCCAGAAGATCATCTTCCTCGACAATGAAACCGCGACCGACGTCTGACGCGATAATCAGTTTTCGTCCACCTCTGAAGACAAACATGTCAACCACGTCATGGCCGTTGGCGAGGTCAATCATCAGGCGCAACGGTTCACCATGGCCGCGACCGCTTGGCAATTTGTCGCAGCCAAGCGTATAGAACCGGCCGTTGGTGGCGAAGATGATCAGTTTATCAGTTGTTTCGGCGTGAATGGAGAACCGGCAATGATCACCATCCTTGTATTTCATCTCATGCGCATTATCGACATGACCTTTCGCCGCCCTGATCCAGTCCTTTTCAGAGTGAATAATGGTCACGGGCTCTTTCTCGATCATCGCCTCAAGCGGCACAATAACGGCGGTTGGCGGCTCGCCAATGTCAGTTCTGCGTTTGCCGAGTTCCGTTTTCTGTCCGAATTTTGTTCTGATCTCGGCAATTTGTCCACTGACCGTCTTCCAGCGGGCACCTTCATTGCCCAAAAGCGCCTTCAAATCCCCAAGTTCCGCTGTCAGCGTTTCGTTTTCCTTGCGAATTTCCAATTCTTCGAGTTTGCGTAACTGGCGCAGACGCATGTTGAGGATGGACTCGGTCTGAAGTTCCGACAGCTCGAAGGTTTTCATCAGAACCTGTTTGGCATCGTCCTCTTCGCGGATGATACGGATCACTTCGTCCAGATTAAGGTAGGCAATCAGCATGCCCCCAAGAATTTCCAGACGCCGTTCTATTTTTTCAAGACGGAAGTTGGTGCGGCGAATCAGTACGTCATGCCGGTGATCCAGAAACGCCTGCAATATTTCGCGTAAATTCATGACGCGAGGTGTGTTATTGGCATCGAGCGCATTCATGTTGAGCCCGAAGCGGGTTTCCAGATCGGTCTGCCGATAAAGATGTTCCATCAGCACGTCAGGTTCGATTGTGCGATTTTTCGGTTCCAGCACGATACGAACAGTTTCAGTCGATTCATCCCTGATATCGGACAGCAGCGGCAGTTTTTTCGCCAACAGCAATTCGGCGACTTTTTCGATCAGGCGGGATTTCTGCACCTGGTAGGGAATTTCGGTGATCACCACCTGATACTGACCATGGCTCAGTTTTTCGGTTTCCCATCTTGCCCGGGTACGGAAGCTGCCGCGCCCGGTCTTGTAGGCCTCAATGATGGTGTCATTGGATTCGACCAGAGTGCCGCCCGTCGGGAAATCCGGCCCTTTGACAAACTCAACCAGTTTTGGGATTCCGGCGTTCGGGAACTTGATCAGGTGCTGAAGCGCGTCACATAACTCACCAATGTTGTGAGGCGGAATGTTGGTTGCCATGCCAACGGCAATTCCGGATGCTCCGTTTGCCAGTAAATTGGGGATACTTGATGGCAGAACCACGGGTTCTTCGTCTTCGCCGTCGTAAGTAGCTCTGAAATCAATGGCGTTTTCGTCGATACCGTCCAGCAGCGCCTTGGCGATTTCGGTCATGCGCGATTCCGTATAGCGCATGGCGGCGGCATTATCGCCGTCAATATTGCCAAAATTGCCCTGCCCGTCGACCAGGGGGTAGCGCTGGGCAAAATCCTGAGACATCCGCACCAGTGCGTCATAGATGGAAGCATCTCCATGGGGGTGGTATTTGCCCATTACATCGCCTACAACGCGCGCACATTTCTTGAATCCTGACTCTGGATCAAGTTTGAGTTGACGCATGGCATGCAGCAGTCGCCGGTGTACAGGTTTCAGGCCGTCACGGACATCGGGCAGAGAACGCGACATGATTGTCGAGAGCGCATAAGACAAATAACGCTCACTCAACGCATCCGCCAATCTGGTGTCGCGAATTTCGCCTTCTGGGGCCGAATCTACCATTGAATCGTTCCAAATCTATCGAGAGAATCTACCAAATATAGTAGCTCATCTGTCCGGGGCGTCAATTGGTCGTATTTTGTTCCTGCCTGTTTTTATTCAGAACAGCACATGAAAAATATACAATTAACTCTAGATTTAATCTTCTCTACGGGTATTATCGTTACTGTAATATATGATTAGGTGCGTCAGATGCTACAGGTTTTGGTTTGTTGGAGAACCGGAAAAAAACAAAATTAGATGCAATCCTTGACTAGTGACTTTTTCTTGAGGTTATGCAACTCAGCGATGAGAGACGTAAGCGGCTGTTAATAATGCCGTAACTGGGAATTGAAACAAACAATTCCGAATGTCGGGAGCATGACAGAATGTCAAAAGGTACTGTTAAGTGGTTCAATCGGGCAAAGGGTTATGGGTTCATTGAACCCGAAGATGGCTCAAAAGATGCATTCGTACACATCACTGCCGTTCAAAGCGCCGGAATGGAAACGCTGTTTCAGGGACAGGTGGTCGAATATACCATGGTCTCGTCAAACGGTGATCGGGAAATGGCGGAAAACATTGTATTGCTGGTAGACGTTGACGTTATCGAAGGTGACGACGATGGCGATTTAACCGACGCCGCTGACGACTAGAGTCCTTCTGCGTCGCTCAGGTTTATCAAAATTTTACTAACTATTTGTTTTTGCTGTAAATATATGGCAAAAATCAACCAGTATTCTTGCGGTATTCTCTAGGCCTTATCGATATCCGACACGTTGATGTGGTGACGAATCCGGTCCACGAAGCGCTCACGGGCCGGTGGCAGTGTTTCACCGTTGAAGGCGTGACGCAGGAGAAAGTATCCGCTTAATTTCAGGGCCTCCAGCAGATCCGCCATTTCGCAGGAGACTTCCGCGTCGACCAGAAACCGCGGCAGATTCAAAACCAGTTCCCGATAAGGTTCTCCGGCTTCACGAGATACGGCGCGCCCGGTTTTCGGCGATACATAAATCAGATCATCAGTTTTCCCCGTTGCCGCACAACGGCTGAAATCAAGCCCGAATCCCAATTCCTTGAGTAATCCCAGTTCCCACTTCACATAGACGACGGGCCAAATCGACTGGTCATCCAGTGATTCAATTACGACCAGCAAGCCATTGAAAATATTCGGATGATTCTCGCGCTCCGGAAGTGCCGATTCAGTCAGAGCGGCGACGGATTGCAGGGCCGCCAGTTCCAGCGGGCAATCCAGATAGGAAGCGGTTTTGGCTTCAAGAAGTTCGCAGGTAAACGTGCCCAGATGTTCAGCCAGACGGGCGCGCCATTGGGCGTTGACAAGGTTTCCCGGTTGGTAGACCCCCCGGTTGCGTCGCCCTGCCCCGCCTCGCACCAAACCGGCATGGCGTCCGTGGTGTTCGGTTAACAGGCTGACAATCAGTGATGTTTCGCCGTGCTTGCGTGCGGTGAGGACAATGCCCCGGTCATTCCAGTCCATATCCCGAGGTTAACATCTTGGCGGCCGTTCAGCGATGCTGTTTTCGCCAATCCCAGGGAAAATCAAATCGCCCTTTCCAGATGCCTTCATTCAGCGCGCGGGCTGCCCGTTCAGCCCGTCGATATCTTTCACCGGTTTCGGGATCGGCAAATGCCCATCCCTGAAGGACCTGCTGCTCTGCAATATCTATGGGGCCAGCCCGGCAAATTACTTTTGGAACGGCACCGCCAGAACCTTCAGGCCGACAACTCACCTGAGCGTTGCGAACGACGGAGGCGAGTGCGTTTGCCGCAACATGTCCGCAAGGAAACTCCTTGTTTCGTTTGGTCCGGCAAGTCTGATCAATCTCGACAGCATCAATGCCGTAAAGCTCGACTGTTTCGCCGTTGATGACCAGTGTGCGTGCATCCTTGGCCTTGGCCGTCCCGGACAGACCGGCAGCTTGCACCGGGCCGGAAATCAAAACGCCCATGGTCATCAGCAGGAAGAAGGTCTGACTATTCATGACTCAATTTAACTCCGTCCCGCCTGAATAAAATTGACAGAGATCAATTTACCGGTGGTGGAAGGGATAAATTATATCCTGTTTGGGTTTAGGAGCCATATTTTTATTATAAATCAACATCTTATAGTGTTTGTTGGTTGTGTTAAAAAATACGCAATACAGAAATAAATAGAAATCCCTGGAAACACGTTTTGACCAAATTTTGTGCAACAATACTTGCGTTACGGACCATAAACAAAGGAATTCTAAAGATGAACCTAACCAAAATGTCCTTACGTAAATCCATTCCACTAATGACTGCTGTATTGGCGATTGTCGCTGCCCTCGTGACCGGTATGACAGGATATGTTATATCAAGGTCAGCACTGGACACCGCTGCACAGGATAAACTTGAAGCGCTGGCGGTCGCCCGCAAAAATGCACTTGGCGATTATCTTGGCTCCATCGAGCAGGATTTGCGGTCTATGGCATCAAGTACGTTAACGCGCGATATGATCCAGTCCTTCAAGACAAGTTACGCTGCCTTCGGAGGCAATGCCGAAGCAGAGTTGCAGAAACTCTATATCACAGATAACCCACACCCAACGGGACAAAAAGAAAATTTGGACGTAGCAGGCGACGGGTCATCATATAGCGCCATGCATGCCCGTTTTCATCCGTCCGTCCGCAAGTTTTTGCGAGAACGGGACTATTACGATATTTTTCTTTTCGATACCGAAGGCAATCTGGTTTATACGGTGTTCAAGGAACTTGATTACGCAACCAATCTGGTGACCGGAAAGTGGAGAGATTCCGGACTGGGCAAGGTGTTCCGTGCGGCCCGTGACAACCCGAAAGAAGATTTTCTGACCTTTGATGACTTTGCCGCGTATGCGCCAAGTAACGGTGTGCCTGCAAGCTTCATTGCATCACCGGTTCTCGATTCTGGCGGTGCCCTGTTAGGGGTTGTCGCATTCCAGATGCCAATTGCCCGAATTAATAGCGTCATGCAGCAGGACGCCGGAATGGGCGAATCCGGTGAGACCTATATTGTCGGCAGTGATTTCCTGATGCGCAGCGATTCGCGCTTCAGTAAGGAAAGCACCATCCTGCAAACCAAAGTCGAGACAACAACTGTCAAGGAAGCGCTTGCCGGCAAGAGCGGTGTGCGCGTTGTTCCGGATTATCGGGGTGTACCTGTTTATTCAGCCTTTGAACCTATTGATTATCATGGCGCCAAATGGGCTGTTCTTGCTGAAATTGATGAGGTTGAAGTTCTTCAGCCCGTAACGACCATGCGAAACCTGATTCTGGCACTTGTCGCCGTCGTCATTGCGGTCGCTGTTGCCGCCGGTGTCTGGTTTGGTCGTGCAATCACTACGCCTCTTTCGGAAGTTGTTTCCGCCATGACCGAACTTGCGGATGGCAATCTGGATGTTGATTTCCGGGTCATGCAGCGGGAGAATTCCATTGGCCGGATTTCCAGAGCCCTTGGCGATTTCCGTGACAAGCTTGTTACCAATCGGGAAATGGAAGCTCAACAGGAACGTGACCGCAAGGAGAAAGAGCGGCGTGCCACCCTTATTTCCGAAAAAACGGCTGAATTTGACAAGAGCGTTTCCGGGGTTATTGCCTCTGTAACGACGTCGTCTTCACAAATGGAAACGACAGCGTCGACAATGTCCTCGGCCGCGACGGATGCGGGTGAAAAATGCAATGCCGTAGCGGCGGCGTCCGAGCAGGCTTCGGTCAATGTCCATACGGTGGCGACAGCGGCCGAAGAATTGTCGGCGACGATCAGCGAGATTAGCCAGCAGGTCAATCAGGCGAACCAGATATCGACCAGTGCCGTATCGGAAACAGCCTCGGCAGCTGAAAAGGTTGAAGGCCTTGCCCAATCGGCGAAAGATATCGGAGAAGTACTGGGTTTGATTTCGGATATTGCCGAACAGACCAATCTGCTGGCGCTGAATGCAACCATTGAGGCGGCCCGTGCCGGAGATGCTGGCAAGGGGTTTGCCGTGGTTGCCAGTGAGGTCAAAAACCTGGCCAACCAGACAGCCAAGGCAACTGAACAGATTGGTGGTCAGATCTCCAGCATCCAAGGTGCGACTGAGGATACTGTTATTGCCATTGAAGGGATTGGCAAGGTCGTCAATCAGGTCAATGAGATTTCGACTGCGATCGCTGCGGCTATCGAAGAACAGGGTGCCGCCACACAGGAGATCGCTCGTAACGTCGAACAGGCATCATCGGGAACGCAGGAAGTGACCTCCAATATCGCCGACGTCAGCAGTGTGACGACCGAGACGGGTCGGATGTCTCAGGAAGTGCTGCAAGCGGCAGGGCAACTGAGTGCACAGGCTGGCGACCTCCGCCAGCATGTCGAACAGTTCCTCAACGATATCAAGGTTGCCTGAAGCTGATGTGAAACAATGGGAGATGTTCCGGCGCGTCAGGCGTTGAAGTCGAGACCCCAGTCCCGATAGCGTTCCGGATCATCTCCCCATTTTTCACGAACTTTGACGAACAGGAAAAGGTGCACGCGCGTACCCAGAATTTCTTCCAGTTCGCGACGGGAAGATTCGCCGAGTGCCTTGATCTGACGCCCGCCCTTCCCCAGCACAATGGCTTTCTGGCTCGGCCTTTCCACGTAAATGATCTGATCGATTTTGACCGAACCATCTTCGCGTTCCTGCCAGGTTTCCGTCTCAATTGTGGTTGCGTAAGGCAGTTCTTGATGGAGTTTGAGATACAGTTTTTCACGGGTGATTTCGGCGGCCAGCAGGCGTTGAGGCATATCGGAAATCTGGTCTTCCGGAAATAACCATGGTCCCACCGTCATGTGATCGGCCAGATATGCCAGAAGGTCAGGCACCCCTTCCCCGGTTTCCGCAGAAACCATAAAGATCTCCGACGCTATCTGGAAGATATTGAGCTCGTTCGTCAGATCCAGCAGGATGGGTTTCTTGACCAGATCAACCTTGTTGATTGCAATGATGGCTTTGCGTTCCGACGTTTTAAGCCGCTCCATAATTGATCGGGTATTCTTGTCGATTCCCCGTGTGGCATCAATCAGCAACAGAATATCATCGGCGTCCCCGGCCCCCCCCCAGGCCGCTGCGACCATTGCCCGGTCAAGACGCCGCTTTGGCGCGAAGATACCCGGCGTGTCGATGAAGATGATCTGTGATGGTCCTTCGATACAAATCCCGAGAACGCGCGTTCGTGTGGTCTGAACCTTGGGCGAAACGATCGACACCTTGGTGCCAACCATCCGGTTCAATAACGTCGACTTGCCGACATTCGGTGCGCCGACGATGGCAACGAACCCTGCCCGTGTTGACGGATTATCGTTCATTGTTCTGTTGTCCTGTAAGTCGATGATACAGCAGTTTTGCGGCGGCTGTTTCGGCGGCGCGCTTGGATGGACCGCTGGCAACGGCGGGAATCTCATTTTCTACGGAGACTTCAACCCGGAACTCCGGCGCATGATCCGGTCCGGTCCGCTCGACAATGCGATAGACCGGGACCACAGCCCCCCTGCTCTGTACCAGTTCCTGCAACAGGGTTTTGGCATCTTTCGGTGGAGTAAGGTCTTCTTCCAGCAGCGCCTGCCAGTGTGTTTCGATGAATTTTTTTGTGACCGACAGTCCGCCATCCAGATACAAAGCTGCGATAACGGCCTCGCAGGCATTGGACAGCACGCCGGTTTTGCGTTTCAGATTGTCGGCAAATTCATGATCATCAATCAGCAGATGATCAGCGAGGCCCAGTTGTTCGGCGATGCGGGCCAGTGCTTCGGCGCGAACCAGTGCCGGAAAACGGTAACCAAGCGCACCTTCCGCTTCATAGGGAAACTGTTGAAAAAGCATTTCTGCAACGACCAGCCCCAGAACCCGGTCACCAAGGAATTCCAGACGTTCGTTCGACGGCTGGTTTGCCCGGGCGATACTGGAGTGGGTCAGTGCAGTTAACGCCAGTGATTTGTCGGCGAAAATATAGTCAATGGTGGCTTCAAGTCCGGCCACGCTGCGGGCGGAGGTTTTATCTGGCTGGTTCTTCCGGGGACGCTCTCCCGTCATTCGACACCTTCAAATATTCGCCCGGGGCGCAGTTTGTCAAACCATTTCCAGAGCTGCCACGGTTTGGCATCAGCTATGGAAAAGAACAGGAATTCTGCCCGACCAACCAGATTTTCCTTCGGCACGAAACCAAAAGCGCGGCTGTCTGAAGAATTGTCCCGATTGTCGCCCATGGCGAAAAAGTGGCCTTCCGGAACCGTAAATACCTTGGTGTTGTCATACGGCCCGGTATCGCCGTCCGCTTCCAGAATTTGATGCTGAACACCATTGGGCAGGGTTTCAAGGTAGCGCGCCACCCGGCGTGAGTTGCCGTAGGCGTCCGTGTGCACGAATTCTTCAATCCGCCGGCGCTTAACGGCTTTACCATTGATATTCAGAATGCCGCCCTTGACCTGTACGGTGTCGCCCGGAAGACCAATGACACGTTTGATAAAATCGGTCTTGTTGTCCGCGGGTGTTTTGAAAACAAAGACATCACCGCGTTCCGGCATATCATAGAGGATACGTCCCGGAATGACCGGCAGGCTGAACGGCAGCGAGTGGCGGCTGTAGCCATACGAGGTTTTTGAAACAAACAGATAGTCGCCAACCAGCAGGGTCGGAATCATCGAACCAGAGGGAATATTGAACGGCTCGTATGCAAATGTGCGGACCACAATTGCAATGATGACGGCATAAACAATGGTCTTGATTGTATCGATGATGTCAGTCATGAAGAAAAATGCTTTATAAGATATTGTTATTAAATAATTCTTTTGGAATTTTACCCTTGAGATCGCCGCGATCAAGCCAGCATCAGGGCGTCAAGTCAAGAAAGATCATTAATCGCTGTTTGTGGTCACGGGATTGGCGGAAATTATGACCATGGCATGTGCCATGGGGTATTCATCTGTCTGCGAAACGTCGACCTTGGCGATGTAGCCTTCGGGGACCAGCTCATTCAGGCGTTTCAATGCGCCTCCGGTGATCTCCATGTAGGGTTGTCCACTGGGCAGGTTCCGGACCACCATGTCACGCCAGAACACGCCCTTGCGAAACCCGGTTCCGAGCGCCTTTGAGCAGGCTTCCTTTGCGGCAAAGCTCTGGGCGAACGACGAGGCCGGATTGGGGCGACGGTTGGCCTTGGCCTGTTCGGAGTCGGAATAAAGCCGGTTGATGAAGCGGTCGCCGAAACGCTCAAGTGTTTTTTCGATACGGCGGATATCGCAAAGATCGGTGCCGATGCCAATGATCATTCAGTTCACGCAGATGCCTTGGCCGTCGCCCGGTCCATCAGCGAACGCATGCGTTTGATGGTGCTTTCCAGACCGCCGAATATGGCTTCACCGATGAGGAAATGGCCGATGTTAAGTTCAACGACATTGGTGATTTCGGCGATTGGACCAACGGTATCGAATGTAATGCCGTGACCGGCGTGACATTCCAACCCCAAACGGTCCGCCGCTTCGGCAGCGGTCCGAAGCCGCTCAAACTCCCGAACGCGTTCGACCTGCCGGGCTTCACAATAGGCCCCGACATGCAGCTCAACCACCGGCGCGCCAATCTGCGCGCAGGCTTCCAGTTGGTCGATGTCCGGATCAATGAACATCGATACCCGAGAGCCCACTTCAGCGAGCTGGCGCACATAAGGGGCCAGATGATTATGCCCACCGACAACATCAAGCCCGCCTTCGGTTGTTACTTCTTCACGCTTTTCCGGAACAAGACAGGCGGCGTGGGGTTTGTGTCGAAGGGCAATATCAAGCATTTCGTCCGTTGCCGCCATCTCAAGATTGAGCGGTACGGTCAATTCTTCGGTCAGGCGGGTGATGTCGTCGTCAGAAATATGGCGCCGGTCTTCGCGAAGGTGTGCGGTGATGCCATCTGCCCCGGCCTGTTCAGCGACTTTTGCCGCCTTGACCGGATCAGGGTGTCCGCCGCCACGGGCGTTTCGGATGGTTGCGACGTGATCGATATTGACGCCAAGGCGAAGATATCGGGTCATTTTGGTATTCCTCAGTTCTATTGTGCGCGCGAGCTCTTCTGTTTCCTGCGTCTTTGTAGCCGACGATGCTGGTAACGTGCCACGATATTTTTCAGGGGAAAATAGAAAATCAACCAAACCGCGACCATGGTCGGCAAGCTGCCAAGAAGCATCGGCCATAACACCGGCGTGGAAATCTCAATAACACCGTCAATGTCGCCGTTCAGGGAGGCCTCCGTCAGGCGGCCAAACAGGGCACTGAAATCGAGCTTGGAAATATCCGTATGGGCTGCCCCGGCCCCCATCAGATTGCCGACGTGAAATATCCACACCCAGATGAATGGAAAGGTCCACGGATTGCCAATCGCCGTGCCAATGGCGGAAGCCAGAATGTTGGCACGCATGATCCAGGCCCATATTGCGCCCAGAATGAAATGAAATCCGACAAATGGCGAAAATGAAATTGCCGCACCACAGGCGAAACCGCAGGCAATCGAATAAGGCGTTCCGGGCAATCGGCCCAGCCGGTGAAGCAGATATAGGACGGATCGTTTCCAGCCGATCGCCGGCCAGAAAAAATTGGAAACCTTATGATAAAAACGAGATTTAATCTGGCGATGAAACATGACTGATGCTGCGAAATTTCCAGTGTTTGTACCTGTTTAGAGATATAGGTCGGCATCGTCAAATGCGCGTCAGCCTCTTGCCCTGTCAACAGAATTAACTGCCGGACTGGCGCGCAGAGCGGCGATCACCTCGGTCAGGTGCTTGACGTCTTTAACTTCAACGTCGATCAGGATGTCAAAAAAATCTTGCGCCCGGTTGACGATTTTCAGATTGGAGATATTGCCATTGCTTTTGGCGATGATGGTCGACAGTTCACCCAGCGCCCCCGGTGTATTCGATACACTCAGATGAATGCGTCCCTGATGGATATCGGAAGCCAGATCACTGTCCCAGGCAACGTCCAGCCACCGTTCAGGCTGGTCGTGAAAGGTCTCCAGAATGTCGCAATCGATGGTGTGAATGGTGATTCCCTTCCCGGTCACAACAATGCCGACAATGCGATCACCCGGTAACGGGTGACAACAAGCCGCGAGATGCATGGCCATTCCGGGGATCAGGCCGGTAATGGAAACGCCGTCTTTACCAACCTTGCCGGATTTCGAGCGGGCTTTGGAAATCGGAACGACATTTTTGTTTTGCTCATCGTTCTTGCTTTTGACGGCCGGGAATACGGCTTCCAGAACGCCGCGTCCGGTGATATGCCCGGACCCGACCTGGGCGCAAAGGTCTTCGACAGCTGGTTGCGCAAATTTCTTGAGAATCCCCGACAATCCCTTGTCGGTGAGGTCATACCCCTCGTCCTTGAACACCCGCTGAAGAATGGAGCGGCCCAGTTTTTCGTATTCTTCGCGTTCCTGAAGACGGATAAAACGCCTGATCCGCGAGCGGGCCTTGCCGGTGACGACGAAACGTTCCCATGTCGGTGACGGTGTTTGCGCCTTCGAGGTTACGATCTCGACCTGATCACCGTTGCGAAGTTGACTGCGCAGCGGCATCATCCGGCCATTGATTTTCGACCCGACACAGCGATCACCGACTTCTGAATGAACGGCATAGGCAAAATCGACCGGGGTCGCGCCGTGTGGCAGATTGATCAGGTCACCGCGGGGCGTGAAGCAGAACACCTGATCCTGAAACATCTCAAGTTTGGTATGTTCAAGAAATTCTTCCGGACCGGCAGCGTGTTCTAGAATGTCGAGCATGTCACGAAGCCAGCGATATTGTTTACCCTCTTTCAGTTCTCCGCCCTGTTTGTAGTTCCAGTGCGCGGCAAATCCGCCTTCGGCAATCTCGTGCATTTCATGAGTTCTGATCTGTAACTCGATGCGCTGGCGTTCGGGGCCGAATATACCGGTGTGAAGCGACTGATAGCCGTTCGGTTTGCGCGTAGAGATGTAATCCTTGAAGCGGTCTGGCACCACCTGGTAGGCACTGTGGGCAACGCCCAGTGTCTTGTAACAGTCATCAACGCTGTCAACGACAACGCGAAAGGCCATGATGTCGGAAAGTTGTTCGAACCCGACATCCTTTTTCTGCATTTTCCGCCAGATCGAATACGGTGTTTTCTCGCGTCCGATGACCTGTGCGTTGATGCCATGCTCAGAGAGTAGATCCTTGAGCTCGATAATGACCCGCAAAATCACGTCCTCGCCTTTGTCACGCAGGAAATTCAGGCGTCGCAGGATTGATTTGCGGGCGTCGGGATTAATTTCTGCAAACGCCAGATCTTCCAGTTCGGCCTTCATGGTCTGCATACCGATGCGCTCAGCCAGTGGGGCATAGATATCCATGGTTTCGTTGGCGATGCGCAGGCGTTTTTCCGGTTTGCTTATAAAATGCAGGGTCCGCATGTTGTGCAGACGGTCTGCCAGCTTGACCAGAAGAACGCGGATGTCTTCCGACATGGCGAGAACAAATTTACGAAAATTTTCGGCCTGTTTGGCCTGATCGGACTGAAACTCGATCCGTGTCAGTTTGGTGACGCCGTCAACCAGTCTGGCGACCTCATCACCAAACATACCCCTGATGTCTTCGGCAGTCGCTGAGGTATCTTCAATGGTGTCGTGTAACAGGGCCGTAATGATGGTCGCTGAGTCGACCTTGTAGCGGGTCAGGATACCGGCAACTTCTAGAGGGTGGGAGAAGTAGGGATCGCCTGAAGCACGGGTCTGCGAGCCGTGCGCCTTCATGGCGAAGACATAGGCGCGGTTGAGCCCGTCTTCATCGGCACCCGGCTCATAGGCTTTTACTGTTTCCACAAGTTCGAATTGACGAATCATAATTTAACCTCTGAAACGATTCTACATCGAACTTGGGCGTAATCGTCCAGCAAAAACGAAAAACGGCGCGGAAATAAAATAATTCCCGCACCGTTTTTTGGAAATTCAATCAGTGAATTGAAAATCAGGTCTGGGCGTCTCCGCCGATCGACATGATTTCGCCACCGGCATCTGCCATGATCGCCTCTTCTGAATCCTGAAAACCGTTGATGACAACTGCCGCGTCTCCGCTTTCGTCAGTGAGGCCCGGATTCAGTTCCTGCTGGATCGCCAGCAGGTCCATTTCGTCCTCTTCCGGCTCGTCCATTTCAACGTAAGTCTGAAGACCCTTGATCAGGGCTTCTTCAAGCTCCGGCAAGGGGATTGTTTCATCGGCGATCTCGCGAAGCGCGACAACCGGGTTTTTGTCGTTGTCGCGTTCCACCGTCAGTGACGCACCGGCAGAGATGTCACGGGCACGCTGAGCGGCCATGGCCACCAGATCAAAACGATTGGGAATCTTGGTAACGCAATCTTCTACGGTAACGCGGGCCATACGGCACCTCCGGAATCAGGGGAATTTGTCGGCGCTTGTATATTTGCAGATCACCCGGTTGGCAAGCGATATTAACCGAATCCTTCCGGAAAAGCCTGTGATTTGGCGACATTCCGGTTTGAATTTGTTATAATCGCCAACGCTGGTTTGCCAGACTTGGGGTTTTTAATGATTTCTTTGGTGAGTGACCGGAAATGAGACTGAATTTCAGTGATTCTGCATGCGTTTCAAATATAAAATTTGGCGCTGCGCGCCTGGTATCCGTTGTCGGCATATTGGTTCTGACAAGCTTGCTCGCGGCCTGCCAATCGACGAATACGGTTTCTTTGAAAGAAGCCAGGGAAATCACGACAGAACAGCGTGATGTTTCATTTGTTGCCCCGCCCAGGAGCATTGAGGATGTTACCGCAATCCTCAATCAACAAAAAATTGCGGAACCCCAAAAGGTCGAGCGCGACCTGGCTGCCGCAGACCAAAACCCCCCTGCGTCGGCTGATGTCAGGGAGTTGGTGGAATTTTATTCGGAACGCGGCAGCGCGGCGAGAAAGGTCGGGCGCAATGCACAGACATTGAGTGATTTTCGGCACGCCGCCAAATATGCCGGGAAAGCGGACCTGGGTGGCCGGGCCAAACACGCCATTTACAAGAACATCGCGTTCGCGGAAATGTCTGCCGGGAACTTCAAAAATGCCATATCGGCCATTGAACAAGCCCTTGATGCGCGGCTGACGCCGGTTGGCTATCGCGGCTTGGCCCAAATTCATGCGCGTAGCGGAAACTTTGATGCGGCGGAAGATGCCCGTAACAATGCCCTGAGGGTTATCGGAAAAATGCGGGCAAAACGCCGGATTCCCGCCCGTGCGTTGTTTCGGTTTGATCTGGAAGAACTCACTCTCAAGACGCTGATCCTCGAAATGCAGGGCAAATGGCAGGAGGCTGAGAAGTTTCGCCGTGAAGAACTGAAACGTCTTGGCGAAACAACCGACGATGACGTCCGGCCATCAAAGATCGCCAATCGGAAAAAATCGCTGGCCGATAATCTGCTGCGTCAGGGGCGGATCGTCGAAGCCGAGGTGGTGGTCAGGGGCGCCCTGCTGGAACTGCTGTCGAAACTCGGTAAAAGCAGTGCGACGACGGCCGATCTCGCCCGCAAGCTTGCTGAAATTCTGCTGGCTCAGGGACGTCTGGAAGATGCCCGGGAACTGGGGCTGGCGGCGATCAAGATATTCCAGGCTACGGGAAGTTCCGGCGACACGCGCAAGGTCGCTGTTACGCGCCGCGTTCTGGGAGCCGCGCTGGCAGCGGATGGAGAGTGGGCAGAGGCGATGGTCGAATTCGATCAAATGATCAACGGGTTGGCCGAACGTCAGAAATTGCTTGAACGAATGATCTCGGGCCAACCGTCCGCCATCATCACCCTGATCAAGGTTGACCGCGCCGAGGAAGCACTTTCCTACCTGACCCCTAAACACCAACGCCAGCTCGCCAAGCTTGGCAAGAAACACCCGGAAACGGCGCAAAGTGCTGCCCTGATTGCGATGGCGAATGCTGCTTTGAGTGAAGACGACAAGGCGCTGTCTGGATTCAGAGCGTCCCTGCCCTACTACCTGGCGCGATCACGACCGCGCGAGGGCGAAAGCGAAACCAATTCGACAAAGTTTGTCTGGCGTGCGGCAATTCTGGAATCCTACATCGGATTGCTGGCCCGAATTCAGGACGGAAAACTGTCCCGCGGAGTTGATTTTGATATCGTTGAAGAAGCGTTTCAAATGGCTGAAACGGCCCGCGGCGGCAGCGTGCAGCAGGCTGTCGCCGCGTCCGGAGCACGCGCTTTTGCCGCCAATCAACAGCTCGCCGATATCGTGCGCCGCGAACAGGACGCCAGAAAACGGATTGCCGCCCTGTTCACCCGTCTGGCGGACGCGCTGGGTGCGCCGACAGATCAACAGGACCCCGGTGTCGTTGCCGAACTGCGTCTTCGGATCGACAAACTGCGAACCGCCCGTTCGGCGCTGATGTCGGAACTTGAAAAGAGCTTTCCCGAATACGCCAATCTGATAAACCCGAAACCGCCGACGATCGAGGCGCTGCAAAAAAGCCTGCGCTCCGGTGAGGCATTGCTTTCGTTCTACATCGGCACAGATCAGAGTTATGTCTGGGCCGTCCCCAAACGGGGAACCGCCCGGTTTCACGCGATCAATATTGGTGACGACGAACTGGACGATTTGGTCTATCACCTGCGCAGTGCCCTGGAGCCCAGACTGGCCACCGTTGGCGGGACGCCTGATTTTGATTTTTCAGCGGCTTACGATATTTACCGGAATTTTCTGAAACCCGTGGAAACGACATTCCGCGATGCGACAAACCTTCTGATTGTCGCGCATGGCCCGCTTGGCCGTCTTCCTCTATCCCTGCTGCCATCCGAACCTTTCAAACTTGAGGGAACCCCAAAGATTCGCTTTTCAAATTATCGTTCGGCTCCGTGGCTGGTAAAACGCCATGCAGTAACCCTGATCCCGTCTGTCAGTGCGCTTCGAACGTTAAGGCTGTTGCCGCCCGGCGATAAACAGCGTCAGGCTTTTATTGGGTTCGGAGACCCTGTGTTCAACCCGTCACAGGGAGCCGTTCAGATCAGTGAAAATTCCATAGACGTCCAGGGGGCGGCGAAGTTGCTGCTTCGCTCCGCCCCCGAGACGCGCGGACTTGAACAGGCCGGGCTTTCGCAATTGCCGCGATTGGCGGACACGGCGACGGAAATGAAAAACATGGCCCGTGCGCTTGGCGGTGACAGCGGCCAAAACCTGTTTCTCAGGGCCAAGGCCAGCGAGGGTCAGGTCAAATCTATTGATTTGACCAGATATCGAGTGGTTGCCTTCGCAACACATGGTCTGGTCCCCGGAGATCTCGACGGTTTGGTACAGCCGGCGCTCGCGCTGTCGTCGCCTGACGTTACCGGAGGCACGGATGATGGTTTGTTGACGATGGGTGAAATTCTGGGATTGCGTATGGATGCGGACTGGGTGGTGCTGTCAGCGTGCAATACGGCATCGGGCGATGGCGCCGGGGCGGAAGCCGTTTCCGGTTTGGGGCGCGCTTTTTTCTATGCCGGAACGCGGGCAGTGCTGGTCAGTAACTGGCCGGTACAAAGTGATTCAGCGATGGTCCTGACGACCGGAATTTTTCGCCGTCAGGCGACTGACCGTACGTTGTCGCGTTCTCAGGCGCTACGTCAGTCGATGCTTGAATTGATTGATAAATCCGGTTTCGCCAGCCCGCAGGGAAACATGCTGTTCAGTTATGCCCATCCCCTGTTCTGGGCACCGTTTTCACTGATGGGGGATGGCTGACGACATGATACGGATTCTCAGAAAAGCTGCGACACTCCCCTTAATCATCAGACGAATTGAAATAAAATATCCGCTGCACCCTTGGAACCAGACGAAATCTGGTGGCACGGTTTTCGGCAAAAATTAGCCAGAATCAGACATTCTGTTTTTCATAGGCTTGTTATGTATACTACCGATATCAACCGACCGCAGGCGTAAGAATACGGTTGATATTTGTGGTGGTAGAAAACACAACGTTATTCCTGATCCGGATCAGAAAGTTATATCAAAAATGTCAAACCATCTGAAATCCGACCAGAAAGAAATGGATCAACTAACCCGGGTCAGCGCGGTACCTGACGATGGCGTCAAGGACACAGCACTTACCAGAATACTAGGATGGTTTCCTGAATTGACGTTTGTTTTTTTGATTGGGCTAAGTCTAATTGCCATAGGGATCGGCTATGTAATAATTGAATTTGGCAAGAAAGTCCTTAATCTGGAATAGGACCGTTAGTACGTTCGCATTAAACAGCTGCATTTCCCCCGCTGCTTTGTCCGCCTTGGGTCAGAGGACTAAACCGCTCACGCGGTAGTTTGGATAGTTTTTGTTCTGAATATTAACGGGCAGGGTCTGTCCTGTGTTGAGATTGTGGTTTCCCAACCAT
>JAJFIJ010000138.1 GCA_021775105.1 Rhodospirillales bacterium | reverse complement strand
GAAGTTGCCGACGATTTCGGTCGCAGCGTTATTCGCGAGCAGGTCGAGATGGGGGTCGCTGTGCGGATGGCGTGCCTTGAAATTCTCACCGAAAACCTGGATGATTCCGAATTGAGGAACCTCTGATGGGTATCGACAACTTAGCCCGGCGGAAAGCCTTCACCAATGCCCGGATCATTGATCCGGCAAGCGGGCTGGATGTTTTGGGTGGATTGCTGGTTGACGGTGAGACCATTGTCGATCTCGGCGAAGGCTTGTTCAGCGATGGCACGCCGGAAGGCGCGGAAGTCATGGAGTGTCAGGGGCATTGCCTGATCCCGGGGTTGGTCGATATCCGCGCGCGTCTGGGTGAGCCGGGTGACGAGCAAAAGGAAACACTGGCGACTGCCGGACGGGCAGCCGCCGCAGGTGGCGTCACGACGATCGTCTGCCTGCCCAATACCGACCCCGTGATTGATGACATGTCGGGCGTTGAATTCGTCGCCCGCCGAGCACGCAAGCTGGGACTGGCCAAGGTCTACCCCTACGCCGCCGTCACCAAGAACCTGGAAGGTGAGGAAATTGCCGAATTGGGCATGCTGGCCGAGGCTGGTGCCGTTGCCTTCACCGACGGCTTCAACACCATTGCCGACGCCCAGCTTATGCGCCGGGCATTGAGTTATGCCAAAACCTTTGGCCTGCTGATTGCCCAGCACCCCGAAGAACCATCTCTGTCGCGCGGAAGTTCAATGAACGCCGGGGAAACGGCGACGCGCCTCGGACTTGTCGGCAACCCGCCAGAATCAGAAGTTATTATGGTTGAGCGCGACATCCGGATTGTTGAACTGACGGGTGGTCGGTTGCATTTTGCCCATTTGTCGACAGCCAAGGCCATAGATGCGGTTCGACGCGCCAAGGGTCGGGGCCTTGCCATCACCTGCGATACCTCACCGCCCTACTTCGCGCTGAACGAAATGGCCGTTGGCGATTACCGGACGTTCGCCAAACTCTCGCCGCCACTCAGGATTGAGTCTGACCGCCAAGCGGTTGTCGAAGGCCTGAAAGACGGCACCATTGATGCCATCGCCTCTGATCATCTTCCGCAGGATGAAGAATCAAAACGACTGCCATTTGCCGAAGCTGCCCCCGGTGGGGTCGGCATTCAGACACTGCTGCCGATCACGCTGGAACTTTTCCATAACGGCCACATGGATTTGATCAGCGCTATTGATCTGGTGACCCGCAAGTCTGCCGAGTTGCTGGCATTGCCAGCCGGGCGTTTAACCAAGGGAGCGGCAGCCGATCTTACCTTGATTGATCCGGACCGCGGCTGGAAGGTGTCGGACAAGACATTACTGTCGAAATCCAAAAACTCGCCCTTTGACGGACGACCGGTACAGGGCCAGGCATTATTGACAGTCGTTGATGGCCGCATCATTCACGACACCAAAGTCTGATCTGACCCATGGACAATGACCTCAGCCTGAATTCTGTCTACGCGCTGTCAGCGCTTGGCGGCTATGTGCTCGGTTCCATCCCTTTCGGTCTGGTTCTGACCCGAATGGCCGGATTGGGAGATATTCGCGACATTGGATCAGGAAACATCGGTGCAACCAACGTGCTTCGCACGGGTAACAAGTTTCTCGCCTTCCTGACCCTGGTATGTGATTCCGGCAAAGGTGCCGCGGCAAGCCTGTCGCTGGCTTATATCTGGGGGGCAGATGCCGGACTGATTGGCGGATTCATGGCGGTTGTCGGACACAACTTTCCAGTCTGGCTCAGATTCAAGGGCGGCAAGGGCGTGGCGACGACACTCGGCGTATTGCTGGTCAGTGCATGGCCGGTTGGTGTCGGAGCCTGCGCAACATGGCTGCTGATTGCGGGGACATTCCGTTATTCGTCTCTGGCGGCCCTGGTTGCCCTGTCCGCAGCTCCATTAATTGCCTTGTATATGAAGATGCCGAACGTCGCGTTGATGGCTGGCGGACTGGCTGTTCTGGTGATTGTGCGCCATCTCGAAAACATCCAGCGTCTGCTAAAGGGTGAAGAAAGCAAGATCGGTAAAAAAGGTTAGCAACTGATCTCGCTTTTTACATGTTTTTCCAGCGTTCGTTCGGGCGGCAGGGTCAAAATCACATTTGTTCCCTTGCCAAGTTCACTTTCAATTTCAAGTGTACCGTTGTGAAGATGAGCAAGTTCACGCGCCAGCGCCAGTCCGATCCCGGCACCTTCGTGAGTTCGGGTATGCCCCTGACGGGCCTGACCAAACATTTTCATAACTTCCGGAAGGTCATGCTTGGCGATCCCGACGCCCGTATCGCTGACGACTATCCTCAATGAGCGGTCTCTCAAAACTGTGCTACTGACGGTAATTCGGCCTCGCTTGGGAGTGAATTTAACCGCATTTGCCAACAAGTTGATCAATATCTGTTTTAATCTGAGCCCATCCGCATGCACCAACGGCAAACCTGCTTCAAATTCCGTGACGATCTTGACCCCTGCCTGACGCGCGCGTTCTTCCAGCATGGGCACACATTCTCCCACCAACTCGGCAACATCGACTACATCGTCATCCAACTCGATTTTTCCGACCTCAATCCGCGAGACATCCAGAATATCAGAAATAACCTTCAGCAAGTGACGACCGGAACTATGTATATCCTTGACATAATCCGCATATATCGGGTTCTTGATCGGGCCAAATATTTCCTGCTCAAGAATTTCCGCAAACCCGATAATACCGTTCAGGGGGGTGCGCAGTTCATGGCTCATATTCGCCAAAAATTCCGTTTTACTCCGGTTCGCGACTTCTGCATCTTCCTTGGCAATTTGAAACTCCCGGGTGCGCTGCTCGACCCGTTCTTCCAGAGTACGATTAGCTATGGATAGTTGTTCGGCCATTTCAACGAGTTCCGAACCCTGTTTCTCCAGACGTTGTTCCTTGTCTGTCAGTTCGCCAAGTTTGGCAAACATCTCCATCTCGTTTGTCTCCTGCGCGTTTTTCGCACCGCTGCGATCGGCAACTCTTGCCAGCTGTTCGGCAACCTGAACCAGCGCACTAACAACGCTATCATCCGTCCTGATCTCAGTTTCGGAAAAAAATTCGATAACCGCGACGACATCCAGATCTGTTTTAACTGGCAAGGCCAGAACGCTACGAATATTTTCAGCTAACAGGGCTTCTGTTCGATAACACGGATCAGCGTTTGTACTGACATTTGCACATTCCGGGTTCTGTGTTTCCGCAGCCCGCCCAATCAGCCCTTCACCAATATTGTAGTTGGTTATTGCGGTAAGTTGTCTGAGTTCAGGGTATGAGTCCGCATCGTCATCGCTCCATATATTGCCCGACACAAATGGCGTTCCCGGCCCCATCGCTCTGAAAAATGCGTGCGCCAAAGGCCACTTCCCATAATTGCGCATAATTTCCAGACATCGCTCAATGACCCCTTCCAACGACGTCGAAGCGTTAGCGATAAGGGCAGTCCGGTGCAGCATCCGAAAGAGTTCCGCTTGAGAGGAGATCGCGATTTCAGCGCGTTTTCGATCTGAAATATCGACGACTGTTGCGACATAGCCCCACAGGGTCCCTTCGCTGTCGATCTCCGGTAAAGCGCGACAGATCACCCATGTGTTATCCTGGCCTTCAGTTTCCAGACGGAATTCTTCATCAAATACAGATTTATCGATACACGCCTGCTGCCAGAGGGACTTGATGCGCGCTCGGTCTGATTTATGAACGGTGATCAGCCATTCTTCCCTGTCCCGGCAGAATCCCCTACTGAGCTCCAGCCATTTAGGATTGGCATACAGCACTTCGCCAGTTACGCCTATTATCAGAACGCCGACAAATGGCAAGGCTGACAGAATATCAAACGGGCCTTCGTTTTTCATACCTGATGGCGTGTCGGAATTATGCGTTCCAATCAAATTAGTCACCATTTCCCGCGGATACGTATTACAGACACCCATATCTTCCTGCGACCTCAAGGTTCAGTATAATTCGCTCATGTAAAGTTGTGTGTTTCAGAATATGTCAAAAGGCAGAGGGGTATTCTCCCCCTACTGATCGGAAATATCCCAGCAGGTCATATATTGACGTCAGCACTGATATTTGCATAATACACTTTATGCGTGACAATAAACATCATCAATGTAACTTTTCCGATACTATCGAATGGCTTCAACTGGCCCGGTCATCGCATGTTGGGCCGCATACCTTCTACAAACTCCTGTCACGGTTCGGCTCAGCGAAATTCGCGCTTGATGCCCTTCCCGAGATCGCCCGGCGCGGCGGCATGAACGGAAAAATAAGGATATGCAGTTTGGATACGGCAGAGAAAGAAGTGGCGGCACACCATGAACTGGGGGCCGCCCTGATCACCCGTGATGACCCGCGATACCCACCGCGACTTCGCCATGTTGATGATGCCCCGCCCCTGTTAAGTGTGCTTGGCCGGATTGAACTGTTAAACAAACGCGCCGTCGCCATTATCGGGGCAAGAAACTCTTCCCTTAACGGACAGCGTTTTGCCGAGCAACTTTCCCATGATCTCGGAAGCAGTGGTTTGATGATCGTGTCGGGGCTGGCACGGGGAATAGACGCAGCGGCTCACCGTGGAGCGTTGTCCAGCGGCACATTGGCGGCGCTGGGGGGCGGTGTTGATATAATTTATCCGCGCGAAAACCAGGCGATCTATGAGGCAATCAGGGAACAGGG
>JAJFIJ010000137.1 GCA_021775105.1 Rhodospirillales bacterium | reverse complement strand
GGCCTTGCTCGATATGGGCCTCGAAATACGCGGCAACTGCCCGCTCACCCGTGGGCGTGGTTCCCGCATAACCAATACGCTCCAATTCAGCACCGATACTGACACCGTTTTCATCCTCGCGCGCGAGGATGAAATCGAGATCATAGACCCCGGAAAATACGCCGGAGCCTGACATGGAGGGTGTAAACCGGCATCCCTCTTCGTTAGTCCATACGGCCACTTCCACGGGCGCAACGGTTTCAATCTCATGCTCATTGAGGGTGCGGATCACCTCAACGCCAGCGAGAACTCCATAAGTGCCGTCGAACTTTCCGCCTGTAGGTTGAGAGTCGAGATGACTACCGGTCATGACGGGCGGCAGGTTTTCATCGGTGCCGGGGCGACGCGCAAATATGTTGCCGACGGTATCGAAGTGGGTCACGCAACCCGCGTCCTCACACCACGCTATGAACAAATCACGGGATTCACGGGCGAGATCTGTGAGCGTGAGCCGGCACACGCCGCCCGCCGGGGTCGCACCGATTTCCGCCATCTCCATGAGGCTCGCCCACAGACGGTCCGAGTTAATTTGAATATCGTCCATTTTTCCCCGCAATGCGTCGTGCTCCTGATCGCTCAAATACAAGAAATATTTTGCAGTTCAACGGCGTAAAAACAGGATTCAACGTTAGTGGTGGGCATTACACGTTAGAGTGCGGCCGCCAAAACTGTGAAGCAAGCTGACTTCATTGCCTCCTGTTACGCCACCTATTCAGGTGGAAAGAACAATAGGGTGCCTAATGCTGAATAACCTCAATTGAATACCGGAGGGCAAGTCAAAAAAAATATTATTTTATAACTTTTAGTTATGTTTTCCTTGTAATGGGGAGGTCAAGATTTTCCGTTTCACCAGTACCGGCGCAACTTTTTCAGCAATATCGAAGAACGCTTGGACTTTTCTGAGTGAATATAGATCCTTTCGGCATGTGATATATTCATGACATGGGTCCGGGGCCTCAATGATGGTTATTCGATGCAAACGTTCGTCCTGGCGCATGCCACCGGCGAGTTCTGGCGCAAACCCCAATCCAGCGGCAACGGCTTCGCGGACCGTGACTTGGTTTCGCAACTCCATGACGACGTTCGCCTCAACCCCTGCAATCTGAAGTGCTTCTTTGAAGAGCATACAAGTAACGGATGTGGGCTCCCTCAAAATGATCGGCTGATCTTTCAATTCCGACAACGAAATCGTTTTATGCCGGCTCCAACTATGATTTTCCGGCACCAACAACGTGAGCAGGAGCTGCGTGAAAGTTCTGCCAACGAACTCGGGCGCTAAATCGATAGCGGTAATCATGCCCACATCGATCTCAAAATTTCGTAACGCGCGAAACAAATCTTTTGCGTTGCTCATGGAAACAGACAACGACATGGAAGGATATTGCTCCTTGAAGGCGGCTAGGATTTCCATGATGTAGTAAGGGCTGTCTGCTCCAACACGAAGACTGCCGCCTTGCAACTGAGATTCACCCGTCACAATATCGCCGGCTTCGGCGATCAAGCCAAATATTCTTTGGCTGACATTGAAAAGATCTTGCCCTGCCTCAGTTAATTCCAGACGATGGCCTTGGCGATGGAAGAGCGCAATTCCGTAATCCTCCTCAAGCGCCTTCATTTGGCGGGTGACTGCTGGCTGTGTGACGTTCAAGGATTCCGCCGCCTTGGTGAATCCTCCGGTTGCAGCGACTGCGTGAAAGGCTCTTAACTGTGTAAAATTCATTCTTTCCTCCGTTGCGGTCTGCAACCACCTCGAGGCCTGATTTACATTACCTGAATTTAATCTAGCTCCATAATTTTAACGTTAGTTGGGGCGATGTCAGAGAAATAGCAGTGCGCCTGCGCATGCTCTGATCAATAAATATCAAGCGGCGAATTGACGCCATTCAGCTAGGCCAGCAGACCGGGTTTCTTTGAAAATATTGCGGGGAACTAAATGCCGGTCATGGTTGAAATGGTTGTAAATTGACGAGTGAATTGAAGCGAATATCTGCAACGCCTTTGCGTCTCGAAATCTTGCCATCGCATATTCTCGTCGTCGGAATGGTTGATGTGAGTTCTCAGCCCGATTATTAAGCCATCTTCCTGTCTCTTGAATAACCTCATTTCCGATCACCTTCATAGCGGCTCGGTAAGACCGAAGTTTGTCAGTAACAATTGCTTTAGGAAGCCCGTGACGTTTCATTGTTTTACGTAGGAATTTCAATGCTGCCTTGCGATCCCGTCGTTTGGTAACAAACGCCTCCAGGATTTCTCCTTCGTGGTCAATGGCGCGCCAGAGGTAGTGAGTTTCACCACTAATTCGAACAAATACCTCATCAAGGTGCCAACGCCATTGGATATGAATCCGCGCAGATTCAACTCGCTTTTTCCTAATCTCTGCCGCAAACACTGGCCCGAACCGGTTCCACCATGCACGCACCGTCTCATGGCAAATATCGATGCCGCGTTCGTGGAGCAGATCCTCGACCTGCCGCAGCGACAGAGGAAAACGAATATACATCATCACTGCCAAGCGAATAATCTCGGGTGAAGTCTTGAAGTAACGGAATGGGTTTCTCATCTCGAGAAGCTACGAAACAAGCATTGATGACTCAAGTTTGTTTCCTCTGACAGTGCCCTGAGCGAGAGTTCGCACGGAGAAGAGTGGTGGTGGGCGCAGTCTCAAGCGAACTCGCCTCCAAGAAATTCCCTGTTAAACAGGGAAAATACAGGGAAATAATCTAAGATTTGTACCATTGTCCGAAAATGGCCTCCGTGACCGCAGGGTTTCCTTAACATTCAGCGGAATTTCCCTAAAAAAATAACAGGGTAATATTCTATAGGGAACAGGGAATTCAAAATCGATACCAGGGAAATTATTTGTTTGCTGAAGGGGTAGGTTTTTTGTTCGGCGTCGTGAGAGAACACATTGTATGGCATTGTCAGAGGATGGCCTGTTAACGTGACAAAGCCTGTTCACCTAACGCCTCTATAGCCATTTCGGATGTATGTCGGACACCAAGCGAAGACAGGAAAGAATCACTGACCTGAATGACGTGCTGATGTGCCAGTTGTTCCGCCAGATCCTCGTTCCGGTCTTCAATGGCCTTGATCAACTGGTTATGTTCATCTGCAATTTCAGGGGGAAGCGTATCTACAAAGGAGCGGAAATACAGACGTAACATGCGCCGCCCTTCATCAAGAAGGCGGGCGGTGAATTGTGTAAAATACGAATTTTTCCCGGCTATGCTGATCGCAACATGAAACCCGTAGTTGGCTTCAATCATCATCAGGGCATCGCGTTTGGCAAGGGCATTGTCAAACATTTTCTGTTTGTCCTTGATGTCCTGAAGTTCCTGCCCGGTCCTCAGTTTAGCTGCAAGGCGGGTGGTCGCGCGTTGCATCAAATCCAGAGCATCAATAAACTGAGAAAACTCTACAATGTTGATAGGCGCGACCAAAGTGCTTTTGTTCGGTAGCGTTTTAACCAGACCTTCGGCCGACAATCGTATCAACGCCTCGCGGACCGGGGATCTGGAGAGATTAAACTGCTTGCCAATTTTAACATCGTCGAGCAACTCTCCAGGCTCAAGGTTCATGCGAAGGATGTCCTCCCGCAATTTATTGTACACCCGTATCGCGCCTTCACCGCGCGTACGGGGCGTTACGGGTTTGGACTTTTTCGAGGGTTCATTCATGATCAACTCCATAAAGCTGTTCAAAATTAGTTGCTGTGTCGAGGTCAGAAAATTATTTATTCCACGAATATCATATGTATGTAATAAGAATTTAATTAGTATATTATATGTACGCCAGTTGAACAATATGACCGCTCTCCTTTAACAATGCCCTCGTTGTGCATGACGTAATCTTCAGACACTATCATCACATCAACAAATCCTTTTGGAATTGCAGGCGATGGGAACAAGTCCCAAAGAACGGCGTTTACTTGGCCGAACCAAATTAACCCTTACGGCGCTCGGCTTCGGCGGTTCCAAAGTCGGAAATCTGTATGGCCCGGTATCGGACTCGGATGCCTTCGATGCCGTCGACAAAAGTTATACGGCAGGGGTCCGTTATTTCGACACGGCACCGCTTTACGGCAATGGATTGGGAGAACAACGCATGGGCCGAGCGCTTTCGGGTCGGCCCCGTCAGGAATTCGTCCTGTCGACCAAGGTCGGGCGGCTCTTGGACCCGTTGCCTTCTGGCCACACCTTGCCTTCAGATGATGCCCACCGCCTGCCGTTTCAGGTTCGTTACGACTACAGTTATGACGGCGTCATGCGGTCCATGGACGAAAGCCTGCAGCGCCTGAATCTGGATCGGATTGATCTCGCATTGATACACGACATCGATCCACACAATCAGGCCGGCGATCAGGGCCTGCGCTTTCGGGAAGCAATGGAGGGGGCCTATCCGGCTTTGGCAAAACTTCGCGACAACGGCACCATCACCGCAGTGGGCGTCGGGGTAAATGACTGGGAAGTATGTGCAGCGTGTCTGGAAGCCGCCGATTTTGATTGTTTCCTGCTTGCCGGGCGCTACACCTTGCTTGAGCATGACTCATTGACGACCTTTTTGCCAAACTGTGAGCAACGTGGTGTCGGCATCATCGTTGGCGCACCTTATAATTCGGGAATCCTTGCACGCGGCCCCGTTAACGGGACGACCTATTTCGATGCTGTACCGCCACCGGAAATAGTAGACAAGGTGCGCCGCATGCAACTGATCGCGGCATCACACAAGGCTTCCCTTGCGGCTGTGGCGCTGCAATTCCCGCTCGCTCATCCGGTTGTTGCCAGTGTTCTCCCAGGTATGAAATCCGCCGCCGACGTGCATCGAACCTTGGCGATGTTTGACGAGAAACTCCCCGAAGACCTATGGTTGGAGTTGCGACACGAAAGCCTCATTCATGTCGAGGCTCCAATACCCAAGAATTGAGGACAATGCCAATGGCAAATATCAACGTCACAACACCTGCTAATCATGTTCTGCTGATTTCGTTGAATCGGGCCAAGGCACTGAACGCGCTTTCCAAATCATTATTGGTTGATGTTGCGGCGGCACTTGACGAGGCGGCGGCAAACGACGAAATCCGCTGCGTGGTTATAACTGGCGACGACCGGGCCTTTTCCGCCGGAGCCGATATCAAGGAGATGCCGGAAGATGGCTTCCCCATGTGGGCGGCCGCCGATCGCCTAAAGGCTTGGAAGACCATTGAAAAATTTCCAAAGCCCTTGATAGCGGCGGTCAATGGCTATGCCCTTGGAGGGGGCTGCGAACTGACACTGCTCTGTGATATCGTTATTGCCGGGGAGGACGCGCAATTCGGGACACCGGAGGTGAAGATCGCGGCCTTTCCGGGCGACGGTGGTACCCAGCGCCTGCCTCGTGCCATCGGCAAGGCGCGGGCCATGAAGATGGTCTTGAGCGGCGAATTTATCGACGCTGAAACAGCCTGTGACTGGGGCCTTGCCGTTGAGGTCACACCAAAAGAGCAAACTGTGGCCCGGGCCATCGAAATTGCGGGAATAATTGCTGTCAATTCACCGATTGCGGTCCGCATGGCCAAGGAGGAAATCCTCATGACCTATGGCAGACCCTTAGATGAGAGCCTCAGCTTGGAACGTAAACTTCTTTTGTGGCAAACAGACGATCACGATGAAGGCATTGCTGCGTTCGTTGAAAAACGGCCAGCGAAGTTTACCGGTAAATAAACATCCAGAATTTATGCGGGTTGGAAATCCGTCACGGACCGGCCAAGGGGCGCGGCTTTCTCCGGCGGATCGCATGGCAGAAACTGGCCGTGGCCGGCTTTGCCTTTGACCTCACCATCCTCAACGACAACTTGTCCACGACTGAGTACCGTGCGCGGCCAACCGGTCACCTCAATACCTTCGTAGGGCGTATAGTCGACGTTATGGTGGAGAATATCGTTGGTGATCGTGACCTTCCGATGATCATCCCAGATAACTATATCCGCATCAGCGCCGACCGCAATGGTGCCCTTGCGCGGGTAGAGGCCGTATATTTTAGCGGCGTTCGACGCGGTCAGGGCGACAAAAGTTTGCAGATCAATGCGCCCCTTGCCAACGCCTTCAGAGAACAATAGCGGAAGGCGGGTTTCAATCCCCGGGATGCCGTTCGGCACGATACGGAAAGAGGCTTCCGTCCCCTGCAACATCTTGCCTTGCGGGTCGTTATAGCGACTGGGTGCGTGATCGGACGACACCACTTGGAACGTACCGTTGGTCAATCCGTCCCAAATCACTTGTTGGTTTTCCTTATCCCGGGGGGGCGGGCTGCAGATGCACTTGGCACCCTCGAAGCCGGGCTTATCTAAATCGTCCTCGGTGAGGAACAGGTATTGTGGGCACGTTTCGCCATAAATTTTTAGGCCGCGGCGCTGCGCGCGTTGTATCTCTTGAACTGCCTGTTCTGAGGACACATGAACGATGAGGATGGGAACATCGATCAATTCCGCCAATGTGATCGCACGGTGAGTGGCTTCGCGCTCGACCGGGCCGGGCCGCGACGTCGCATGGTATTTCGGTGCCAACTTGCCGGCTTGCTCCAGCTTGTCCGTCAGCCAGGTTATGCATTCGCTGTTTTCAGCATGGATCATCACCATGCCTTGATGACGGCGGGCGACGGCCAGGACGTCGAGGATCTGGCCGTCGTCGAGTTTAAGGTCATCGTAGGTCATATAAATCTTGAACGATGAATAGCCATCCTGCAGCAACGCTGGTAGTTCCTGGCCGCAGACCTGCGGTGTTGCGTCGGTGACGATCAGGTGGAAGGCGTAATCTACCAAGGCTTTGCCATCGGAACGCTTGTGGTAGTCGTCGACGGCTTCCTTGAGGCTGAGGCCACGCATTTGCAAGGCGAAGGGAATCACTGTTGTCGTACCGCCGGCAGCGGCCGAACGTGTCCCAGAAGTAAAATCATCGGCGCACACAGAGCCGTCCATGGACGGTTGATCCAGGTGGCAATGGGCATCGACACCACCCGGTGTTATGGTCGCGCCAGCTACATCAATCACCTCGTCCGCACCGTCGAGATTATCAGCCAGGGCAGTGATGCGGCCATCCTTGATGCCGATATCACAATGGAAGACGTCGGCAGCCGTGGCGACGCGGCCGCCTTTGATGATCAGGTCGAATTTGGTCATGACAACTGTTCCCTATAACAGGCCCGCGAGGCGCGGCAGGAACAGGCCGATCTCGGGGACGAAGGTGACGAGCAATAGAATGAGGGTCATCATCAGCCACGGCCAGAAGATGCGCCGCGAAACCTGGATGATGTTACGCTCCGCAACACTGGATGCGACGAACAGCGTGATACCATAAGGCGGCGTCACCATACCAATGGCAAAGTTCATGACGACGACCAAGCCGAAGTGGATGGGATCGATGCCGAAGCTGATGGCGATGGGCATGAGTACCGGGACCAAAATGAGGATCGCCGCCAAGCTCTCCATGAACATGCCGATCAGCATGAGCAGCACGTTGACCAGAATAAGGAAAGTCCAGGCCTGGGAGGTGATGGTTTTGATCCAGGCGGCCAAATGCGCCGGCACGTTGGCGCTGGCTACCAACCAACCGAAGATGCTGGCCGTGCCGATGATTGTCATGACGGCTGCCGACAGGGCTGCGGCTTGCAGGATCAGCCCCGGCAATTGCCGGACCTTCAGGTCGCGATAAACGAACAAGGCGATCAACAGACCGTACAGAACCGCCACGGCGGCGGCTTCCGTCGGCGTAAACACGCCACCGATGATGCCGCCGATAATGATCACCGGCATGCCGAGCGCAGGGATGGCGGCCAAGAAAGATTTGCGTAGCCGCTCCATGGTAAAGGGCTGCACTTCGCGGTATTGCGGTCCGCCGCGCCGCGCGTGGATGTAGGCCGAGGCCAAAAGTCCGGGCACGGTCATCAGCCCGGGTATGACGCCAGCCAGGAACATGGCACCGACGGAAAGATCGGAAACCAGGGCGACAATGACCATCATCAGGCTCGGCGGGATGATCTGTGCCAGCGATCCGGCACAGGCGATGATGGCGGCGGAGAAATCGATATCATACTTACGACGCCGCAGTTCCGGTTGCATGATTGCTGAAATCGCGGCTACATCCGCCGATCCGGACCCGGAGATTGCCGCCAGGCTCGTTGCCGCCACCACGGATACCATCAGCAAACTGCCGACAATCCAGCCGACGATGGCGGTGGCAAAATCGACAATGCGTCGGGAGATGCCGCCCGCATCCATGATCGTGCCGGCAAAAACGAAAAACGGGATCGCCATGATCGTAAAAGAATTCAGCCCGTCGTAGATACGTTGCGTGACGATGGTGATGGGGATGTCTGGCTGGGTCAGCATCAACGTCAGCGTGGCGGCGATACCCAGCACAAAGACGATGGGTGTGCCGATGGCGAGAAAAACCAGGAACGCGGAAAAGGCAAATATCATGACGCGCTACTCGCGTCTGACGGCGCTGGCTGGGTGAACGGGTCATCCCAACGCTTGATCACCGACAAGACAATTTCAATGCCGAAGTAAACAGCCCCGAACGGCAAGCACAGGTAGATAATCCACATGGGAACCTGAAGCACCGGGGAGGTTTCGAACATCCAGCCCAGTTCGAGCAGCGGAATGCTGCCGTAGATGACGATGCCCAAAAACCAGAGACAGCCGAAGACAACCACCAACAACAGTGCGCGGCGAAGACCTAGCGGCAGCATGGCGGCAAGGACATCGACGGCCACGTGCAGCCCGCGGCGCATGGTGATGCCGGCGCCCATGAGCACGACCCAGGTTTGCGCGAACTTGGCGGTCTCCTCGGTCCAGGAAATGGAATAATTGAATACGTAGCGCCCGAAGACCTGGGCCAGGACGGCCAAGGTCATATAGATGAAGCAGGCGACCACAATCCATTCGACAGCGGTGCGCAGCACATGGACGGTTTTGCCGAGAATGGGCCTTGCTTTGTCCACCTATTCCCCCTGCAGTAATCTTCTGAAATTCAGTGCGGTCATTGTAACCGCACTGTGGCCAGCCAGGGAGTCCCCTGAGAATTTACAAGGGGAGTCCCGACCGACCACGGCGTCTAACGGGAGAGGTCTATTTGGTGTCTTGGATCATTTTCAAAATCCGCTTTTCGTCATCGGATGTCAAAAATTCGTCATGCACTTTCTTGGCGGCTTTCTGGAACGGTATGGTATCCAGTTTGGTGATTGTCACACCTTTTTCCTTCAGCGCACCAAGGCGCTTCTTGTCGATGGCTGCGTAATGATCCTGTTCCCAGGCAGCCGCCTTGTTACCACCTTCAATCAACGCAGATTGCACATCGGCGGGCAAGCTGGCGAACTTCTTCTCCGACATGATGATCGGCGCGGTCAGGATGGTCCAGCCGACCTGGCCCCAATAGGGAGCGACTTCGTAGAACTTTTTTCCGAAGTAGTTGGTATTGGCAGCTTCCGCACCGTCAACTACGCCGGTTTGCAGGGAGGAATATAGTTCAGCGTAGCTGATCGGCGTGGCGTTGGCGCCAAAGGCATTGAAGGCGGCCATGTGGTACTTGCTCTGCATGGTCCGAATTTTCAGGCCTTGCATATCTTCGATGGTCTTGACGGGCTTCTTGCTCATGATGTGGCGGACACCGACATTGTAGACGCCAAGCAGGCGAATGCCGCGCTTCGAGACGATCTTGTTGATGTCTTGCAGAACGGGGCCGCGCAGTACTTTGATCATGTGATCTTCGTCGCGGAACAGGAACGGCATGTCGAAGATTTTCAGTTCCGGCACGAAGTTGGTCAGCGGCGCGTTTGAAGGCGACGTGATATCCAGGCTGCCCGTCAGCACCTGCTTGATCATTTCCACTTCACCGCCAAGCTGCATATTCGGGAAAACCTGAATTTCAGCTTTTCCGCCTGTGGCCTTCATAAGATGTTCGCTGATCATCTTCAGCCCAAGATCCATGGGCTCTCCGGCATTTTGCGAATGTCCAGCTTTGAGGACGATTTCTGCCGACAGAGCCGGTCCACTCAGTGTCGCGCCTATCAGGCTGATGGCGCCGATTATCGTTGCTGATAAAAGTTTCTTCATGGGTTGGGTCTCCTTCTAGTGTGTGAAAGTCAAATCTGACCGCGCCGATTACGCGGCCTTGTCATCGAGAACGTTTAGTTTGGATAGAACCTGCCGCAGCGACGCGACATTGGCGTCAGGCAGGGGTAGGCGGGGCGGTCTTGGATCACCGGTGGACATACCGATCAGACGAAGAGCCGTCTTGGTCGCCGAGACGTAAAGGTCGCCCGATATGGCATTCATCAACGGCAACACCTGGTGATAAAGATCGCGGGCTTGCAGCGCCGTTTCATCCTTCGATGACAACGCGTAGAGATCGGCCGACAATCGCGGTAGGATATTACCAAACACAGATACATATCCTTTGGCACCCAAGCGAATTGATTCCCAGGGATGATAGCCGGCAAAGACCGTCATCTTGTCGCCGGCCAGATTTGTGATCTCCCGGACCCGGGAGATATCACCACTGGATTCCTTGATGTAGAGAATGTTGTCGACCTCGGCCATGCGCGCGATGAGCGCTGGACTGAGATCGACGTTTGCCGTATTCGGATTGTTGTAAACCATCACCGGAATGGAGATGGCTTCGGCGATGCGTTTGTAGTGGACAAACAATTCGTCGTCGGTCGGGCTGGAGTAGTAGGGCGGCACGACCATGACACCATCGGAGCCAAGGCCTTCCGCTTCGCGGCTGAAGGCGATGGCGTTGTCCGTCCATTCATCCGCGGTTCCGATCAGGACGGGCACACGACCGGCGGACTGCTTGATCACCGTTTCGGCGATCTGGACGCGCTCATTCCCGGTGATGGAAAGAAATTCACCCGTACTGCCCAAGGGTATAAGGCCCGGCACGCCCTCAGAGATTTGCCAATCGACGAACCGCTGCAATGCCAGCACGTCAACGTTGTCACCACCCTCCGTAAAGGGCGTCACCATAACGGTAAAACTGCCTTCAAAATTATCCACGACCGGTATCGATCCTCCCCGGAGAAGCGATGGTGTTCCAGTCCACAACATGCCTTCGCATGATTAAGTGGTATACCACTTGTATACTTTGACACACATTCACGTCGCCGGGCAAGTAGATTCGCCCGAGGAGCGCGCCGACGACCCAGCTCGGCGTCTGGCCCCGGCCCTAAAGGTCGTCCATGACCCCGGCACGTACATGTTCAAGATGCAGGCGCATGGCAGCGCTTGCCTCTTCCGCGTCGCCAGCGATCATGGCATCCAATATAGCGAGATGTTCGGCGCAACCGGGCTTGATGCGTCGCGGAATGGTCTGGATTTCAAACAATTGGGTCAAGCGCCTCAGGTCGGCAATTACGGACGCCATGATGGCGTTACCGCAACCCTTTGATATGGCACCGTGTATATTATCATCGACCGCCCAATGTAAATCATAGCCCGGGTTCTTGTGATTGCGTAGCGCCATTACTTCGGTCCGGATTTTTTTCAGATCCTTCTTGTCCATACGCTCCGTTGCCAGAACAACTGCACGGGGTTCCAGCAATCGGCGTACCTGCAAGGCCTGCAGATATTCATCTATGCTGACGACCTTGACCGACAACAATCGGTCGGTCAGGCGAACCAGCCAACCTTCTCCCTCCAGACGCCCCAAAGCTTCACGCATGGGCGTGCGCGAGACGCCGAGAGAATCGGCCAATTTGCGTTCCTGGATGATTGTACCGCTTGCCAGTTCCCGGCTGACAATGCGCTCAAGCACGTAATCATAAGCGACCCGGGACAATCCTCCCTTCTGGTTATTTGATCCTGGTTTTTTTTGCCCTGCCATTGGTTTTGTCCCCGTCTTGCAGGCTTTCAGAAACAACTCTCTGTCATCACGTTTCCGGCGGCATGCCGATATAACGATGAACGTGATAGGGCTGCTTGGCAAGAGCGACGCAAAAGTGTCCAACAACCCCTTCCAACTGGCTCACCAGTAGCTTCGCTTCCTGTGTTTCATTATGTAGGCGATCATTCAACCGATCAACATCGCGCCGCAGTCCGTCGTAGTCGACGGTTTTAATTCGACCGTCACGGACAATAAAACGCCCACCGACCATGACGTGCAACACCGCCGTACCAGATTCCTGATAGACCACCTGACGCACCGCATTGTTGAAAGGCAGATACTGAATACGGCGCAAATCGAGAAACACAATGTCCGCCTTGAAACCGGGTTGCAGTCTGCCGATCAGTCCCTCGAAACCGAGCACCTGCGCGCTCCCTTCCGTGGCCATCGAGAGAGCTGTTTTGGCATTCAACCATTTGTCCGGATCGGGTGTATTTAACCGGCTGAGATAATTCGCCAGCCGCAGGGCCTCGAACATATTCAACGCATCCCCACATGTGCTGGCATCCGTGCCGACACCGACATTCAACCCGGCATCCAACATCGCCCTCACGGGCGCAACTCCGGCGCCTAGACGCAGGTTGCTGGACGGGTTGTGTGCCACCGACGCGCCTTTGTCGGCTAGGAGCTTAATATCGTCGGCATCAACCCATACGGCATGTGCCGCTGTAAAGTTGGGGCCAATCACGCCGAGATCATCCAGATGCGCTGTCAGCGTTTTACCGAATTTCTTAAAGCCGACAACAGCCTGGACTTTCGATTCCGCGACATGGGTATGGATGGCCGCGCCGTAATCATTGGACAAATCCCGACAGGCACGAAAGAAGGATGGTTCGCAATGGTGCGGAATAGTCGGTGCCAGGGCCAGACGGACCTGTTCGCGATCAATGGTCCAACCGTCCAACGCCTGACGGCAGGCTTCGATCGAAGCCTCGGCCGGATTGGCTTGCGTTTTGTCGACCTGGGATCGTAAATTTTCCGGCAGTGCTTCGAGCAAATGGGGGATGGCCTGCCAAAAATTGCGATCTGCCATCAGCGGCGCAACAACGGCACGTATTCCGACATCCGCATATCCCTGACCGACTGCGGCCAGACCCTCAGGTGACGGTATGGGAAATTCTGAAAACAGATCGTAACAGGCCGTGCAGCCTGACAGGACCATTTCCGTTGCGGCAAGTTTGGCTGCCAGGTATTTGTCCTCAAGACGAAATGTCTCACTGGTCAGAGGTGAGGCATTCAGCAGCAATTCCAAACTGAGCCGGTCTCCCAATCCCTTAGCCATGCTCACGTCGCCATGGGTGTGAGCGTTGACAAGACCTGGCGTCAGGAGCTGATCTGTCGCATCGATCACCTTAGCATCATCGGGTACCCCCAAGCTGGCCGGCCCAACCTCACGGATCACATCGCCTTCGATGAGGATATCACCATGCTTGCCATCCAATGTGCCACCGTCAAGCAGACGACCACCGCGGATAACGCTAAATGGCCGTTCGGTCATGGTGCATGTCGCGGCATGGAGCGATTGACCTACTGAGCTGCGATATTGGAATATTCTTCGACCGGGGGTAATTCCTGATCGAACAGTCCGAGGTCGTCCATCACCTTGCGCAGCGGAGCTTCCAATTCCGGCCGCATGGGCAGGCGCGGCGGGCGTGGGTCGCCCATATCGCGGCCGAGCATTCTGAATGCCGCTTTCATGCCGTGAGCATAGAGATGATCACCGAGGAAATCGATGAGCGGCACAAGTTCCTTGAAAACAACCCATGCAGCGTCCTTGTCGTTTTGGTCGACGGCCAATTCGAACATCTGAGCCGATTTTCGGGGTAAGATGTTGGCGCACACCGACACCCAACCCTCGGCACCGACCATGAAACTTTCATAGCCGAGGTAGCCGGCAAAGACGGTGATCTTGTCGCCGCAAAGATCATTAATTTGATAAACGCGGCGTGTGTCGGTGGTCGATTCCTTGATATAAGAGATGTTGTCGATGTCGGCCAAGCGCGCGACCAGCGGCGGCTTCATATCCAAGACCGTCGAAGCCGGGTGGTTGTAGAGCATGATCGGCAGCGATGTGGCTTCGGCAATGCGCCGATAGTGTTCAAAAATCTCATCTTCGTCGATCCAGCAATAGTAGGGCGTTAACACCATGGCGGCGTCAGCGCCGACACTTTCAGCATCTTGCGTATAACGGATCACATCGGTAGTGCTTTCGGCGGCTGTGCCGACAACAACCGGCACCCGTCCGTTCGCCTGTTCAACAACGATCCGCGCCACATCATGACGTTCTTCGTCGGACAAGGACAGAAATTCACCGTTACTGGCGAGCGTAATGATACCGTGAATTCCTTCAGAAATTTGAAAATCGACCAACCACCTGAGCATAGTTTCGTTGACCCGAGAGTTGTCTTCCGTAAACGGTGTGACGATGACCGTATAAGTTCCTCGCAATTGTTTCATGGTCTCGATTCCTCACTGGTCAGACGGTGTTTTAGGGTCGCAAATTTCATCGAATACGGACGCACTATATCACCGGATTTTGGCACTGCCAAATTTGAACCAATTGGACTGACCCTTGACGGCGGCTCCATCTCGTTGATAGTGGATGGAAGCATGAGCCTTGGGAAGATGTAGAATTATGTCAGCAATGGCGGAGCAGAAAGGCCGAATTCAAACAGTCAGCGGACTGATTGAGCCCGATGATTTGGGCCCCACCTTAATGCACGAACACATCCTATGGGACGTCACCCGGCCCGAGGTCAAAGCTGAGGTCAAAGCCAGTGGTAAGGAGCCGGTTATCATCACCTTGGACAATGTGTGCGAGATCAACCGGCGGTCCATTCTCGACTATGGCAACCAATATAATCAGGATTACGCGGTCGCCCTGAAGGAGTTGATGCGACTTCGTGAAGTCGGCGGTGGGACGATCGTCGATCTTTCAAACTTTGGTTTGGAACCGGACCCTGATGGACTGCGGTATCTATCCGAAGGTTCTGGAATTCACATCATCCAGGGTGCGGGGTACTACGTCGATGAATACGTCCCCGAACACATGAAGCATCAATCCGTGGAAGCCCTGACTGAAGAGATGATCGATCAGGTTACCAAGGGTTGCTGGGGAACCGACGTGAAAGCCGGCATCATTGGCGAGATCGGCTGCATGTGGCCACTACGGCCGTTTGAGCGAAAAGTCCTGCAGGCCGCCGCACGGGCCCAGCAGGAAACTGGCGCGTCCATCAACGTCCACCCCGGCCGTCACCGCGACGCGCCGTTCGAGATTGTCGATATAATAACCAATGCTGGCGGCGATCCGACGCGCCTGGTCATGAGTCATATTGACCGTACGTTCTTCACCAATGAAGATGTGTTCAGATTGGCCGATACGGGCTGCGTCATCGAGTACGATTTTTTCGGTGTTGAGACATCCTACTACTGGTTCGCCGATTCCGATCTGCCAACTGATTACATGCGACTCGCCTTCATCCGCGCGCTGATCGAGCGCGGCCAGGGCGATCAGGTTGTCGTCTCACACGACATTTGCACAAAAACCCGGCTCGTGACCTATGGGGGTCATGGTTATCGGCACATGATGCTGAATGTCGTACCGCTGATGCGCCGCAAGGGTTTTTCCGAAAACGAGATCGATGCCATTTTGATTCGGACACCGCAGCGCCTATTAACTTTTGTTTGAACTGTGAGAGCACCATGGTCAGCGACGAAGACATCAAGGCATATTCGGACGACGGAGTTGTTTGTATTCGAGGACTGCTCGATGCCGGTTGGGTGGCGCGGATAATTGCTGCCATTGACCGGGTCGAACAAAATCCCGGTCCGTTCCGCGAACGCTATGCGCCGGACCAGCCGGGCATGTTCTTCAGCGAGAAATTCATGTGGACCTATGATCCGGATTTCCGCGCCTTGGCGTTCGAATCACCGGCCGCTGAGATTGCTGGCACACTGATGCAGGCGACGAAGATCAACCTGTTTTACGACCACTTGATGGTCAAGGAGCCGGGCGCTGTGGCACCGACGCCATGGCATCAGGATATGAACTATTGGCCGGTCGAGGGTGACCAGATCTGCTCCATGTGGATCGCCTTCGATGAAGTGGGATTGGATAACGGCGGGCTGGAATTTGTGCGTGGCTCGCATCACACAGGCGAGCGATACCAATTCGTTGATTTCCGCGGCAAGGATGTGTCGGAAGAATCGGAATTCGCGCCGCTGCCGGATATCGAAAGCGATCGAGACGCCTATGACATCGTCACCTGGAACCTGCAGCCGGGCGATGCCCTGGTCTTTCACGGCCTCACCTTGCACGGCGCGCGATCAAACGACACCGCCGAGTACCGCCGCCGGGCCCTTTCCGTTCGCTGGACGGGTGACGACATGTGCTTTATCCGCCGCCAGAAAATGATCGCGCTGCCCCACGATCCGGGTCTCGAACCCGGCGACAAGCTCGACTGTGAATTGTTCCCCGTGGTTTGGCCGCACGCCAAATCCTCGCCTTGAAGGAGGTTCCAATGCCAATTATTCATGTCTACGGGTTCGAGCGTCCGGTGGAAAAAAAACGGCAAATCGTCAGGAGTATCACCGAAGCGACCTGCGAGGCTTACGATGTGCCGCCAGAAACTGTGACGGTGTATATTTTCGACGTACCAAAGGAGAACGCGGCTCATAGTGGCGAACTGGTACACGATACGGAATGAAATTGCGGCAAATGATTGATAATGTGATCACCGCCAAGCAGGCTGCTGAACTCATCAACGATGGCGACTCCATCATCGTTGGCGGATCGGCTGGCATGGGTGTTGCCGAGTCCGTTCTTGTCGCTATTGGGCAACGGTTTTTGAAGGATAAACATCCACAGAAACTGGGAGTAATCCACACTACCGGCGTTGGCGCCGTCACCGAAAAAGGACTCAACCATTTGGCCCACAAAGGGCTAGTGGGGCGCGTCATCGGCGGCAATTTCGGGCTTCAATTACCATTCATGAAAGAACTGATCACCAGCAACGAGATCGAGGCCTACAACATTCCGCAAGGCGTTATGTGCCAACTCTACCGGGCCATGGCCGCCGGTCAGCCGGGTGTCGTCACTCATGTTGGTCTTCACACCTATATGGACCCTCGCCAGGAGGGCGGGCGCATGAACAGCGCAACCACCAAGGACATAATTCGAGTGATCGAGTTGGATGACCGCGAGTGGTTGTTCTACGCAACACCCAGGGCAAATGTCGCGCTGATCCGCGGCACCACAGCGGACGAGGATGGAAATGTCAGCATGGAACGCGAGGCCGCCGCTCTGGAGGCCCTGTCCATTGCCCAGGCAGTGCACAATGCCGGTGGCACCGTGGTCTGCCAGGTCGAGCGCCTGGCCCGGCGCGGCACCCTGCATCCGCAAATGGTCCGCGTTCCGGGGTTTCTTATAAATCACTTTGTCGTCGATCCCGATCAGATGCAGAATTACGCCGAGCGGTTCGACCCCGGTCTCTGCGGCGAGACAGTACGACCGCTGGCCACCATCATTCCCGATCCGCTGGACTTGCGGCGCGTCATCGCCCGGCGCGGAGCCTTCGAATTGTCGCGCAACGCGGTTTTCAATTTGGGCGTTGGCGTTTCCGCCGGCATTGCCAACGTCGCCGCGGAGGAGGATATGGAAGACTTGGTCAACCTGACCGTCGAAGCTGGCCCTGTCGGCGGCATTCCCGGTAAGGGCCTCTATTTCGGGTCGTCGATCAATCCGAAGGCGATTATGGAGCAGGGCTACATGTTCGACTTTTACGCCGGTGGTGGGCTGGACGTGGCTTTTGTCTCTTTCGCCGAAGTGGATGCGGCAGGCAACGTTAATGTCACCCGTTTCGGTGACCGCAACGATGGCGCCGGCGGTTTCATCGAAATCACCCAGAACGCCAAGCGGATCGTCTTTAGCGGCACGTTGACCGGCGGGGGTCTCAAGGGCGAAGTCGGCAGTGGGAAACTGTGCATCACCAACGAAGGATCGATCCGCAAGTTCGTACCAAAGGTCAATCAGATCAGTTATAACGCCAGCTTTGGTCAAGAGCGTGGTCAAGACACCATGTTCGTCACCGAACGTGCCGTGCTGCGCATGATGCCCGACGGAATTACGGTTACTGAGCTGGCGCCGGGCGTCCGCCTGAATGAGGATGTGTTGGACCAGATGGAATTCAAGCCGCGGATTGCGGATGACCTGAAGAAAATGGACCCCCGCATTTTCAGCGAGGGTTCCATGAGGTTACGGCAGACAATCCTGGACTGCGAAGCCGGTTAACCTTCACCTTCAGCTGGCCGGCGCTTCAGCAGCGTCACGTGTTCTGCTTCCGTGATCGCTTCGCCACGCTGGTTGATCAGTGAGAAAGTTTCGGTGACGATGCCCCGATCCAGCTTTTTGCTTTCGCGTTTATGGGTAAATCGAACCCGCACATAGACCTCATCATCGGGCATCAAGGGTTTGGAGAAGCGAACGTTGTTCCATCCCAACGAACCGATGGAGGTCTTCTCGTAGAGCTTCAATTCTGATTGCAAGCCCTGCATGAGAGACAATCCGTATAGGCCGTGAGCAATGATTCCATCAAACCCCATCTCCCGGCTGAAGGCGTCGTCCGTATGCAGCGGATGATGATCATAGGTGATGTCGCCGAAGGTCAGAATATCGGCGCGGGTGACCTTGCGGGTGGATGTTTTTGCCTCGTCGCCGACGACGACATCCTCGAAATACAGGTTCTGTTGCATGCTGGTATCTTGCACGAAAATTTCCGGACGTGTAAACCCATAGTGCTGGGTAAGCTATACCATGAACCGAGCGGGAGTATAAAGTCGTGAACAGTAGTTCGAATATAGATCGACGGATCATCGGTATCCTGAGCGATCTTATTGCGATTCCAACAGCTTATCCACCGGGGAACTCAACTGAGATTTCCCGCTATATCGCCAACATTCTGGAAACCGCTGGCTACAAAGTTGTCATTCACACACGCAAGGAAGGTCTCGATAATGTCGTCGCCCGTATGGGAACGGGGTCTCCGTCACTCGTATTCAACACGCATATCGATACGGTTGGTGCTGGTGATGCGACATTGTGGAAACATCCACCCTTTGAGGCACATATTTCTGACGGCAAGGTCTTCGGTTTGGGGGCCGCCAATTGCAAAAGCAGCGGCGCTGCCCAGCTTTGGTTAGCGGAAGAAATCGCCAGGCACGGCGGCCCGGCAAAAGGTGAAGTTGTTTTCACTTTCGTTACAGACGAAGAAAGCCTCGACGAAAATGGTATGGCCTACTTGCGCGAGAGTGGTGCGGTTAAACCGGACTTGCTTTTGCTGGGCGCGCCCACAGACAACGCCTTGATTGTTTCCGAGCGCGGTGTGCTGTGGACCGAGATTGAAACTTTTGGACGACCTGCCCATGCCGGAGCCCCCGAAGACGGCGACAATGCAATTTCCCGGATGATGCGGGTATGCTCTGCCATTGAGAGAGAAATGAATTCTCGGCTAACCGGACGTGTGGAAGGTGTCATGCGGTCGACTATGAACCTCGGACTCTTTCAGGGCGGGGTTAACACCAATGTTGTTCCCAGCCGCTGCCTTGTACAAATTGACCGCAGATTATTGCCCGGCGAAACTGTTGATCAGGCCTTCGAAGAACTCCGGGGGATAGTCACCCGGACAGGCGAGCCTGAGGAAATGGTATCAATGAGAAAAATACGGGGAACCAATGGCTTCATTGGTGATGACGATGGCTCCTTGGTGCAGGCATTACGCCAGGCCGTTCAGGCCCACACCGGATCGCCAGCGTCCTTTACCAGCGCTATCGGCGTCAGTGATGGTCGTTATTTCTCCGACGATGGAATAGAGATTGTCAATTTCGGCCCCGGAATAGGCACTGAAGGTCACGCCAGCAACGAATCCGTTGAGATCGACAAAGTTACCGAGAGCGCATTGATCCTGAAAGGCGTGGTTGCGGATATTCTGGGATTAGCCAATGATGGGTAATCCTTTTCGATAACCGGAACACGAGCATGACTCTTTCAGGCGATCCCCGTTTTCATCGCAGGGGCCGGAAAATAACATTCACGTTCGATGGAACCGACGTTAAAAGCATCGACGGGCAGTCCATTGCCGCCGCGCTTACGGCCTCCGACATCAGGGCGTTTCGGCGCGACCGGGATGGTCATGGTCGCGGCCTGTTCTGTGGCATGGGAGCCTGTTTTGAGTGCATGGTTTCGGTGGATGGCGGGGCTGGTGTTCGCGCCTGTCTGACAAAAGCGGCGGATGGGTCAAGCGTACGCTCTCTCGACTATCTTTCTCCTGTCGCCACACAACCAAGCCTCGCTGACGAGGCCTCCACGTCGGAGTCTACTGAAACAGTTGACGTCTTGATCATCGGAGCCGGTCCTGCTGGCTTATCCGCGGCAAATGGACTTTCAGGCTACGGACTTTCCATTATGGTGGCCGATGAAAGGCCTGATCCGGGCGGACAGTTTTTCAAGCAATTGGCAACCTCGCACGCATTTGCCGAGGCAGAACCTCCCGACAGTCAATATGCGGATGGCGCCAGGTTAATCGAAGGCGTTCAAAAGAGTGGAACAGAGATCATTTCCGGCGCAACCGTTTGGGGCGTTGAGCGAATCGAAGACGGTCATTATCAAATTGTCATGCATGCTGGCGACAGGTCCAGGCGGGTTTCTCCAAAAAGAGTGGTCATTGCCGCAGGGGCCTACGAGCGGCCCTGTGCTTTTCCGGGCTGGACCCTGCCCGGTGTGATGATGACCGGTGCCGCGCAGGGGCTGCTGCGGTCTTACCGGACAGCGCCCGGACGGGCCATTGTGATCGCCGGCAATGGGCCGCTGAATTTCCAACTGGCTGCAGAATTGATGTCCGCCGGGGCGAACGTTGTGGCATTGGCGGAATCCGCACCTTCACCATTTCCCGGACGAATCGTTGAAAGCATCAACAGCTTTGTGCATGGGCCGTCACTGACAATGCGCGGTGTGAAGTATCTCCGCGCCCTGAAGGCCGCCGGTGTGCCGGTATTATACGGGCACCATATTCTGGAAGCCGAAGGAGAAGAGCGGTTGCGGGCGGCTGTCATCGCACCTATCAATGGTGATGGCTCAATAGACCATGATCGCGCGAAACGGCTTGAAGCCGATACTCTGTGCCTTGGCTATGGCTTCCTGCCGAATAACGAACTGCCGCGATTGCTGGGCTGTGACTTCACGTTTGCGGACAACGGAACAGCAAACCCTGTTCGCCATCCTGATGGTCGAAGCTCAGTACCCGAGGTATTCATTATCGGTGACGGCGGTCGGTTTGCCGGTGCGCATGCCGCCTTGAGCGAAGGACAAATTGCCGCCGAAGCCATTCTCGGCGATCTTGGGGTCACGGTTGATCGCAACCCTGCCGCTCACCGCGATCTTTCGCTTCACCACCGATTCCAGAAGGCGCTTTGGAATCTGTTTCAGACACCCTCCCCCGGACTATCCCTCGCCGCGGCGGAAACGATGATTTGTCGTTGCGAGAACATTACCCTCGGGCGCATTGACGAATTGATAGATTCCGGCATCAGCGATCTCGGAAATCTGAAACGTCAGAGCCGCATCGGTATGGGTCGCTGTCAGGGCCGGTATTGCACAGGGTTGGCAGTGCAGCGATTGAAGGAACGGGATACACTGTCACCCTCCTACCCGTTATATGCCACACAGAATCCGATAAAACCGGTGCCTGTGAAATCCTTTATCAAAGAGCAGCCGGAATGGCGAGGCTATAAGCCGGAGATCGTTGATCTACCGGAATCGGCCAAACAGGCAGATCCGACCGGAGAGCGGGTTGGCAATCACAGAAATGTTGATGTTCTCGTCATCGGCGGTGGCATTGTCGGAATTTCAACTGCGTTATTCCTCGCGCGCGGCGGCATAGAGGTGTTGGTAGTTGAAGCCGGTCAAATCAATGGTCAGGCATCCGGCGGCAATGCCGGTAGCTTGCATTTGCAATTGCTGTCATTCGATTTCACTGCCGCCGATGCCGCCGGAACGTCGCCTGCAATCCAGACCCTGCGCCTGCAAAAGCTGGGAATCGAATTGTGGCTGGCCCTCGAGCGGGAACTGAACGCCGATTTTGAAATCAAAATCACGGGCGGTTTGATGGTCGCGGAAACGGAACAGGACATGGCCTTTCTAAAAGAAAAAACAGAGGCCGAACAACGTATGGGAATCGACATGGAGCTGCTTGGCCCGCAAGAGCTGAGAAGTGTCGCTCCGGCGGTGTCCGAACGCATGATTGGCGCAGCATTTTGCCCAGGAGAGGGAAAAATCAATCCGTTGCTGGCGACACCAGGTTTGAGGCGTGCCGCCGTGGACCGGGGCGCAGAGATTGTGACCGACGCGCGGGTCGTTGCGATAGAACGAGACGGCAAGGGTTTTCAGGTCAGCACCAGCGCAGGACCGATACGCTGCCAGCGTATTGTCAATGCCGCCGGTGCGTGGAGCCGGGCAACGGCTAATCTTGCGGGGCTCGAGCTGCCGGTGCAAAGTGCGCCGCAACAAATGATCGTCACCGAAGCAGCCGAACCGTTGCTCGATCACATGGTCGCCCACGCTCACCGTCATCTGACCATGAAACAGGCAAGCAACGGCAATCTGATTATCGGCGGCGGCTGGTTTGCCGGGTTTGATCGGAACCTCGGGCGGCCGAGAACTCTTATCGATGCCATCGCCGGAAACTTGTGGATTGCCCAGCGGGTGGTCCCGGCAATTGAAGACCTTAATGTCATTCGCACCTGGGCAGCGGCGGGAGTGACGATTGATGGCGCACCGATTATCGGTGAGGCTCCTGGTGTTCCAGGTCTTTTCAATGCCGTTGGCGCCAATGGTTTTACCATGGGACCAATTCTGGGAAAAACCACCGCGGAGTTGATTACCTGCGGCAAGAGCGAGATCGACCTTCGTCCATTCGCACTTGAGAGACTGGCACCGGTTGCGACTTGATCACACTTCGAATACGCCAATCTAAGGCAATATCAGAAAACTCTTGCAACGCAGAGGCTGTCCACACATCACAATGTCAACAGCAGCGTTTCAAGTCTGTTAAATCTGCGAAGCGTTTTCTCTCAATCTTCACTGCCTTCTATAACTACTTCAATAACCAACGGAATCTCACCTCCCGAAAGACAATGAAGCAGTTTGGAAGTGACGTGCTGAATTCATGGTCCGCAGCCGTGACTATGTGAAGAGCTGAATCAGAAAGCAATCGAGCCTCACCCTTTACCAGTTAACGTGACAATGCCCTAAATACAAAGATTCCTTTGACAAGGCAGAATTGCATCATAAATATCGGACATAAAACTAGATTTAACTGACGTTCCAAATCGTTAAAGCTGTAAGAATATCTTTAAAATCATATATATATTATATACAATTATGTCATTCTAGTTGGCGAAAGAATTCTAATTAATTATTTTACTTTTTAACGGAAGAATATTTAGGTCTGGCTTGCCGTAGCCTGCTATTTTTATAGACTGAAGATACAATGGATAATAACAACGATTCTCTTTCCGACAAAGCTTTTCTAAAAGTCCGCGACATGATCGTTAACCGCCAATTGGCGGGTGGGGATGTGCTAGTTGAAAGTCAGCTTGCAAAGATACTTGGTTCAACCCGAACCCCGCTGCGGGAAGCTCTGGTTCGACTAGAGGGCGCGGGGTTTCTGGTTAAGAAAAAGGGCCGTTCATTTGCCGTGCGGCAAGTCAATGCTACTGAGTATTTTCAAAGTCTGAGAGTCCGTCAATATCTGGAAACCAAGGCGGCTAGTTTGGCAATTGGCAAGGCAGGACAGGCTGATATCCAGGCCTTTCAAGAACGCATCCAGGAATTGCTGAAAGAAGATGTCCGAGGTGCAGCGCACTGGCACCTGGATAGTGATTTACATGACTGGCTGGCAGAAGTCGGGAAAAATGAAGTGCTGGCCGATAATATACGACGGCTTCGAATTACAACGCAGTTATTTGAAATAGGCCGTCCCTTTGATCGTGCCGACGCTGATGCAGACGAGCATCTTTCAATTCTAAAGGCTCTTTCAGATGGGAATGCCCGGGCTGCAGAGAAGGCAATTTTGCGCCACTTGAAGAATATCGAGAAGGATGTTCTCAAGATCGTTACAGGCTCCTGAGACGGCTATCCGGTTGTTTCAAACTAATCTATGCGCTTATCATCTGATCGGTGTCATTTTCCAATATACCGGACTCCGAAAGCGCTTGGCGCAACTTAACGACTTCATCATCAGACAAGGGACCAATAGGTAAACGCATAGCATCGCATTCTAGTCGGCCAAGTAATTTCAGGCAGGTCTTCAATCTCGCTGTTGCAAGATTTCCGGGGTCTGTTCCATAAATCGCCTTTGCCAAGGGATAGATGATGTTATGAGCCTCGAGGGCCGCGGCAAGGTCATCTCTTCGGATAGCCTCTTCAAGAGCAATAATCACTTCAGGAATGATAATCGCCAAACTTACGATGCTGCCTTCACTTCCAAGGATAAAAGTCGTTAGTAGATGTTCGTCTCCCGATGCCATAACGGCAACAGACGGATCAAGTGTTTTGACAAGCCTGCGGTTGCCCTCGTATGCCGAGACTTCCCAGCTGCCTTCCTTAATCCCGATGACTCGAGGTATTGCTATAAGTGTTGAGATGACTTCATGTGAATAGGCCATCGGCCCAAGAAAGTGTGGAGCTTGATACAGGACTATTGGCAAATCGACAGCATTAATGATTGCATCATGGTGGCTCACGACCATCTCTGGCGACACTGACATCGCCCATGAATTGGGCGGAAAAACCAAAATCGCATCGGCTCCTGCAAGAGCTGCATCCTTGGCATGAATTGCTGCTTGTGAGGTCGACTCGGAATTAACCCCACAAATCAAAACGGTGTCATCGGATACGGAATTCCGCGAAATTTCTGTGACCCTACGCTTCTCATCTCTGGTCAGGAGAGAATTCTCCCCAGCATGACCATTGATCAGGAACCCATTGACGCCTGAAATCTGATCAAGACCTGAGATGTGAGAAGCAAGTTCGTTTTCATTAATCTTCAGATCTCTGTCCAAAGGGCAAATTGTCGCTGGATATACGCCCTTCAATCCTTGTTTTTTAATTCTTGTCATTTCAGTTGGGCCTCCAAGTGCCTTCTTGGATCATAGAATCAACAACGCCATCGAACGCCTTTTTGCAGCGGGCGATGATTTCATCGATTTCATTCCGTTGGATAATTAGCGGTGGCGAGAAACCTACAATGTCTCCATGGGGGAGGGGGCGAACAATGACACCTTCCGCCCGACACGCGATGGCGATACGGTTGCCGATGCCAAGGTCTGGATCAAACGCCGTCGGGCCATCGCGCCTGGCCACCAGTTCGATGCAGGCAAGAAGTCCGACGCCTCGAATATCGCCGACCATTTCATGATCAGCGAAGGTGTCTCGAAGGCGTTGAAAAAGATAAGGGCCGACGTCACGAACATTTTCCATTAATCCTTCGCGTTCGACAATATCAAGATTGGCCAGCGCCGTTGCCGCGCCCAGAGGGTGCGCAGCATAAGTAAACCCGTGGGCAAATGGTCCAAATTTTTCCGAACCCTGTTCCAGAACTGCCCAAATGCTATCGCTTAGTACACTACCCGCCAATGGGAAATAGGCGCTGGTTAGCCCTTTGGAGATACACATCATATCCGGCTGGATGTCATAAAAATCACAGCCAGAATTTACTCCCAGTCGGCCAAAGCCGCAGACAACCTCATCAACCATCAGCAACACATCATGCTTGCGCAGGACTTTCTGAATTTCCTCCCAGTACCCTTCTGGTGAGGGGATGACGCCGCCGACACCAACAACTGGTTCGGCGATAAACGCGGCGACGGTTTCCGGGCCTTCGACTTCGATCAGGCGATCAAGTTCAGTGGCGCAGAATTTGGAAAATGCGCGTTCATCCATGGTCCGATCCTGGCGCCAGTAGTAATAAGGAGCCATGGTGTGCCGAACGCGGTCCATCGGTAGATCAAAGGTTTCGTGCAATACATTTAAGCCGGTGAGGCTGCCCGACATGATGGTCAACCCGTGATACCCACGATCCCTGGAGATAATTTTTTTCTTCTTATGGCGACCAAGAACATTGTTGTAGTACCAGGCAATTTTGACTTGGGTTTCATGAGCGTCTGACCCCTGAAGGCCCCAGAATATCTTGCTCATGCCGGATGGCATCATTTTCAGAACACGATCAGTGAGGCGAATTGCCGGTTCGTTCGAAAAGCCCCAATGCGTATGGTAATAGGCCATCTTCTTGGCCTGCTCATACATGGCATCAGCAATTTCCGTCCGTCCGTATCCGACATTGACACACCACAGCCCGGCAAAAGCATCAATCAGCTCCCGGCCATGCTGGTCCTGTATCCGGATCCCTTCGGCTGACTGGATTATGTGTGGGTCGCCGAGTTCGCCGTGTGCAAAAGCACGCAAATCGGTGTTCGGGTGGAACAGTCCGTCACGGTCCATATCTTCCAGACTGACGTTTCGTTCCCGGTCGTTCGGTGTCATGCTTTTCTCCACAACATTATAGAGCCAACGCGCGTCAAGTATCAGTCAGCAGGCGGCTCGGGTTAAATAGCGGCATTTCCGGCGAATTACCCAATATCCTCTGGGCCAATAGCTTCGCCATGTAAGGAGCGCTGGTATAACCCGAATGTGCGCTGCCAATGACATAGGCGTCTCTAATTCCGGGTATTTCGCCGATTATAGGCATGGCGTCAGCGGTTTCCGCCTCAAACCCCGACCAGGCCCGTACAAGCCGCGTTTGCAGGAGTGCAGGAATCGCGTGACAGGCAAGTTGAGCATTGCCGACCAGATTCTCCGGAATGAGCTCGGTGATCCTTGTCTCGCGATCTCCCTGTCCCTGCCAACCACCGCCGATCAATACCGTTCCATTGGAAAATTGTTTGAGTGATAGTAGCCCGTTAGCGATACCAATTACGGTACGCATTGCCGGACCCATGCGCTCGGTAATCGCCAATTGATTAATCAAAGTCTTGATAGAGATGTTCAGCCCGAGCCAACGAAGCATTTCTTGCAGCCACACACCGCCAGCAAGAACGATGCGTTTCGCATGAATGATCGACTCATCTCCAAGGATTGTAAATCCGGTGGCATCTTGAACTACCGATCTGACCAATGAATTGTCAAACAGTTCAACATCTTCCTGATCAAGGGCAGCACGGAATGCCAGGCCTGTACGGTTTGCAGTAACGTGCCCATCAGTCGGGCAATAGGCGGCTGCTAAAGGGTATAATGATAATGCAGGCTCGATTTTTCTGGCACGGGTTGATGAGATCACCTCAATATCTGCACCAAATTCCCGGCGGGCCCTGGCGCGTTGTTCCAGAACCTCTATCTCGGGTTCCGTGAATGCCAGAGAAAGACCGTTGCAGATGGTCACGCCCGGATCCATGCCCAACCACTGCTCCGGTTGGTTCCACATTTCCCACGCTTTCAGCGCATAGGGAATCAGTGCTGCGCGAGTCATCTGCATGGTTAATGTGCCAGCATTAATGCCGGAAGCTTCACTGCACACGCCTCGCCGGTCAATCAGGGCGCAGCGCATACCGCCACGCGCAAGGAACAGGGCTGTGCTTGATCCCATAATGCCAGCCCCCACGATGGCGACATCATATGTGCTGTCGTGCTGCGGCCTAATGTTCATGGCACGAATCCCATCTGACATATTTCATAATGGAGCCGCCCTGGGAATGGGGATGTCATCGTAATCAAAATCACCCGTCAATTCATCCATGCTCAATGCAGTAAGGGGTATGCGTGGAGACCAGCAGCCGACCTTTTCTCGCCCTCCGCATCGCGCTGCAACAATCGAGGCGACAACATCTCCACATGTTCTTCCCTGACAAGGTCCCATGCCGCACCGGGTCCATGATTTAAGCTGATTGATGTCGCTGGCACCGTTGTCGATCGCAGCGTCGATTTCCTGGCGTGTGATATCTTCACATCGACAGACAACCGTTTCTGGTTTGATGTCTGAAATCTGGCCTGGACGAGGTGCCATCATCTGCGCCATGCGGCGCCCCGCCCGTGAAACCTTCATCAATCGGGCAATCAACGGGGATATCAGGCGTTCGTGTTCTGATGCATCAATGCGATTCATATCCAGAGCGACGGTATAACCGGCAATCTTTCCCTCAGTGAGTGCCGCGTCAGCACCCGTGATACCCGCGCCATCACCCGCCGCGTACAATCCGCTTATTGTTGTCCTTTGCCTACTATCTAGTGACGGAATCCAGCCGCCAGCCTCAGCAACGAAAACGTGCTCCGCGCCCAGCAATCGCGTTAGTTCTGTCGATGGTGTCAAGCCGTTGCCGATTGAGAGGCTGTCCGCCGTAATGGTTTGTGTCTGTCCGCTCACTATACACTGACCGTTACTATCAACAGGTTGTGCAATCACCTCCAATCCGTCTTCTCTCGGGTTTACGGCCAACACGGAATGTCGATAGAGTATGGGAATTTTCGCGCGCCTGATTTCACGGATCCATTTGAGGCCCCGTCGTAAATCTTCGGACCGGGATAATAACGCTGGGATCGAAGCCAGCCACTCCCCACGTCCCGCGATATCGATGATCGCGGCGACGTTCCCGCCGCCTGCAATAATGCCATAGGCGACAGCCGCGAGAAGTGGTCCGCTTCCTGCGACAACGCTATTGTTTCCGGGCAAAATAGATTGTGATTTCAGAAGTATTGTTGTTGCAGCGTGGCCGTAAACGCCAGGTGTGGTCCAGCCTGAGAACGGAATTACCCGTTCTGTTGTGCCAATGGCCGCAATGATTGATTTGGGCTTCCATGTTTTTTTGCCTTCGGGATCAATTCCGTCAACACGGAAATCCCGCCGAACGGACCAAACACGGCAATCGAAAAATACTTTCGCCGAGCTTGCGGCAAGGGCCTGACGCAGACGAATTCCTTTTTCAGCAGATTTGTAGCCAGGCTGAGGCAAAGTCAAAGATGACCGGTAAACCTGACCACCTCCGTCTGGTGCCCGGTCTAAAATGGCAGTTCTAAGGCCAAGTTCAGTGGCAGCTAAAGCGGCACCAATACCCGCAGGGCCAGCACCCAGCACCAGAACGTCAGGTTGATCATTCATACTTGAACCCGGTTTCTATCGAAAGCCCCTCGGACACCCGGGTTTGGCAGGCGAGTCGTGGTCTGCCGTCAATTTGAACCAGACACTCCTGACAGGAACCCATAAAACAGAAAGGCCCTCTCGCATCACCTTTTCTGGGGCTGGTTCGAAGCTCTTGAAAATCAGCACTCAATAAAGCCGTCGCAACGGTCTCACCAGCGTAAGCCATGAAAAAAGCTCCATTTATCTTGATGGTGATTTCCGTTCCTCGTTGCTTCCCCTGGACAATGCGTCGGGTCATTATGGTTTCTCTAAATCCAGTGCGGTTGCCTTTGTATGAGGCGAACAGCAAGAAAATTCAATGTGCCAAACTGACATGCTCGGAAAAATCAGACGTTTCGCGTCAAGCAAGTCCTCACCTTGAAAAGAAATGATACAAAATCAAATTCTAAAATGATATAAAAATTATATATGAATTATATATAATTTTATGTATAATTTCTTTTCTCCATCGTCTTGTTGTTGGTCGTTGGGTGATATTTGCGAACCCGTAATTGTCAATTTCCGCGTGTTGATGCGCTGAAAACAGAGGAGGACTAGTATGTTTAAGTATCTGATGAAGACTGTGGTTGCCGCTTTTGCAGTTGCTGTAATCCTGTCGCCGGTTTCTGGTGAGGCCCGCACCCTGGATGAAATTTTGTCGTCCAAAAAACTTATTGTCGGGGTAAACCCTACCTTGCCGCCACTTGGGAAATATAACGAAAAAAATGAAATTGTTGGTTTTGATGTAGACCTGTCAAAAAAACTCGCAGAAATGTTGGGTGTTGAGCTTGAAATTGTTAAAGTCGGGTCGCCGGATCGCATTCCGTTCGTGGCCTCCGGGAAAATCGACTATGTTATGGGTGCGATGACCCGCAATCCCAAGCGCGCAAAAATTATCGATTTCACTGTTCCCGCTCACACCGAAGTCTTTGGTGTCCTGACGACTGAAGGCAAACCTTACCAGAGCTACAAAGACCTGGATGCTGCTGGCGTCAAGCTTGTTCAGGTTCGCGGAACGACGCCATTGAAGTTTATCAAGGACAATGTTTCCAAAGCTGAAGTCCTGTTGCTTGATAACTATCCGGATGCTGTCCGTGCCTTGGCGCAAGGCCGGGGTGATGCCATGATTGATGTGATCGATTTCGTTGGCGAACACATGAACAAATACAAAAACACCAAATGGCATGTGGTGAAGGCACCGGTTAATGTTTACTTCTGCGCTCTCGGCGTCGCCAAGGGAAACAGCAGCTTGAAGGATTGGCTCAATGTTGCTCTCTTTGAACTTCATCGCGGAGGGTTCATTGATGATACTTGGAAGAAGTGGTTCGGCATTGACATGTTGTTCAGCGTCAGCCCGTCGCCTTACTTCTAGGCTGTCTGACCAGATGACCGCCGCCTGATACTCCCTGTCAGGCGGCGGCATTTCGCTGGTCAAGTGCTGAAGCAGAGGCAGAAACGTCATGAGTTACACACTGCAATTCGGTCAGGTTACCGAATACCTTCCCTATATGGCAGGAGGCGCTTGGATCAGTTTGCAAATTGCGTTTTTGGCATTTTGCGGGGGTATGGTCATTGGTATGTTTGGTGCCATGGCCAAAACCTTTGGCGGGCCGATATCAAGAGGAGTGACAAATTCGTACATCGTATTTTTTATGAACACCCCTCAGCTCGTGCAGATTTTTTTTATCTATTTTGCCCTGCCGGACGCAGGAATTTTATTCACATCTTATGAAGCTGTGCTCATTGGCATGACATTGAATGCCGGTGCTTATCTTACCGAAATTCAGCGCGCCGGGTTCGAGTCCGTGCATCGTAATGAAATGGAAGCGGCGGAGACTCTGGGAATGAGTCTGATACAGCGTGTGCGATATGTCGTTATGCCGCATATCGCAAGGGTATTGTTCCCGCCTTTGTCCAACCAGTACATTCTCATGACACTGGGAACATCAATGGCAGCTATATTCGGCGTAGAGGAATTGACCGGGCGGGCCTTTAACATCAACGCGGAAACATTCCGTTCAATTGAAGTATTTTCCATCACAGCAGGATTTTACATCGTGCTGACAGTGGCTGCCACGTCCATTCTTGGATTGGCCGGTCGGTATCTGTTCCGTGCAAAGATGAGGTTGTTCTGATGTGGGAGCGGATTGTTGAAGAAGCTCCTGATTTTTTCACCTACTACAACATGGTCTTTCTTGTTGAGGCCTTGTTGGCGACATTCCTGTTGTCGGCGGTGGGTTGCCTGTTTGGTTTTTGTTCGGGATTTTTTCTTGCCGTGACACGCAGAACAGATTCAATGATCTTGATGCCGCTACGTTTCCTTGCCTTTATTTTCATAGAAGTGTTCCGCCGAACCCCGTTTCTTGTCACTCTTATGATGGTGTTCTTTGTCTTTCAAATAGCTAAAATTGATATCTCGCTTTTCACAGTGGCTCTTGTCAGTGTCTGCTTTATTGCGACGGCATTTATTACTGAAATTATTCGCGGCGGGTTTGAGTCCGTCCATCAGACCCAGTGGGATACTGCAGAAGCGATGAACATGACGCTTCTCCAGACACTTCGTTACGTTATCGTGCCACAAGCGTGGAAAATTATCCTGCCGCCCGTATTCAGTTTCTTCATTTTATTTATCAAGGATACGGCTCTGGCGTCTCAAATTGGTGTGGTTGAACTGACTTATGCCGGGAAGGTTCTGAATAACAAGGGGTTCTCTGCGGCTCTCGTTTTCGGATCAATACTCGTGCTTTATTTTGCGCTGTCTTATCCGTTGGTGCGATTTGGTATCTGGATGGAGAAAAGACTTGCCCCAACTCGAAATCGTTGATCTTAAAGCTGCTTATGATCAGCTGACTGTTTTGGAAAAAATCAATCTGGACGTCGAAAAGGGTGAAATCGTAAGCCTTATCGGACCTTCTGGGTCAGGGAAAAGTACCCTGTTACGGGTTCTCATTGGTTTGTTGCCGCCCATCGCCGGGAAGGTGCGTCTGGACGACAGCGATATTGACTATACAAACAAGGCAATCCTGAGAATGTTGAGGGATCGCATTGCGATCGTTTTTCAGCAATATAACCTGTTTCAGAACATGACGGTTTTGCAGAATGTTACGATTGCTCCAACCAAAGTCAAAAGACGCCCTCTTTCTGAAGTGACGGAAGAGGCAAAAGAACTCCTTTCCAAGGTTGGGCTTGCGGACAAGTTCAATTCTTACCCCGATGAACTTTCCGGCGGACAGCAACAACGTGTTGCTATTGCACGCGCACTTGCATTGCGACCGGAAATTCTCCTGCTTGATGAAGTGACGTCGGCGCTTGATCCGGAACTGGTCAATGAAGTTCTTGATGCGATCAGATTGCTGGCGGCAGAAGGTATGACAATGTTTATTGTCTCGCATGAAATGGGGTTCGTGCGGGAAGTTTCCTCAAAAGTCGCATTTATGGCTGACGGCCATATCGTCGAAATCGGTTCTCCAGAAGTTATCTTTGATGCGCCGACGAAGGATCGAACAAAAGATTTTGTTGGAAAAATTTTACGCCATTAAACCTGATTGGAGCGTGCCATCATGATTAAGGGAATGGATATGCTGATTGATGCCGTGGACTGTCACGTCCATGCCTGCCCCCATATCAATGCCCGAAGTGTCGATGTATTTCAGGCTACACGCGCAGCAGCGGAAGCAGGAATGCGTGGTATTGGTTTAATGGATAACTTTTCCAATAGCAGCGGACTTGCCGCTCTGGCCCGCCGTGAGCTCGCTGATCTTAATATCGATGTTTTTGGCGGGCTTATCATGGAACCGCCAGCCGGCGGCATATCTGTCGAAGCCGTGAAGGCCGCACTGGCGTATGGGTACAGTGACGCTGACGGTGCACGGTTCATATCACTGCCGACCCATCACACACAAAATATCGCCCGTCAGGAAGGACGGGAGAGCTCTTATGTCGACGCCTGTCTGGCAATACCTGAAAGTGGCGAACTCCCTGATCCGTTGCCTGAGATCCTGGACATAATTGCTGCACATGATGTGGTTTTTAATACCGGCCATATATCCGGACCGGAAGCCTGCCGGTTGGTTGAACTCGCGGCAGCAAGGGGCGTCTCAAAAATCCTCGTGCCAGCCAGTCATTTTGATCCTGCCGAGGTGCGCCAGATAACACAGGCAGGTGGATTTGCGGAGTTTTCCTTTTTCTTCATGAGCCACGCCACACAACTGGGATTGACTCACGTTGATGCAGAAAAGCATACAGTTACGCCCGTCAACCTTCCGCGCATGGCACAACTAATTACCGAAGCGACACCTGCTCGTACGGTTCTTTCCGGTGATTGTGGCGTATTCGTGTTGCCTCCACCCGTAGAAGGATTTCGTGAGTTTTTGTTAATGATTGAAAGTGCCGGATTCAATCGTGAGATGCTTCACCAGATGGCCTCGCTGAATCCGGCCGAACTGTTCAAGGTTGAGTCCCGAAAGGATTAATTGACGGATGCTTTCGGGAAACAGCTCAATCCAGACTGTTTGCGGTCCAATCGATCCGGAAACACTTGGCCCGACCTTGATGCATGAGCATGTGCTCTGTGATTTGACCCCTCCGGAGCTGCGTGGCTCCGACGCGCCCGAACCGGAAATTAC
>JAJFIJ010000136.1 GCA_021775105.1 Rhodospirillales bacterium | reverse complement strand
CTTCCGATCCATCTTTAACATAATATAGGCCCAAATTTGAAGATGGAAAGGCCTGCTCAGAACGAATCAAAGGTTTTCAGGAACGCCCGTTCCTGTGGTGTGCTTTCACGACCCAGCACTTCATTACGGTGCGGAAACCGGCCAAAGCGGGCGACAATGTCGCGGTGATTAATCATGTATTCCAATAATTTATCATCGCCCAGCGCGGTGAAAAGCGCGACGCCTTCCTCCTGATCAGCCAATGTCTCGCTATGTTCAAACGGCAGATAGAAAAACATCCGCCGTATGACCGAGACGTCCTTGTCGAACCCTTTGGCGATTGCCGTTTTCGCAATTCCCAGAGCTTTCGGATCAGACGCAAAAGCCTCCGCACTGCCGCGCTGCAGGTTACGCGAGAACTGATCCAGCAAAATCACCAGCGCCAGCGCGCCGTCCGGCGTTGCCGCCAGATCATCATATCCACCGGCAGCGGCAATCTCCCGGTCCTTGCCGAACGCGGCTTCAATCCGTTTATCGAAATCGTCGTTTTTTTCAAACCAGACGCCCCGGTACGCCTCTTCTCCCGCCCCGAACCAGAATTCCAGCACGTGTTCGACCAGTTGCATTCCTTGTCACTCCTGATTACTAAGGTATCGGGTCAGTAAAGTGTCGGAACATTGTAGCCCTTCCCGACAAGATATCTTAAATGAATGAGGACTTGATGGACAATTCACGAAATGCGGCGTTAACCCGCTGGCTGGCGGACTATCAGGGCTTGGACATGAGCGAAGAGCAGGTTGCCAATCCCGGCAAATCCGCCGCCGTATTCGCCGAAACCATCCGCCAGACTGCGGCAGGACTGGCATTCGATACCGACCCCGCATCGTTCAACCGGCTGCTTCACGATCTGGCACCCGATGAACTTAAATCGGGGGGATCGAAATGAGCGGGCCGATCACCCACAAAACGCTCGTCGATGTGGCGCGCGAAATCGCCGATGGGCATCTGTCGTCACTTGAGGTCACCGATGCCTGTCTCGCACGGATTGATGACATCGCGCCGAAGCTCGATTGCATTGCCGCCATTGATGCCGACGCGGCACGCCAACAGGCGCGGCAATCTGATAATGCACGGGCCAATGGCAAGGTCGCCGGGCCTCTTGACGGTGTGCCGCTGGCGCACAAGGACATGTATTACCGCAAGGGCAGGATCAGCGGTTGCGGGTCGAAAATCCGGGCTGACTTCGTACCTGATCATACATCAAGCGCACTGACAAAGTTTGATCGGGCCGGAGCACTGGATATTGCCCGCCTGAACATGGTCGAGTTCGCGCTTGGCGTCACCGGGCATAATGACGTCATGCCGACACCGCGCAACCCATGGAACACCGGACATTTCACCGGTGGCTCGTCAAGCGGTTCCGGTTCCGCCGTCGCCGCACGCCTTGTCTATGGGGCGCTGGGATCAGATACCGGCGGCTCGATCCGCCTGCCCGCCGCGTGCTGTGGATTGTCCGGCATGAAACCGACGCTCGGGCGCGTCAGCCGGTATGGGGCGATGCCGCTATCGCATTCGCTTGATACGGTCGGCCCGCTGACCCGGACCGTCAAGGATAATGCCTTGCTGCTGAAAATCATCGCCGGACAGGACGACAAGGACCCGACCACCAGCGCCCTTCCTGTACCGGATTATCTGGATGGCATTGAGGGCGGCGTCCAAGGGCTGCGGATAGGGATTCCCAATAGCCATTTTTATGACGGAATTGATTCCGGTGTTGAAAAACTGGTCGAGGCCAGCCGCGACATTTATGAAGCGGCAGGCGCGGAAATCATTCCCGTTGATATTCCCGAAAGCATTTCGGCAACCAACACCATGACCAGCCTGATGACGGCGGTCGAGGGGTCAACACTTCATTTCGAATGGCTGCGTGACCGTCCTGACGATTACGGCGCTCAGACTCGCGCCCGGTTTTCAATGGGCCTGATGACACCCGCCAATGTCTATCACCAAGCGCTCAGCATGCGGGCCAGAGTGCTTGATGAGTTTGCCAAAGCCGTGTTTGACAACGTCGATGTCTTGCACACACCGATGATCAACCTGCCGGTGCCGGCCTATTCTCCATCAGACACAATCGCCGATCAGGCGTTTCTTGATCTGATCGCGCGGATCGGTCATTGCACCCGACCGATCAATTATCTCGGTCTGCCGGGCCTTAACGTACCGTGCGGGTTCACAGATAACGGTCTGCCCTGTTCATTTCAGCTGGTCGGTCGGCCGTTTGATGAAAAGACATTGTACCGTGCAGGATATGCCTACGAATGCGAGACGGATTGGGTTGATCAGGTGCCGGATATTTAAGGCTGGATACCGTAATTTAAACAGGTTTTCGGAGACGGCCACAGTTTCAGTTTATTTTGCGTTTTTCGGGTTTGGTCCGGACGGCATGATGAAGGGACGTTCATCCTCAAACGCCGCAGCGGCCCGCATCACCAGCGGGTCGGCAAAACGCGGACCGACAATTTGCAGGCCGATCGGCAGACCGGATTTGGTGAATCCGCAGGGTGCGCTGCACGCCGGTTGACCGGTCAGGTTGAACGGGTAGGAGAACGGCGTCCAGTCCGGCCAGCGGCTCTGCGTCGCCGGGTCGGCGACCTGCTGTTCGGCGTCGAACGCCGGGATTGGAAGTGTTGGTGTCAGCAGCAGATCATAGTCTTCATGAAACGCATTCATGGTCTGGCCGAGGCGCACCCGTTCGTCGATGGCGTCCTGATAATCATTGAGGGTAATGGACGCGGCCTCCTCGATCATCTCGATCAGGCCGGGGTCCATCTCGGCCTGTTGTTCTTTGCTGAAGGAGCCGACCAGTCGGCGACAGGCCAGATACCAGTGCCTGTTGAAACATTCCAGTGGACTGTCGAAAGGGGGCGCTATTTCTTCCACCGTCGCGCCAAGCTCCTCAAACACGCGCGCCGCATCGCGGACGGCAGCGGCAACCTCCGGATCAACATCGACATATCCCAGATCGATACTGAGACCGATCCTGAGACGACGCACACCAAGATCCAGTCCGGCCCGGTAATCCCACGGATCGTAGGGCAGCGAATACCAGTCGCGGCTATCGGGTTCAATCAACACATTCATCATCAATGCAGCGTCGCGCACGGTGCGGGTCATCGGGCCAATGTGGGAAAGTGTGCCGAAAATACTGGCCGGATAGACCGGCACCCGCCCGCTGGTCGGTTTCAGGGAAAAAATGCCGCAAAACCCGGCCGGAATACGCACCGACCCGCCGCCATCTGATCCGATATGCAAGGCCCCCATGCCAAGCGCAGCCGCCGCAGCCGCACCGCCGGAACTGCCGCCGGGCGTTTTTGAGGTATCCCACGGATTTCGGGTAATTCCGGTCAGCGGTGAATCGGTCACCCCTTTCCAGCCAAATTCGGGTGTTGTCGTCCGGCCAATAAAAATCGCCCCGTGTTCACGTAGCCGTGCAACGGCGGGAGAATCTTCATCCAGCGACATCTCTTCATCGCCTGTCTTCGATCCGCGCAGCATTGGCCAGTCTGTGGATTTGACGATATCCTTGATGGTCACGGGAATGCCATCAACCACCCCTCTGGCTTCACCCCTGGCCCAGCGTGCTTCAGATTCAGCCGCCGCCTTCAGGGCGGCGTCCTGATTGAGGAAGGAAAAGGCATTGACCTCACCATCGACCTCGGCAATCCTTTCGAATACGGCGCTGGTTACCTCTAGCGGGGAAACGGTTTTCCATTCATACAAATCAAGCAGGTTGGATGCCGACACATTGTAAATATCTGGGCAAAGATCTGGTGCACTATCGGTAATTTCACTCATGAAGGGCCTCTTTTCCCGCTTTCTTCGAAATATCATCATAGCAATGCTACCATTTGGGAAAACAATTTTTTGACCAGGAAAGCTGACATGGATTTAGACAACTTCTCACGCATTCACTTGGCCCATCTGCCAACCCCGCTGGAACCGCTGAAAGCGCTCAGTCGTCATCTGGATGGACCGGATATTTTTGTCAAACGCGATGACTGTACGGGACTGGCAGGTGGCGGCAATAAAACCAGAAAGCTTGAGTTCCTGATGGCCGACGCGCTTGATCAGGGTGCGGATACCATCGTCACCGTTGGCGCAACCCAGTCCAATCATGTTCGCCAAACCGTCGCCGCCTGCGCCAAGCTCGGGTTGAGGGCGGAAGTCCTGCTTGAAAAAGCAGTTGTCCGCGATGCCGATTATGCGTCCAACGGCAACGTCCTGCTTGATCACCTGATGGGGGCGACTATTCACCATTGCGAACCCAGTGCGGACCTGAACGCCGAAGGTCAGGCCTTTGCCGATCAGCTGGCATCAGACGGTCGCAAAACCTACTTCATTCCGACCGGCGGATCTTCAGTTGTCGGGGCGCTGGGCTACACCGGATGCGCCACTGAAATCCTCAGCCAGTCCGCAGATGCGGGGCTGGATATTGACGCCATTGTTGTTGCCAGCGGCAGTCAGGGCACACAGGCCGGGCTGCTGGTCGGACTGGCCGCTGCCGAAGCAGATATCCCGGTTCATGGAATCTGTGTCAGCCGGGGCCGGGTAGAACTTGAGACCCTTGTTCACGCGCTGGCGGAAAAGACCGCCGAATATGCCGGTGTAAAAACACCGATCCTGCGTGAGAACGTTTTATGTGATGACAGCTACTACCCGCCCGGATACGGCCAGCCCAACGACGGCATGATTGAAGCGGTGACGTTATGCGCGCGCATTGAAGGGCTTTTGCTTGATCCTGTGTATTCCGGGAAAGCCATGGCCGGGCTGATCGACAAAATTCGGGGCGGCACCTACAAAAAAGGTGATACTGTCATTTTCATTCATACCGGAGGGCAGGTTGCCCTGCATGCCTACCGTTCGACATTTGAGAGTTAGCACCTGCGATCATGCACTGCGCATCCTGCCACAGCGATAATCCCGACGGTTACAAGTTCTGCGGAGGCTGCGGCGCGCCGTTGAAAAGCGTTTGCCCAAGCTGCGGTTTTTCCAACGATCCGGGCGGCAAATTTTGTGGCGGTTGCGGGGCCTCACTTGAACCGGAGCAGGAAGAACCGAAGGCCAGTGAAGCGGAACGGCGTCAGTTGACCGTGATGTTTTGCGATCTGGTCGGATCGACGGCGTTATCCGAACGCCTTGATCCGGAAGATCTTCGCGATGCGATCGGTGCCTATCAGGATACCGCCGCCAGAGCGATCAAACGCTACGACGGGTATATTGCAAGGTACATGGGTGACGGTTTGCTGATCTATTTCGGCTACCCCAACGCCCATGAACGCGATGCCGAACGCGCCGTTCGCGCCGGTCTCGACATCATCGCTGCGATCAGGGGCATGCAGGCTTCGGACGGCTCGCCTCTGGAAGTTCGCATCGGTGCCGCAACCGGGATGGTCGTCGCCGGCGACATCATCGGATCGGGCGCGTCAGAAGAACGCGCCGTGCTGGGCGACACGCCAAATCTGGCGGCCCGCCTGCAAGGGCTGGCAGAACCCGACACCATGGTTGTTTCTGCGGCGACCCGGATGCTGTGCGGGTCCGGGCTGCGCTCTGTAAATCTTGGCGAACATCAACTGAAAGGTATCGCCAAGCCGGTGACGGCGTTTCGTGTCGACGCCATCGGGCACGGGCAAATCCATCAGTTATCCGATGTCGCCTCAACGATCCTGTCGGGGCATCCGGAACCAATGGACCGGTTTTCCAACCTGTGGTCGGCGGCCCGTGAGGGTCACGGGGGTGCCATGATGATCACGGGCGAAGCCGGGATCGGCAAGTCCTGCCTGTCAACGGCGTGTCGTCAACAGGTTCAGCAAGATCAGGGGGACGAAATCGTTCTGATCGGTTCTGAATTTCACCAGGATAGCGCGCTTCGACCGTTTCAGGAGTTTCTGCTGACCGAACTGACGTTCGAAGATTCGGATTCCGGCGACCAACGCTGGTCAGCGCTTGAACGTTATCTTTCGGACCTCAACCTCGATACCACCGATCTTGTTCCGGTTCTCGGTCATCTTCTTGGCCTGCCGCCGTCCGATGCCTACCCCCCCGTCAATCTCGATGGGGCCGCCCTGAAAGACAAAACCGCCAGCGCCCTGCTGGAAATCGTCAAGGCACGGACGAGCCAAAGTCCGCAGTTGCTGGTCGCCGAAGATGCCCAGTGGATGGATGCCTCGACACTGGACATGCTGGAACACTTTCTGGCCGCCGGAAAATCGCTGAAGTTGCTCATCATCATCACAGCCCGCCCTGATTTCAGGGCATCCGGTCTGAACGATCATCTGTCGGCGAGCTTCACGTTAGGCCGTCTGAACGCAGCGACGGCGAAAGAAGTGGTCCTTGAGATTGCCGGTGACCGCGCGTTACCGCCGGAGCTGATCAACAACATTCTTGAACACGGCGACGGCGTGCCGCTGTTTCTCGAAGAAATCACCCGCTCGGTGATCGAAACCCGTCGGGAAAATGAAAATGTTTCCGATTTTTCAATCCCGGCGACGTTGCAGGACTCTCTGATGGCCCGTCTTGACCGGTTGGGGCCGGCCAAG
>JAJFIJ010000135.1 GCA_021775105.1 Rhodospirillales bacterium | reverse complement strand
CCGCCATACATCAGGCGTCGACCGAAGCGGCCTTCCTTTTCGGTGTGCTGGTTGAAATGGACCTTGGCGGTGTTTTGATACAATCGTGTCGCCGTCGCATGTTCGGCTTCTTCGATGGTCATGCCGTTGACATGATCAATCTTTTCGCCAACTTCATAGTCGTCCCACATATGCTCGGACCCCGACAACGACAGATCGAAAGCTGAAAGGTCGAGGCCATCAGGGACGATGATGTTTTCAGCAGAAACGGAGGACGGCAGGTCGGGAACAACGACTTCCGGTGCCGGGGAACTTTCGTCGCGCTTATTGACCATCACCCAGCGGATATAATCCAGCACCATCTCATCGCTTTGGTTGCGTCCGATTGAACGCACGTAAACGACACCGGTTTTGCCATTGGAATTTTCCTTGAGGCCAATGACTTCGGAGCGTGTCGCTACCGTATCGCCTGGATAAACCGGACGCCCGAACACGCCGCCTGCATACCCCAGATTGGCAACAGCATTCAGCGACACGTCCGGAACGGTTTTGCCGAAAATGATGTGAAACGCGAGAAAATCATCAACCGGAGCGGCATCGAAGCCGATGTTCATGGCGAACATATCCGATGAATTGGCGGCAAACCGCATGCCATAGAGGGCGGTATATAGCGAGACGTCGCCTTCGGTAATGGTCCGGGGTGTGGCATGGATGATTTCCTGGCCGATTTTGAAATTTTCAAAGAAATTTCCGGCGCTGGTTTTCGAGACCATGATCGTCACTCCGCTGCCGCTTCCATTTCGGTGATCGCTTCGGCGAGCGCAACCAGTCCCTTGGCACTTTCGACATGCAGGTTTTCGATCAGGCGGCCATCGACCAGAATAACGCCTTTGCCCTCTGCTGTTGCTTCGGCGTGGGCGTCAATAATCCTTCTGGCCCAGGCGATTTCTTCTTCGGTCGGTGAAAAAGCCTTGTTGGCCATAGAAATGGTTTTCGGATGGATCAGGGTTTTGCCATCAAAACCCAGTTCGACGCCCTGCTGACAGGCAGCGGCAAAACCGTCGTCATCGTTCAGGTCAAGATGAACGCCATCCAGTATGGCAATGTTTGCCGCACGGGCGGCGAGAACGCATAACCCGAGTGAGGTGATAAACGGAACACGGTCCGGCGTGTGTTGCGCTTTCAGATCTTTGGCAAGATCAGAGGTGCCCATCACAAACCCGCCAACCCGGGGACTGGCAAAGGCAATTTCTTCAGCGTGCAGCATACCCAGAGGCGTTTCCATCATGCACCAGATCGGAAGGTCTGCCGGTCCGCCCGCTTCATCCAGAATGGCAATGGCGTCGGTGATCATTTTGGCACTTTCGACCTTCGGCAACAGGATCGCGTTGGCGCCAACCGTCGCCATGGCGATCAGGTCGTCGCGTCCCCATTCCGAATCGAGACCGTTCGTGCGAACAATCAGTTCGCGCCGTCCATATCCACCCTGCTTGAGGGCTGCGGCAATCTGTTCACGCCCCGTTGCCTTGGCGTCCGGTGCGACGGCGTCTTCCAGATCGAGGATCAGGCCATCAGCGGCCAGTGCGCGGCCCTTTTCGAGTGCGCGGGCGTTTGATCCGGGCATATAGAGAACGGAACGGCGGGGGTGGGCGGATTTGGACATAATAAACTCTCGTGAGCTGGTTCTGGCAGAATTCGGGGTTGACGGAGTTGCTGCACTGCAACAACCTGATCAATGACGGAAACTACAATTCTTCGCCCCGATATGGCAAGGTCCGGCATGGCTATTTTATCGATCCAGTCGCACGTCAGTTACGGATACGTTGGAAACAACGCTGCCGGGTATGCCCTGCACGGCCTCGATCATGAAATCTGGCCCGTCCATACCGTCCTGTTCAGCAACCATCCGGGGTATGGGTCATTTGGCGGAGATGTGCAGCCGGTCGAAAGCATTCGCGCTATCCTCGACGGTCTTCTTGACCTTGGCATTGCAAGCAAATGCGATGCCGTGTTGAGCGGCTATCTCGGTCGCGCCGGTACCGGGCATGCCGTCAGGGATGCGGTTGAACGGATCAGGCGTGTAAATCGTGATATGATTTACGTTTGTGACCCGGTCATTGGCGATGTCGACGAAGGTATCTATGTTGATCCGGACGTGGTTGATGTGTTCAGGGACCATCTGCTGCCCTGCGCCGATGTCATCACACCGAATGCCTTTGAATTGTCGGTTTTGAGCGGACATCCGGTTCATTCCATCGACGATGCGCTGGTTGCGGCACGGCAAATTCTGGTAGTTGGGCCATCAATCGTCATCGTCACTTCCGTCACCGATGACGACCGGGATGGTCAGTTGAGCACCCTGCTGGTTACCCGCGATAAGGCCTGGGAAGTTCAAAGCCCTGAACTTGCCAGCCCGGTTAAAGGCGCGGGCGATCTGCTCAGCGCGTTGTGGCTGGGGCGGTATCTGAAAGGGGAACATCCTGAGCAGGCTCTGGCGGCAGCAGTATCCAGCGTTTACGCAATTATCGAGAGTGCTGCTGCAAACGGCGGACAAGAGCTTCCCCTGACTGAGTCCCGTCAACTTGTCCGGGTGCCAGGACAAATAATGAACCTGAAGTTACTAAATAATAAAGATGGTTATCCTGTGATTGAATAACCTATACTTGGAATTGTTAAAAGAATCGATGAGAAGCTTTGGGTTTCAAATGACAGGATCAACTGGCGAATTTTAAGAATAGAGAAATAATTATGCGTGGGGGCGCATAGGTTTTATGTATGGATGATTATCTAGAGAATATTAAAATACTGATTGTTGATGATCAGGACTTTATCCGATCCATGCTGCGTCAGATGCTGGGCGTACTCGGTGCAAGAGAAATTTATGATGCCATTGATGGCGAGGATGCCTGGGAAAAATTACCTATTATCGAGCCGGACCTGATCATCGCCGACTGGGAGATGCAGCCAATGAATGGCCTGCAGTTTACCCGCCGTATCCGAAGCGATGAAAACAGCCCGAACCCCTACATTCCAATCATCATGATGACCGGACATTCCGATCTGGACCGGGTGATGATAGCGCGTGATTCCGGGATCAATGAATTCGTTGCCAAGCCGGTCGCTGCCAAATCCCTGTTTACCCGGATTGTAAATGTCGTTGAGCATCCGAGAAGCTTCGTGCGCACCGATACCTTCTTTGGCCCGGACCGGCGGCGCCACAAGAAGGCGGTCAAAAAGGATCGTCGGGGCATGAAAAATGAAGAAAAAAATGGTAAACAGACGTCGGCGGAGTCCAGTCCGGAAGATACGAAAGTTGTCGCCGAGTAACTGTTCAGTGATTGCCCGGCAACCTTCCAACCCGTGGAGAATTCATGCCTGATCCCAAAACACTTCTTCAGATGGCCGGAGCCGACCTGTCCCCCGCATCTGTGTCCCGTTCCGTACTGGTTCTTGTTGATTGTCAGATGGAATATGTATCGGGCGGTTTGCCGCTTTCGGGAATTGAAGGGGCGTTGGCTGAATGTCACGATTTGCTGGCTCGCGCCCGTGCCGGTGGTGCTGAAATTGCCCATATCGCCCATAAAGGCAAAGCTGGCGGCGCTTTCGACCGTGAGGGTGCGGGTGGTCAGATTGCCGATGCCGTGGCACCGAAGGGTATCGAGCCCGTTATCGAAAAAAGTCTGCCCAATGCGTTTGCCGGAACAAACCTTGATGAGGTGATCCGCAATTCGGGCCGCACCCAGTTGATTATCGCCGGGTTCATGACCCATATGTGCGTCAGTTCGACGGCGCGTGCGGCACTTGATCTGGGCTATTCAACAACAATTGTTGCCAACGCAACCGCGACCCGCGACCTGCCGGGTTTTGATGGTGGCGTGATCGATGCAGCGACCCTGCAGGCCGCCTCGCTGGCCGCACTATCAGATCGCTTCGCGGTGATTGTCGAGCGTACGGGAGACCTTCTGGAGTAGGCCTCCCGCTTGGTTCTCTAGGCCGCTTTACGCAGATGCAGACGGATCAGCTCTTCAGCGATCTGCACTGTATTCAGCGCTGCACCCTTGCGAAGATTATCGGAAACCACCCAGATGTTGAGACCGTTCTCGACTGTCGGGTCCTTGCGGATGCGTGAGACGAAGACGGCATCTTCACCGGCGCATTCCTGTGGTGTGACGTAACCTTCGTTGGCCCGGTGGTCGATAACGACAATGCCCGGTGCGCTCTTCAACAGGGCGCGAGCCTTGTCTTCGCTTAAAGGCCCGTCAAATTCGATGTTGATGGCTTCGGCATGGCCAACGAACACTGGAGCCCTGACACAGGTTGCCGTGACGGCAATATCGGGATCAAGGATTTTCCGGGTTTCGGCCACCATCTTCCATTCTTCCTTGGTTGAGCCATCGTCCATGAAGATATCGATATGCGGGATCACGTTGAAAGCGATCTGTTTGGTGAAGTTTTCGCGATGCTGTTCAGCCGGTTCGTTAACGAAAATACCCCGGGTCTGGTTGAACAGCTCGTCCATAGCTGATTTGCCGCCACCTGATACAGACTGATAGGTCGAGACAACAATGCGTTTGATCGGCACGATGTCATGAAGCGGTTTCAGGGCGACAACCATCTGAATGGTCGAACAGTTGGGATTGGCGATGATGTTGCGCTTGGTATAACCGGCAATGGCTTCCGGGTTAACTTCCGGAACCACCAACGGGATATCCGGATCCATGCGGAACTGCGACGTGTTGTCGATCACCACGCAACCGGCCTTGGCGGCTTTAGGTGAAAACTCCGCCGATACCTTGGCGCCGGGTGAGGACAGGGCAATGTCGGTTCCGGCGAAGTCGTAAGTGGCCAGATCCTGGACTTGCAGGACGGCATCTTCGCCATAAGAGATTTCACGTCCAATTGAGCGGTGTGAGGCCAGCGCGACGACTTGATCGGCCGGGAAATTCCGTTCGGCCATAATCGACAGAACCTCGCGTCCGACGTTCCCCGTGGCACCGATAACGGCAACTTTGTAACCCATTTTTAGTCTCCTTATGCTGAGGCCCCCGTTGGGCCGTCAGTCATATTTTCCGAAACGACGAAGGCCCGCGGGTTTCGCGGGCCTGTTCGTATTAAATAGCGTAGTGGCCCGCCTATCCGGTGGTGGTGGTCTTTGTCGTCGGTTTGGTTGGGGCCGCAATGAGGGCGTGCGGAACCAGCCGCATGTTGGCGGTGGATTTGATCGTCGATTTTGAAACGTCAAAATTCATCAACTCGTCCTCTTGATCGCGTCAAGCTTTACCCTCAAGCGCGACCGGATGCAAGATTTCTGTTAAGCCGCCAGTTTATCCAGCTCGACGGTCACCGCCTCACCCATCGCGGTGCACGACACCAGCGTCATGCCGTTCTGCATGATGTCGCCGGTGCGCAGACCACTGGCGAGAACATTGCCAACGGCTTTTTCGATCAGATCAGCGTCTTCGCCCATATCGAAACTGTAGCGCAAGGTCATCGCGTAACTGAGGATCGTTGCCAGCGGATTGGCCTTGTCCTGACCGGCGATATCCGGGGCGGAACCGTGTACGGGTTCGTACATGGCGCGGCGACGGCCGGATTCATCTGCGCCACTCAGCGTCGCCGACGGCAACATGCCAAGCGATCCGGTCAGCATCGCCGCACAATCAGACAGAATATCGCCAAACAGATTGTCGGTGACGATCACATCAAACTGTTTGGGTTCACGCACCAGCTGCATGGCGCAGTTATCGGCGTACATGTGGTGAAGCTCGATATCCGGGTATTCCTTGCCGATTTCAGTGGCAATTTCGCGCCACAGGACGCCGGTTTCCATGACATTGGCTTTTTCCACGGAATGCAGTTTGCCACCCCGTTTTCCGGCCAGATCAAAAGCCACGCGACAAACCCGGTCGATTTCAGCCGTGGTATAAACCTGCGTATCGACGGCGCGTTTGCCGCCGTCCGGCAGGTCGGTGATCTCCTTGGGCAAGCCGAAATAGGCACCGCCGGTTGATTCGCGGACAATCATCAGATCCAGGCCGGAAACGAGGTCAGTTTTCAAGGATGAAGCTTCTGCCAGCGCCGGTATTACCGTCGCCGGGCGCAGGTTGGCAAACAGATCAAGCTCCTTGCGCAACGTCAGCAGACCGGCTTCCGGGCGATGGTGACGTTCAACGTTATCCCATTTCGGGCCACCAACAGCCCCCAGCATTACCGCATCAACGTTCATCGCTTTATCAAGCGTTGCGTCCGACAGGGCGGAACCGTGCGCATCATAAGCGGCACCGCCAACCAGATCTTCATCAAGATCAAAAGACACATGACGGCGCTGGTCCATCCAGTCGATGATCCGCCGGACCTGACCCATGACTTCCGGGCCAATACCGTCACCCGGTAAAAACAGCAGTTTCTTGTTTGCGGCCATGTTGAAGGCTCCTTTTTGACTTTAGAAATAGTTCCGACCCAAACCCTGCCCGACAAGGAGGGCAGAATGATGTTAGACCGTCGCCACACCCGGAACCCAGGGGCGGTCGGCGCTGAGCTTTGCCTCAAAGTCGTCGATGACGGTTTCCTTGCGCAGGGTCAGGCCGACATCATCGAGACCGTTCAGCAGGCATTCCTTCTTGAATTCGTCGAGTTCAAACGTTACTTCGCCACCATCGGGACCGGTGATGGTCTGGCTTTCAAGGTCGATGGTCAGGGTCGCATTGGCCCCGCGATCAGCGTCGTCCATCAGCTTGTCCAGATCTTCCTTCGATACGGTGATCGGCAGGATGCCGTTCTTGAAACAGTTGTTGTAGAAAATATCGGCGAAGCTGGTCGAAATCACGCAACGGATACCAAAATCAAGTAATGCCCAGGGCGCATGTTCGCGCGATGATCCACAGCCGAAATTATCGTCGGCAACCAGAATTTCGGCGTTACGGTAGGCGGTCTGATTGAGCACAAAATCCGGTTTTTCCGAGCCATCTTCGTTATAGCGCATTTCGGCAAACAGGTTCTTGCCAAGGCCGGTCCGCTTGATGGTTTTCAGAAACTGCTTGGGGATGATCATGTCGGTGTCGATATTGATCATGTTCATCGGTGCGGCAACACCGGTCAGTGTGGTGAATTTTTCCATTATTCTGTTCCCAATCAGATGTTGCGCACGTCGGCCAGATGGCCGGTGACGGCAGCAGCGGCGGCCATCGCCGGGCTGACCAGATGGGTGCGTCCGTTGAAACCCTGACGACCCTTAAAGTTGCGGTTCGATGTCGAGGCCGAACGCTGACCCGGCTCAAGGCGGTCATCATTCATGGCAAGGCACATCGAGCATCCCGGCTCGCGCCATTCAAACCCGGCTTCAACAAGGATTTGATCAAGGCCTTCTTCTTCCGCCTGATCCTTGACCAGACCGGAGCCCGGGACGACAAGTGCACGCACACTGCCAGCAACCTTGCGGCCCTTGGCGATTTCGGCGACGGCGCGGATATCTTCGATACGGCCGTTGGTGCACGAGCCAATGAAAACAACATCGACCGGGATATCTTCCATCCGGGTGCCGGCTTCAAGACCCATGTAGTCTAGCGATGCCCTGACCGCTTCCTGCTTGCCGGGGTTGTCGTAATCATCGGGGCTCGGAACAACGCCTGTGATCGGGGCGACGTCTTCCGGGCTGGTTCCCCAGGTCACCTGTGGAACAATTTCCGAAACATCCAGGTCGACTTCCTTGTCGTAGCTGGCCCCTTCGTCAGACGGCAGGGTTTTCCAGTATTCAACGGCCTGTTCCCAGGCACCGCCCTTGGGCGACATCGGACGACCCTTGAAATACTCGAACGTTTTTTCGTCGGGTGCGATCAATCCGGCCCGCGCACCGCCCTCGATGGTCATATTGCAGACCGTCATGCGGCCTTCGATAGACAGGTCACGTATGGCCTGTCCGGCGTATTCAATCACGTAACCGGTTCCGCCTGCGGTGCCGATCTTGCCAATCAGGGCAAGGATCAGGTCTTTCGCAACGCAGCCCGCAGGCAAGTCGCCGATAACGTTGATGCGCATGTTTTTCAAAGGGCTTTGCAGCAGGGTCTGGGTGGCCAGAACATGTTCAACTTCAGAGGTGCCGATACCGAAAGCAAGGGCGCCAAGCGCGCCGTGGGTAGCGGTGTGACTGTCCCCGCAGACGACCGTCGTGCCCGGTAAGGTGAAACCCTGTTCCGGACCGATAATGTGAACGACGCCCTGGCGGACATCCATGACATCAAACAGCGGCACGCCGAAGTCGGCGCAGTTTTTCTGCAACGTTTCGACCTGAATGCGGCTTTCATCATTTTCAATGCGACCGCCCCGATTGATGGTCGGCACGTTATGGTCGGGAACGGCCAGAGTCATGTCCGGTCGACGGACCTTGCGGCCTGATTGGGCGAGCCCTTCAAAAGCCTGCGGACTGGTGACTTCGTGAACAAGATGACGGTCGATATATATGAGACACGTTCCATCTTCCTGAACGTCCACCAAATGGCTTTCCCAGAGTTTGTCAAAAAGTGTCTTGGGTCCCGACATGTTCACTCCTGATCGTTAGTTCGTATTTTGCATCTCAACATACATAATGCGCCTGCAGGCGATTGTCATCGCCCGCAGAGTGCTCGTTTGCTATGGCCTTCATGCAATAAAACGAAGGCTGCACGTCCGATTATTCGGACGCGGCTGCAGCCTGTTTGGCTTTTTTGCCTTTTTTACCCTTTTTGCTCGGACCGGCAGCCTGTTTGACATCGGCCGCACGCTGTTTGTCCTGAGCCGTCAGTTTGGCTGAATACCCATCGGTCTTTTCTGCAATACGGGCAGCTTTACCGGTCAGACCACGGAGATAATAAAGCTTGGCGCGACGAACATCACCACGACGCACAACATCAATGCTCTCAATTGATGGTGAGTACAGTGGGAATACACGCTCAACACCTTCGCCGTAGCTCAGCTTGCGAACCGTGAAACCTGAATTCAGGCCACCGGCTTTACACGCAATGCAGACACCTTCAAAAGCCTGGACGCGCTCGCGCTCGCCTTCAACAACCCGCACATTGACGCGGACCGTATCGCCCGGTGCGAATTCCGGAACCGGACGTTCGGCAATCAAACGCTCCAGCTGTTCTTTGTTAATTTCTTCGATGACGTTCATTGTTCTCATCCTTCGTTTCAGATTCTCATCTTTGCCCCGAAACCGGGGCTGTTATTGCACAAAAATTATTCGATTACACGTTTTCTCGAGTTTGTTCTCCGGCATATCCGGCCCACAGGTCGGGGCGCCGCTCTCTGGTAATGGATTCAGCCTGGGCAACGCGCCAGGCACGAATGTTCTCATGATGACCCGATGTCAAAACGTCGGGAACGACACGTCCCTGCCAGTCCTGCGGTCGGGTGTAGTGGGGGTATTCAAGCAGGCCCCCTTCAAAACTTTCCTCGGAAAGGCTGTCGGCTTTGCCCATCACCCCGTCCTGAAGCCTGACACAGGCATCCAGCAAGGTAATCGCCGCCGGTTCACCGCCGGACAGCACGAAGTCACCGATACTGATTTCCTCGATGTCATGGGCATCCAGTACCCGCTGATCGAGGCCTTCAAACCGGCCACAGAGCAGACAGACACCGGGGCCATCGGCAAGTTGACGAACCCGGGACTGATCGAGCCTCTTGCCGCGTGGCGACAGGTAAACGAGGGGAAGGTCGGGTGCCTTGGCTTTGGCGCCCTTGATTGCCGCGTCGACCACATCCGGGCGCATTACCATGCCGGGACCGCCGCCGAACGGCGCGTCGTCAACATTGCGATGTTTGTCCGTGGCGAAATCCCGAATGTCCACGGTCTCCAGCGACCACGCGCCATCGCGTAGCCCCTGGCCGGCCAGACTAAGGCCGAGAGGTCCCGGGAACATATCAGGGAAGATCGTCAGGACGACCGTCCGCCATGTGGTATCTCGCTTCGTCATTGAGGGTTCCCTCAACCTTTCGCTTCTTCGTCCGGCGGGTCGAGCAGGCCATCCGGGGGAATAATCACCACCCTTTGACCTTCAAGATCAACCACCGGAACCACGTCTTTGGTAAAATGCACCATAATGCCAACTTTTACCGATCCCGATATCTCGAGCAAGTCTCAGGCACCGAAATTCTAGACTGCCGTTATCGTACCAAAATCGCTACCGTCTTCCCGTTCCGCCCGAAGCCCGATCAGGTCCCTGAGATAGAACTCATCTTCTTTCGGGTCCGGCAGCGCCTCCCAGGGCACGTAAAACTCCATGCCCTTGAGCTGTTCTGCCGCCGTTCTGTCGCTGATCCCGTCAACCCGGGCAACCAACTGACCTTTGGCGGCACCCGTCACCTTGACCTTGAAAACCCGGGAACCCGATTTGTCCGTTATCGGACGGTAGGTTGCCAAATCTTCCGGGACTGCAGTGAAGCTTTTGACGCGGATATCGCCCTTGATGCCTCTGGCACCGGTGACAACACCTACGCAAACCAGCTCGCCTTTGTCGACTTTCGTCGTCATCGGGACCAAACGCCCAATCAAGCGCTCTTGGGTTCTTCTTCAGCGGCAGCTTCCTCAGCCGGAGCTTCCTCAGCGGCGGCTTCTTCCACCGGGGCTTCTTCAGCAGCAGCTTCTTCCGCCGGAGCTTCCTCAGC
>JAJFIJ010000134.1 GCA_021775105.1 Rhodospirillales bacterium | reverse complement strand
CGGTTCGAGCTTCGAAAACGCCTTTGACTACGACGCCATGTCGGAGATGCTGACACCGGCTCAACCGCGCGACACCTTGCCTGAAGATCGCCGCGAACGAATCCAGTCCGTTCTCCAGGTTCTGAAATCACAAAGGTTTTTCAAGTCGGAAAAATGGAGCGACAAGAAAGGCCGTCGTGTCGGGCCCTATTCATTCCTGTTCAAAAATACCGCCTCGGCGTTAAGGGCGATCCGCACCAGGGTGCCGGAAATGGCCGAGTTGACCAAAGCCATTTCGATGGCCGAGCTGGAAATTGCCAATCGCTATGATCCGGCAAAGCACGATGCCATCTTTGCGGCGTTTTGCGAAACGTCTCTGCTGGAGGAAGATATCGCACAATTTCCGACCTATCTGGTCGGCCTCGACGGAGAAAATGGTGACGCGGCGGAGAAAGCCAGGATTCTGGAGCTGCTGTCGTCCGGGTTGCCGGTCAAGGTATTGGCGCAAACCGATGATATTCTGCGCGACCTGACCGGTTCCGAAGGACATCTTCCTTTTGGCGGTATGGGTTGGCAACTCGCCAGCATGGCGGTCGCGCTCAATAATGTCTTCGTTCTGCAAGTGGCAGGTGCGGGTCTCTATAAAATGCGGGACAATATCTGGGCCGGGCTGACCAGTTCGGGGCCGGCGCTGTTCAGCGTATTTTCAGGCGACGCCGGCAAGGCGTCCGGACTGTCAGCCTATCTGGTGTCGGCGGCGGCAACCGAATCGCGGGCGTTTCCGACGTTCGTATATGATCCGTCGAGCGGAGCGGACTGGGCGACCCGGCTGTCGATCAGTGGCAATCCGCAGCCGGAAAGTGACTGGCCTGTCCATACGTTTGCCTATGAGGATGAGGACTTGCAACGGCTTTGCGAAGACATCACCTTCACCTTCATTGAGTTCATCGCCAGTGACAAAAGATTCTCCGGGTTTTTCGCCCGCATCCCCAAAGACAGCTGGAGCAGTACCATGGTCCCGGTCGGGCAGTATCTGCGGACCGACCCTGACCCGCGCTCGGCATCCGTTCCCTGTATTCTGATGGTCGATGAAAACCAGGTGCTGCACAACCTCGTCGTTGATGACCGGTTAATTCGAGTTGCCCGTCATTGCCGCGATATGTGGCACAGCCTGCAGGAAATGGGCGGCATTCATAACTCCCACGCTCTTGTCTTGCTGGAAAAAGAACGTCGCCGCTGGCAAGCCGACAGGGATCAGGAAGCGGCTGAACCGGAAAGCCAAACGGTGCCGGAGGCAACTGTCACCATAGAAGAGAAACCGGTTCTATCGGACGAGCCGGAGGAAGTTGCGGAAATCTCTTCAAATGATCCGTACATCGAGACCCCGCGCTGTACGACCTGCAACGAATGCACGGATATCAGCGCGCAGATGTTCGCCTACAATGACAACAAACAGGCTTATATCACCGACCCGACAGCCGGAACCTATCGACAACTTGTTGAAGCCGCCGAAAATTGTCAGGTCTCGATTATCCATCCCGGTAAACCGAAAAATATGAGCGAACCAAACCTCGATGAGCTGATGGAACGGGCGGCGATTTTTAAATAGGCCCGCTGTCAATCCAATTAAAATATCGAAATCATCACGAGAATATGGTAAAATCCACAATCTTTGGAGGGTTTTTACATGTGTGCTCAACAAACTCTGCCGTTCCCGTTACATCGAATGTTCGAACACCTTGCGGTCGACATCGGGCGCAGCTTTGAACTCATGCCCGAAAAAATGCAAGACGCGATGCAGACGTGTGTGGTGTGCGATAAATTCCATATGTGCGACTACAATTCCGAAAGCCGGTATTTCAGATGTCCAAACAGAGGGCTTCTCGATGAGCTTGAGGATATGGGAATTAGCCACTAATTGGGGTAAGCGGTTCAATCAGCATCTGACGAATTACATTTACGGAATCATTTTTTGGCGATTGTGCCCTAATAGTGTCATTCCAGTTCCGTCTTATTCGATTTTGTCCGGTATTATTGGGCACAGTGTGCGACAGCACCTGAACACGTTTTTAAAATCATTCGGTTACTATTTAGCGTTAGGTATTGGTAATGACGAGGCCGATGGTTCAATTCCATCAGGCGGCATCATTTCCGGATATATCATTTAGCTTCACCGCAAGGCGTGTTCCCGACAAGCCTGTCAGGTTTCCCCCACAGTCTAAAATCCCCCTGCGCCTCTTTCAGCAACCAGTCCCTGAACTGGCTGATTTTCGCAGTCTTCGCCGCGGCTTTCGGGCAGACAATGTAGTAGGCGAAGGGGGCTGGCAGGGCGACATCGAACAGGCGCACCAGTCGTCCGGCCATCAGGTCACGCGCCGCCAGCGCACTGCGGGCAAGGGCGATGCCGTGGCCTTCGACAGCAGCGTCGATGACCATACTGGTCTGATCAAACTGCGGACCGGAGGGAACCTTCGCCTGATTGACCCCGGCGGCGGCAAACCACATTGGCCAGTCCTGGCGACTGCGGTCATGAAGCAGCGGCAATCCGGACAAATCTGAAGGATCAATCGGGCACCCGTAACGCTCGATAAATGCCGGACTGCACACCGGGTAAATCAGTTCCGGGCAAAGTTGCGTGACCTCCAGCCCCGGCCAGTTGCCTTCGCCGTGACGGACCGACATGTCGATATCGCTGCGGCTGAAATCGACGTGCTGCAGGGAGGCACTGATCCTGAGTTCAATATCCGGATGACCGGCGATGAAATCACCGAGACGATGGACCAGCCATTTGGCGGCAAAATTGGGCGACACACTGACGGTCAGAACGCCGCTTTGCTGACTGGACGCCAGATAATCGTTTCCCGCATGCAGCACATCCAGCGCTTCGCGGACGAACGGAAGGTATCCCTTCCCCTGCTCCGTCAGTTGCAGGCGCTGGCGAATACGCAGGAACAATTTGATACCAAGCAGGTCTTCCAGTCCCTTGACCTGATGGCTGACCGCGCCCTGGGTAACGTTCAGTTCCTGTGCGGCCCGGGTAAAGCTCAGGCAGCGCGCCGATACGTGAAAGGCCCGCAAGGCCGTGATCGACGGCAGGTGGCTGACCATAAACACAACCTCTACTTCATGAGAAATTTTAATGAATTCTAGAGAAAATATGCTTTGCGAACAAGAGCAAATAACCCCAGTTTCTAAGGATCAAAGATCATAAATTCATCAAATATCGCGCTCAGTCTGGAGATCAACTCATGCCTTACACTATTAAACCCATTCCCTTCAAACCGCCCCGCCTGAGCGGCTTGTCCGAACGCCTGCTCGCCAGTCATTACGAAAACAACTACGGCGGAGCTGTGCGGCGGCTGAATGCAATTGATACCCGGCTGGCTGGCCTTGACTGGAGCAATACACCGGGGTTCGAGATCAATGGTCTCAAGCGTGAAGAATTGATCGCTGCCAATTCAATGGCGCTGCATGAAATCTATTTCGACAGTCTGGGCGGCGCCGATGGCCTGGGCAGCCCGGCAACCGATCCGACAGGCCCGTTGGCCGATGCCCTGATCAGGGATTTTGGCAGTTTTGAGAACTGGTGCACTGAATTCACGGCCATGGGCAAGGCGCTGGCCGGTGGGTCGGGCTGGGTCATTCTCAGCTGGTTCCCGCGCAAGGGCCAACTGGTCAACCACCGGGCGGCGGACCACAGCCACGTTCTCGCCGACGCCATCCCGGTGCTGGCGCTGGATATGTATGAACATGCTTACCATCTGGATTTTGGCAGCAACGCGGCGGCGTATGTTGACGCCTATATACAGAACCTGCACTGGGGCCGACCCACCCAGCGGTTTCAGAAGGCGATGGTTCAGAAGGCCACGGGGGCACAGATTGCGGATACAGGCGATGAAAACACCCTGCCCACCGTTACGGTTGAGGCCTTCCAGCGCCTGATCGAAAAAGACAATACACCCTTGCTGCTTGATATCTGCCTCGCCGAAGACATGGTCAATCGGCATGACAAATTGCCGGGGGCGGAACTGCGCGCGCCCGAGAAAATTTCAGAGTGGATTGACGAGTTGCCCAAAGACAGACCCATCGTCGCCTACTGCGTCTACGGCTATCAGGTCAGCGGCAATGCGGTCAGGGAAATGCGCGAGCGCGGATATGATGCGCGCACCATGACTGGCGGCATTGCGGCCTGGCATGCCATTGGCGGCAAGACGGAACCGCTTAATCCATAGCCACATCCCCAAGCACTGGATACAAGTATGTCTGCAAACACACTTTCGGAAGATGGAACGCGCGTCATGTCAGGGTCAACCACACCGTCCTCCGCCATTCCTTTCGGCGAGGCTTTTCGGGTCTGGATGAAAATCGGGCTTCTCAGCTTTGGCGGACCGGCCGGACAAATTGCCATGATGCACCGCATCCTTGTTGAGGAAAAAAAGTGGATTGATGAAAGCCGGTTCCTGCATGCGCTCAATTACTGCATGTTGCTACCGGGACCCGAGGCCCAGCAACTGACCGTCTATGTTGGCTGGTTGCTGCACGGCGTTCGCGGCGGTCTGGTCGCCGGGGTCCTGTTCGTGCTGCCGGGCGCACTGGTGATCATGGTGCTGAGCGCGCTTTATGCAGGATATGGCGAACTTGCCATCGTGCAAGCCATTTTCTTTGGCATCAAGGCGGCTGTTCTGGCAGTGGTTATCGGTGCGGTCCGGAAACTGGGGTCCAAGGTACTCAAGAACGGTGCCATGATCTCGATCGCCATCTGCTCGTTCATCGCGATCTTTTTTCTCGATCTGCCATTCCCGCTGATCGTCGTTGCCGCTGCCGCCACCGGATACATCGGCGGCATTACCAGACCTCAAACCTTTGCTGTAATCGGTGGCCACAGCACTGCCGATGAGCAAAAAGACAGTGCCTTGCAAACCCCCGCTCCGGGAGGCACCGGAAACGCCGTTTTGATCAGTCTTTTGCTGTGGCTGGCACCGGTGATAACGCTGGCGGTCCTGCTCGGCGTCGGCAATGTGTTTACCGAAATCGCTGTCTTTTTCAGCAAGATGGCCGTCGTAACCTTTGGCGGGGCCTATGCCGTGCTGGCCTATATGGCGCAGGAAGCGGTCGAGACCCACGGCTGGCTGATCCCCGGCGAAATGCTGGACGGGTTGGGGCTGGCCGAAACCACACCCGGCCCACTGATCATGGTCACCCAGTTTGTCGGTTTCCTTGGTGCCTACCGCAATCCCGGCGTGCTCGACCCGATGATGGCCGGGCTGCTGGGCGCGACGCTCACCATCTGGGTTACCTTTGCCCCCTGTTTTTTATGGATTTTTCTGGGCGCTCCCTATGTCGAGCGATTGCGCAAGAATATCCGTTTGTCCGCAGCACTTTCGGCGGTGACGGCGGCGGTTGTCGGTGTGGTTATCAACCTTGCCGTCTGGTTCGCCATCAATGTTGTTTTCGGGCAGGTCGACAAAACAACTTATGGCATCGTCACTTTGCTGAAACCGCAACTCGACTCCCTTGACCCGGCGGCGCTGGGCCTGAGCATAATCGCCTGCATCGCCATGCTGGTGATGCGGATGGGGATGATGACCGTACTGGCCGGAAGCGCCGCGCTTGGGGTTGCTATTCAATTGTTCCTATAGGCGCCGCATCAGCACGCGGCATTGACAACTGCCAGCGTCAGACTTATCGGTTCTGATGCTCACCTTTGCAGTTGCCGTTTTTTTTCTTCTGATCACACCCGGCCCCGGCGTCATGTCGGCCGCCGGAGTCGGTTCGGCGTTCGGGTCGCGCCCGGGGGCACGTTATATCGCCGGGCTGTTTATCGGAACCAACCTTGTCGCTCTGGCCGTGGTCTCCGGGATGGCAGCGGTGATCCTAGCCAATTCCGAAATCCGTTTTGTTCTGTTGATTGCGTCAGGCGGATATCTGCTTTATCTGGCGCTCAGGATTGCCCTGTCCGGAACCAAAATCGCTTTCATCGAAGCGGCCAAACCGCCCGGCATCTGGGGCGGCATCGCCTTGCAGGCGATTAATCCAAAAGCTTATGCAGTCAACACGGCGCTGTTTACCGGTTTTGCCTTCTGGCCTGACAGTCTGCTGATTGAGACCTTTCTTAAATTCGCAATCATCAACGCGATCTGGATTCCGATCCATTTCCTGTGGCTGTTTGCCGGTGTTACCCTGCACCGACTGGACCTTCCACCCAAGGCCCATTTCCGCATCAATATCGCCATGGCGTTATCCATGCTGGCCGTTGTTGCATTGGCGGCCTTTGCCCCCAAATAGATCAGCATGGTCTGAAAACCGTCCACATGATCGAGGGGCAATAATGGATTTCACAAGAACCGGCGTGATTCTCAATACGCAAAACTATGACGCCTGCGTGGCATTCTACAGAGACCTGTTCAGCCTCCCCGTCATGTTTCAGGAAGCAGATGGGGATTTCCGGCTGACCTGTTTCGAATATGGCGGCGCGTACTTGATGGTTGAGACTGATGGTTTTGCAAAACCGGCCGGCAAATCGATAGCCGAAAACGCGACAAAACTGAGATTTAACGTGGCCGACATCGATGTTGCGCTGAAAAGACTCCAGGGTTTTGGACTTGATGCAAAAATCGAAAGGAGCGCATGGGGTTCGACCATCAACATCCACGACCCCGATGGCAACAGGATAGGCATTCGGGACGAAGCAACATTTGTCGATCAGGTCAGCAACAGATGATCGAAATTAATCACTCGCCAAATCAACCCGCATTCCTGTCTCATGCGAACGGTAAATAGCCTCTTCAATGCAGATATTTTTTATGTAATCGCTGGCGGTGTTCATCGGTGGCTTGTCGCCTTTGAGATGATCAACAACGTGTTGCTGGAGGCGGCGCACGCAATCTCCAGCAAAATCAATATTGTCCCAATTATAATTGACGACCTGTTCATCGTTGCTGCCGTGAGGCCGCAGGAAAAGGCCCCCATCCCCCGTCAGGCGAAGGCTGGCGGCTGAGCCTTCGACAAGCATTTCACCCATGGTCAAGCGCCTGTTTGCAGCCTGATGGTCAACAAGGCGGTTGCCGTCAAACAGGCCCCGCGTCCCGTTTTCGAAATTGAACAGAATGACGCCAGCATCCTCTCCGGCGATTGCCGGGTTGAACCTGTTAAGCTCAGCAAAGACAGAGGACACCTCACCAAACAGATAACGGAATACATCAATCAGATGAATAGCCGTTTCGTGCACCAGAAAGCGTTCCATGGTCTGGAAATAGGGTTGTCGGTCCAGATAGGCGTCCGGTCCCTGACCGTCGCCGGGGCGAAGTCGGAAGGATACCTGATAGAGATATCCCAGAACCCCGTCGTCGAGCATTGATTTGATTTGCCCGTACCACGGCT
>JAJFIJ010000133.1 GCA_021775105.1 Rhodospirillales bacterium | reverse complement strand
ACTGCAGAAAGTCGGCTCTGGAGCACGCTCCAGAGCCAGACCGTACAACAAGAAAAGGACCTGAAAGTGTTACCCATGTTCCCAGGCTGAAAAGTTACCAATGTTTATGGTTGCTCAGGGGGGTGAAAGTTGCGACGGGAGGAACGGTTTTTTGCGCTGACAGCGCCAAAGTCCCCCCACCCTAACCCTCCCCCTCAAGTGGGGAGGGAATCAGGTTGAAAAACTGTGGCATCAATCAAACCCACCGACCTGATATGGTACCCTCCCTGACCGGAAACAAAGGAACCGAACGGGAATGTTAAAGGGCTGGCGCATCTGGGCTGTGTTATGCATCCTTCTGACCGGTGCCGCCGAAGGCCTGAACCACGTCACCCCCGACCTGGAATTTCTCCAGTGGCTACTGTTCGTCCTTGCGGTGATCTGTTTCATTGTCGGGATCACGAATTGGGATCGGCGTGGGCGGCGGTAACGTCAGAATCATGTTCAGCTTAAACAGTCCGCGCTTCTGATTTCATCCCGTTCCTCGCTTGGCGTGGTATATCGGCGCGTATTCATGCAACCAATCTCTTCTCTTCCGGGTTGTATTCGGTTAAGCTACGACCATGAAACGTATCCTTATCGGCTTGATGCCTGCCGCCCTGACGCTGCTGTTGTTGGTCTTTCACGGCCCAATATTTGACTGGCTGGGATCGATTCTCACTGAGCCTAGGGCGTCCGCGACGATACTAGCTTCCACGTTCGGGTTCGCCGGGGTTATCGTGGCTCTTTGGTACAACGGCAAACAATCCACCGATGCCCAGAAGGCGCATTGGCACCAAGAAGATGAACGCGCAGAAAAAGCCGCCAGAAAAGAACGCATTGCCCTAATGTCGGCGTTCCGGACTGAACTGGACCTGAACATAGCTGTCATCGACGGTTTTTTGACAAATCTCGGTCAGGAAAATGAAAACGCGGCGGATGAAGGACAAGCCAGCAGCAGGGCTGACACCATCGTAAAGGAGGGTTGGACAGCACATCGGACAGTATTTATGGCGAATGCCGACAAGATGGGACTGTTGGATACAAAAATATCCGGATTGGTTCTCCGCGGTTACGCCGCCGCTGACATCCAAGTTGTTGGCGCCAGCGGCGGTCAGGTCTCCTGGGATAATGCCATTGAATTTGCTCGGCGTGCGCGACAAAAAACGGAAATCATCAGGACGATTGTTGTTATATTGGATACCGGGATTAGACTCGAACAAAGCCGACTGACAGCTAAGCATACTGACTCCGCCCCCGACACACCGGAATCCTGAAATGGATATCCTCATAAACCGAGTATTTCTGATCGTGATGCTGCTGTTGACCAGATGGGCGGTGAGGCCGCAGCTGTAAGCGCTACAAATAGGATCGTTTTTCACCCCCCCCCTCACCCATTCCGAAACGCATATCCGTACCCGTTGATCGCAGGCACCCCACCCAGATGCGCGTAGAGCACCTTTGACCCCGCCGGGAAAAATCCCTTGTTGATCAAATCAATCATGCCCTGCATGGATTTGCCTTCGTAAACCGGGTCGGTGATCATGCCTTCTAGCCTTGCGCACAGGCGGATGGCGTTTTTTGTTTCTTCGGACGGTACGCCGTAGATCGGGTAGGCGTAATCTTCGTTGAGGATCACATCGTCATTGGTGATGTCTTGACCCAGCTCGACCAGGTCCGCCGTCTTTTGCGCGATGTCGAGGACCTGGGCTTTGGTCTGTTCAGGGGTTGCCGAGGCGTCGATGCCGATGACCTTTCTTTGGCGTCCGTCTTTGGCGAAGCCGACCAGCATGCCGGCGTGGGTCGATCCGGTGACGGTGCAGACGATGATGTAATCAAACGTGAACCCCATCTCCGTTTCCTGGGCGCGGACTTCCTCGGCGAAACCGACAAAACCCAGTCCGCCGAATTTGTGTACCGAGGCCCCGGCCGGGATGGCGTAGGGTTTGCCGCCTTTGGCCCGGACGTCTTCGAGCGCATTTTCCCAGCTTTCGCGGATGCCGATGTCAAATCCCTGATCGACCATTTCAACGTCTGCACCCATCACCCGACTGAGCAGAATATTGCCAACCCGGTCATAGACGGCGTCTTCATGCGGCACCCAGCTTTCCTGCACCAGACGGCATTTCATGCCGATCTTGGCCGCCGTTGCCGCGACCATGCGGGTGTGGTTGGACTGCACACCGCCAATGGAAACCAGCGTATCGGCCCCGGACGCGATAGCATCGGGGACGATGTATTCCAGTTTGCGCAGCTTGTTGCCACCAAACGCCAGACCCGAATTGCAGTCTTCGCGCTTGGCATAAATCTCGACCCCGCCGCCAAGGTAGGTTGACAGGCGGTCGAGTTTCTCAATCGGGGTTGGGCCGAAGGTCAGGGGGTAACGTTCGAATTTGGAGAGCATGATGTATCCTTTTGGCAGGTGGATTTGGTTGTTGAATTGGCAAAACCATAATCAAAAAGGCCTGAAAGGTGCTCTCTAATTTCAACCCATTTTTAATATTATGATTATCTAATTTATCTTATTGTGTCATATTTCATCATTATTATATGAATAACTGGAAGATTTTCTCATGGATCAACAGCTCGACCGTACCGATCTTCGCATTCTCCGCCAGCTTCAGACCGATGGCCGGGTGAGCAATTCCGATCTGGCGAAAAAACTGCATGTCAGCCCGGCGACCTGCCACCGCCGCACCCAGCGCCTGTTCGATGAAGGGGTTGTCAGTGGCGTCCGCGCGGCGATTGCACCGGACCGGGTCGAGCGTGGGGCTTTGGTGATGGTCGGTGTGGTGCTGGACCGTTCAACACCACAGAGCTTTTCCGAGTTCGAGAGCGCCATCAAACACCTGTCGTTTGTCCTGGATTGCCACCTGGTCGCCGGTGATTTCGACTATTTTCTGAAAATCCGGGTCCGCGACATGGCCGATTTCAATCGTCTGCATGGCGAACAGCTGATCGCCCTTCCCGGCGTGCGTCAAACCCGGACCTTCTTTGTGATGAAAGAAGTCATCGACAACGCGCCGCTGGATTTCTAGGGTCATGCCGTCATTCAACAAGGGAGAAGATGATGAACAACGCACAATACGATGCGGGGATGAAAGTCAGGCGGGAAGTGCTCGGCGATGCCCATGTGGACCGCTCGCTGGCGCAGGCCGACGAGTTGACCAAACCGCTACAGGACCTGGTCGGTGAATACGGCTGGGGGGCGATCTGGACACGACCGGGACTGGACCGCAGAACCCGCAGCCTGCTCAATATCGGCATGCTGACGGCGCTCAATCGACCGCATGAATTGCGCGTCCATCTGAAGGGTGCATTGAACAACGGCTGCACGCGCGATGAAATTGTCGAAGTGACGTTGCAGACCGCCATCTATTGTGGAATGCCCGCTGCCCTTGATACCATGCGCCACGTCAAACAGGTGTTTGATGAGGCGGATGCGGATAGCACTGACTGATGCTTAAACTCTCCGTTCTCGATCAGTCCACATCGTCGGTCGGCAAACCCGAAGATCAGGCGATCCGCGACACTATTGAACTGGCGCAACTGTGCGAGACGCTGGGCTACAACCGCTTCTGGGTATCGGAACATCACAACCACCCGACCATCGTCGGCACCGCGCCGGAAATCACCATGGCGGCCATTGCCCAATCGACAAACCGCATTCGCATCGGCAGCGCCGGGGTGATGTTGCCCCATTACGCGCCGTTTAAAGTCGCAGAACAGTTCCGCGTACTGGAGGCCATCGCGCCGGGGCGGATTGATTTGGGATTAGGGCGCGCGCCCGGATCGGACGCCAAAACCGCCTATGCACTCAATCCCAACGCCGGGGCAGACGCAGAAAACTTCCCGGCCAATGTCCGCGACCTGACCGCCTGGGTATCGGGCCAACCGCTGGTCGATGGCCATCCGCATGGTGATCTGGTCGCCCATCCGTTCAGTGCCACGTCACCGGAAATCTGGATGCTGGGCACATCCGATTACGGGGCGCAGGTCGCCGCCCATTTCGGCGTGCCTTACTGTTTTGCGCATTTCATCACTGACGGTCGGGGTATCGAGCGTGCGTTCGAGATTTACCGGGAAAATTACCAACCCAGCGAACGCCACCCGGAACCGCAGGCCAATATCTGCGTCTGGGCGCTGGCAGCGGACACTGAAGCCGAGGCCGAATACCAATTCACATCTCGCGCCTACTGGAAGATCGCCCGCAACCGCGGTGAGCTACGCGCCGTCGAAGCGCCGGAGACCGTTGCAGATTATGCCTACACGGAGGCTGAAAAATTACGCTACGATCTGCTCAAGGACTCGAACCTGATTGGCACTGGCGAGCAGGTGGCGGCAAAACTGCGCGTCCTTGCGGAAGGCTATGGTATTGATGAGGTGACCGTGCTGACCTGGACCCATGATCAGGCCCACCGGCGGCGGTCTTATGAGCTGTTGGCCGAAGCCGTCGGGTTGGCTTGACCCACATTTGAATTGCAAAATAATCTTATAATTGTTATTATTTATCAATATAATCGCTATAGGTTCATTTTCGGAGAGATACTCATGAAGCGCCTTGGCCTTTCACTGATTTTGATTGCCTTTTCCACGACCTCTCAGGCTGGAATGCAGGAGCGACGATACAAGGCGGCAATGTCTGAATATTTTATGGTCGTTCACAAGGCCGTCCCCTTATTCACAAATGGCAATATTACCAAGGGCGATATTGTTCAGTACCCGGAAGAGGCAGTTATCCGTCCATTAAAGGACCGGATATGTTTCAACATTGGCAAAGCCAAACCGCGTGATATGGACTCCATGACCATTCACTACACAGATAAGTTGACCCTTAGCGCCGCCGCCGACATTCCGGCCCACAAGATTGCCAAAATAGAGGCGGAGCTTGGTGGAACTATTTCGCAAACCAATAAGGTTGTCATTAACCCGGCGTCCCGTCTGCACACAAAACGTGAGCCCAATCAAAACAATGTCATCAAAGGGCCTGAATGCGAGATAGCCAGATTGGTCGCGCGTGGGTTTGAATCCAAATACATTATTGCAAGCGAGGTTTTGCGTGGAAAGATCACGGCGGAGGTGAAACTGACCCTTAACGGGTCGGCCGAATTCGACGCCAAACTGACACAGAAAAAACTGAAGAAGCTGCTTGGTTCGTCTCCGAAGTTAAACATATCAGGAAGTGGAAAGCTCGAATCCATGGTGTTTTCACGCTCACCCAGTGTCAGATCGATTGCCATCAAGTCTCGGTTTGTCAGCCCCTGGCATCTCGGCCGCCTCAATCAACTATACGAGGCCACCGGAGGAAAAGACCTCGATATCAGGGTTCGCAAACTCATGACAGGTACGGATGCAAATTTCTTCGAAAAATACGCGGCAGACCTGCGGGATTTTCTGGAAAGAAACGGACTTATCCAAAAAGACCCGACATCGTTTTACAATCGGTTTTTTTATGGAGAGGGTGGCAAGGTTCTGGATAACGAATTGCTTAAAGTCATCCCGCAGGAACACTGGCGGGCGCTCGGGATTGTCGTAGCAGCGCACGAACTGGCTGTCTGGGGGAAATAACCACTACAGAAAAATCACTGCGGATCGATCGGGTTTAACAGACCTGTGCTTTTGCATAGTCCGCCAGCACCGCAATCATCTCACCCATCTGCCCCTTGAGTATCTCGAAATTTTCACTGCGCCAACCCGACTTCTCGTCCATATAGAGACCCCGATTGATCTCGATTTGCAGACTGTGACGGTTGGCTGCGGGATCAGAAAATGCACGGATCAATTCGACCCCCTTGTAGTTCTCGTTAACCCGAACATCATAACCGAACCCGGCCAGTGTTGCCCGAACAAGCTCGGTAAATTCTTCCCCGGCGGCTTCACCATCCAGCGTACCGATGACGAAATCGGGGCGGATCAGGCCAGCCTTGCCTTCCGGTCCCCGCGCCGTCGTTATCCGCGGCATGGAGTGGCAGTTGACATGCCAGACACCTCCGAAATGATCAAACGCCCGGTCCAGTTCTTCTTTCAGTTTAGCCTGATAGGGAACGAGATAAGTTTCGATGCGGTGTTTGATTTCGGCAACGGTCAGCTTGCGGTCGTAAAGATCGGCATCACTGGGCGCCTTGGACCATATCAGCCCCATTCCATGCGCTGTTTTCTTGCCGGGTTCCAGCGGGTCGGGCCAGTCGCCATCGATCTGGTCGGGGTCGAGATCGCGGGCCATGCGGTTGGGGTCGATATAAATGCGCGGAAACAGGGCGCGCAGCAACACACCCCCCATACCGGGGGCCGCCGAATGAATCTCATGGATGAACGAATCTTCCGGGCCGCGGACATCGGCGAACGGGGCGATAGGGCGGAACTCTGTCGGGAATTCGATGCCGCTATGGGGCGAATCCAGCACCAGTGGTGTGTCCGGTGTATCAGGTGCCAACACATGCCAGACCCCCTCAAGGCGTTGATCGCGCATAAAAGCCCTCTTAATTAGTCAGTTGAATTGAATGGATATTGCGGTTGTCTGGTCCGTCGTGAATAGCAATGGCAACGCCGTCTGACCCAAGCTCGAACACTCCGGTTGCCAGTGTTTTGCCGTAATCATCACCACCATCACCCGGTGAGCGCAGGATTTCATGAGCCGGTTCCCTTTCAAACAGAATGCCGGTCGGGTCGCCATCCTTTAGTCGACCGGCCATCAGCAGGTCATCGGCACGAACCTGACGAACCGTTGAAGACCGGGTGATCGACTGCGGTTTGTCTTTCAGTTCAGGCGTGATCAGATGGTTGGCGTGCGCCTCCGGTTCAGTCTAGAGTTCATGGACAGAGCAGGCGCTGTCCGGATCTTCGACAGATACCAGCCTGCCTTCACGCGCCGATCCCAGATTGTGGTGAAACCCGCCTGCCCGGTCGTCGCGTTTCAGCAGATCAAGCGCGTCATCCAGAGTTTCGCAGTCCAGAATGGCCCGGCAGACAAAATGTCGTGGTATTCCTTGTTGCAGGTCGTGGACCCGAATATTGTTGATGGTCTGAACGATGCCTGCCCGATTTGCCCCCATGCTGTGGCCGGGCATCATGCCGGGATAGAGAAAACTTTCAAACCCGGGCGCGTCGTCCGGCCTGGCCGATACCCAGTAACAGTGATTGGCGTAGTCGGCGGAACCATCTTCATTATGCGCGATTGTTGCGACCCGGTCATCATCAGCTGGAATGATCAGTGACGTACACCCTTCGACCAATCCGGCGGCGACGGCTGGGGTAATATCATCAGGCCAGCGCAGATCGCCCCGGCAATTCCACAGAAATGCGCGCTCGAAGGCGACCCCCATGCCATCAGCCATGCCTTCCAGTTCACGCACATACCGGGGGAATGTCTGGCGCGCAGCTGTCATCAGCTGATCAAGATAGTGCGACCCCGACCAGCGCGTTTCGGCAGCGATAAATTCCTCATTGTGAACGGTGATCTGTTGTACGGTGCTGGCGATGGCATCGCCAATCACCCGCCCGACGCTATAGGCATCGCCCGATGCGTTGATAACTTTCAAGGTCAAACTGCGGGTTCCTATTCTGCCGCTACGGGATCAGCCCGCAGTTTCATTCTGCGCGGCATCATCACCGACATCAAGGGGGGCACAATCAAAAGTGTCAGCAGCGCTGACAATGACAATCCACCGATAACCACCGACCCCAGCCCACGGTAAAGTTCGGACCCGGCACCCGGAAACAGGACCAGCGGCATCAGGCCAAACACGCTGGTCAGCGTTGACATGAAAATCGGGCGGATGCGGGTCCGGGTTGCGGCAATAATCGATTGTTCAACATCCAGCCCCTGATCGCGCTGGAAATGCAGGGTCTGATCGACCAGCAGAATCGCATTGTTAACAACGATCCCAACCAGAATAACGAACCCCAGCATGGTCAGCATATCAAGGGTTTGCAGTTCGAACAGATTGAGGATCGCCAAGCCGCCTATTCCGCCAGCCGTGGCGATGGGCACCGACAGCAGAATGATCAGCGGATAAACGAAACTTTCAAACAGTACCGCGATGACCAGATAAACAATGACAATTGCAACAAGCAGACTGTATTTCATAGCCTCCCACGTCACCCACAGATCATCCGCCGCACCCGACAAGCGGACCTTGGTCGTATCCGGCAACCCCGATTGCCGAAGGGGGGCGACAACTTCGGTTTCGAGTTTTTCAATGGCATCTTCCAGTGCCATTTTTTTGGTCGGCCGGATTTGCAGGGTTATGGCGCGGGAATGATTGAGATGGCGGATTTCCGTTGGCCCGGCGGTCATGTTGATATCGGCCAGTGAACTGACCGGCACGATCTGTCCGCCCGGTGTGACCACCGGAAAATACCCGATCTCCTGAGTTTCTCCGACGTGGCGTTCGGGGCCACGGATCATCAGGTCCATGCGATCCCCGTCTACCGTGATTTCTGCCGCCCGCACGCCGTCATTATAGGCGTCGACCGTCAATCCAAGTTCGCGCGCCGTTAATCCGGCGTTGGAAACCCGGACCTGATCGGGTTCAACCCTGATTTCCGGCGCCCCCAGCTCCAGTCCCGGACGCGGGCGTACCTGGGTTCCCTGTTTTCGGGGTAGCGCCTTCTTGATCAATTCATCGGCGCGCTGGGCAATATCAATCAGTTCTTCCAGATTGCCGCCGGAAATATCAAGATTAATCGAGCGTGATCCGCCAATCGCGTGCCCGAACAGCGAGGCCTGGGTGACGAACCCACGGGTTCCCGGCTCGCTGAATATCGGTTCGCGCAAAATAGGCACCAGTTCTGACACCCGCTGACCATCAACGGCGCTGGCCCCGAAAAATGTCTGGTCACGCAGCGCAACAAAAAAGAAATTCTGGATTTTCGGCGGTTGACCCGGCTCCGATTCCGGGCCGCTGGTGGATGCCCACAAGGGGCGCACCTGAGCCTCGATCCGTTCAGCGACCTCGTTGGCCGTTCTCAAATTATATCCCGGTGGCGGCAGAACCCGGCCCGAAATGAAATTTCGGTTACCGTCCGGCAGATAATCCAGTTTCGGCAGAAACAGCCAGGTCGCCCCCCCGGCCCCGGCACAGACCATCATCACCGTTACCATTGAAACGAACCGGTTGGCGATAATCGGCGCAAGGGCGGCCAGAACCAGCCGATAGAATCCTCGCCCCAGATGATCAATTCCCGGCAGAGCATACCATTTTGGTCCTTTGCTGCCCTCTCCGCCAAGCAGACGATTGCCCATCGCCGGAATCAATGTCATCGACACCAGCAACGACAATACAACAGAGACGGAAATCGCCACCGCGATATCACGAAACAGCTGGCCGACCTGAAGATTGAGTGTCAGCAACGGGATGAACACCACGACCGTCGTCAGTACAGATGCCAGAATCGCGCCCCAGACCTGCGTCGCGCCCAGCAGCGCCGCCTCGCTGGCTGACTTACCTTCCTGGCGATGGCGATAAATGTTTTCAAGAACGACAATCGCCGCATCAACCACCATGCCGACGGCAAAGGCGATGCCAGCCAGCGAGATCACATTGATCGACCGGCCAAGCGCCGCCATGACGACGAACGTGCCGACCACGGAAACCGGGATCGCCATGGAGATAATCAACGTTGCCGCTGGTGAGCGCAGGAACAATAGCAGGATCAGACCGGCCAGGGCACCACCGACCCAGATGTTCTGCTTGACCAGTTTGATGGCCGATCCGATATAGACAGTTTCGTCATAAATATGGGTCAGTTGCAGCCCGTGGTCCGGCAAGATTTCCGTATTCAACTCATCAACAACCGCTTTCAGGTCAGCCATGGTCTTGACCACATTGGCACCGAATTCACGGACAATATTGATGGTGATGGCCGGTTTGCCGAGGAAACGGCGATAGCTGGTGGGTTCCTTGTAACCGAACTCGACGGTACCGATGTCGGCGACTGTGGTCCGCCCGATACGTCCGGTATCCTTATCCACCGTCGTTCTGAGTACGACGGCCAGGGCGCGTTCAATCGTTGTTGTCTCGGCTTCCGTGCGAACCACGTAGCGGCGTTTACCTTCATCGACCGAGCCGGCGGAGATTGACGCGTTGGCACCTTTCAGCGCATTCATGATCTGCGTAATGCCGAGCCCGTAGCGGGCCATTTTATCGGGCTCGATGACGATCCGGAGCTCGCGTTCGCTGCCGCCCCAGATATAGACTCTCGATACCCCGCTGACCCTTTCCAGCCGGTCGAGAATTTGCTCGTTTACAATATCGCCGTAGGTTTCAAGGTTGCGGGTATTACCCGGCAAATGGCGGAGCGCAATCCGCGCAATCGGACGGTCTTCCGAACCGGATGTGCGCATCGACGGTCCGCGCACATCAGACGGCAAATCGGAAATACTGACCAGACGATTGGAAACGACCTGAAAGGCCTTGTCCATATCCTGATCAACATTGAACGTCATGTTGACAAAAGAGCGGCCCTGTTGCGATGCACTGGATAAATCAAACAACCCCGGAATACCCGTCAGTTCCTTCTCGATCAGGTTGGTAATCTCGCGCTCGACTTCAACGGGGGCTGCACCGGCCCAGTAGGTCCGGATCTGGATCACCGGACGGCGCACGTCCGGGGTCATCTGGATCGGAATGGTCTTGAGCGCCACAATCCCGAAAATGACAATCATCAACAACCCGGCAATCACGGCGGTTGGGCGCTGTATGGCGAGTTTGCAGAGGATCATCTTAGTTTTCTTCCAGCAGTTCTGCCGCTCGCGCTCCATAGGTGAAAACAGGACGCGAATAATGTCCGTAACGTTAGCACAGTCCATCGTTCTCAGAAATTTAACAGATCAATTCATGAGAATATACTGTACTTTGATCCGCCGGTTCAGAAATTCGATTTTCAGGTTGTCGTGTGTTAGCGGGGATCAAAAACACCTAGTTTTAATTGGCAATTGAGTCTCAAATGGGCCCATTCAAAACATTCCAAGCTATTTTGAATGCAAGAGGTTAAGCTTGTCTGGTACGAAATTATCGGCAACCAACTGGTGAAGGAGCGGTTATACGATGTCGCGGCAAGGTTCTACCCTGTGTACTGTTCTACCTGCCTTAGGTTTGGTATTGAACATGGCTTACCCCGAGGCTGCGGTGGCGCAGACCCCACAGACACGCACGACGTATGAAGTCGTTGACGCGCCATCTTGTACCAATAATAAAGGGGAAACGGTTCGCTACATTGAGAGAAGTAGTGGCCGCTCCGGCATAGCGGCTGGTATGGCCATTAGGGATGGCAATGGCAACCCGGTTATTTACAGATCCAACTATGCCGCCACGCCACCAGAATTTCAGAGTTTTATCGACCGGCATGAATGCGCACATCACCAAACCGGCGATGTTGACCGCCCGCTCCCGCCGCGCAACGGCGCCGAATATATGATGAATGAAAGCATTAGCGATTGCGTTGCGATCCTGCGCATGCGTGATGAAGATGGCTACAACCGCGCGGCGTTTAGCAAGGTTGCCGCTGCACTGCGTCACGAAATGTCGAATATTGGATTTCCGGAGATCAGCATCAGCAGCCGGATTAGCAATATCGACAACTGCTACACCAAATACGGGTCGCCACAGGATTTTGTCATTGGAATCCTGGAACAAAGAGGCCTGCTCTAGCCAAAAAACCCGAACATGCGGCCCGAACCACCGTTGGCGAGCCGTGGGTGAACAGCGGGAGTTATGACCACCGCATAACCCGGACAAAATCGACGCCTCCGTCCCGTGTCTGTTATCTGAGCCCAAATACCGGTATGCGTTCGGGCGCAGATATGGCACAACGATTGTCTGTTAACTTCAGGGAAAACCCGCCCAGATGAGCAAACCCAACGCGTTGTCGACCCGCACCCAGGTCGCCCAGTTGTGCCATTATATCGATCAGGTATCAGGCGCGGTGACGCCGCCTGTTCATCTCTCGACGACCTTTGCCCGCGACGCCAACCATGAGCTGATTGGCGAGCACATTTATGGCCGCATCGCCTCGCCGACCTGTGACCATGTCGAGAAGATTGCCGCCGTGCTGGATGGTGGTGAAGAGGCGATGCTGTTCGGATCCGGAATGGCGGCGATTGCAGCGGTGGTTGAAACCCTGTCAACGGGCCAGCACATGGTCGCGCCAGACGTCATGTATTATGCGGCGCAGGACTGGTTTCGCCGGATATCGGATAAGCGCGGGATTGGCCTGACGTTGTTTGATGCCACAGATCCAGATGGTCTGAAGAATGCCATCCGTCCCGGCGAGACGGCACTGGTGTGGATTGAAACGCCACTCAATCCGACCTGGGATGTGATTGATATCGCCGCTGCGTCAGAACTGGCACATGAGGCTGGTGCCATCCTCGTCAGCGATTGCACCGTCTCGCCACCGGTGACCACCCGCGCGCTCGATCTCGGTGCCGATATCGTTTTTCATTCGGCGACCAAGTATCTCAACGGACATAGTGATGTGACGGCGGGCTTGCTGGTGACACACGAGATTAACGAACTTTGGCAGGACATCAAAACCGTGCGCGCGCATCTGGGTGGAATATGCGGACCCTTCGAGGCGTGGTTGCTGATGCGCGGTATGCGGACGCTGTTCGTGCGATTCGACAAGGCGTCGGAAAACGCGTTTCAGATCGCCCGACATTTCGAAGGGCATCCAAATATTGAGCGTGTGCTCTACCCCGGTCTTGAAAGTCATCCCGGACACGCCATCGCCAAGCGCCAGATGACCGACGGCTTTGGCGGCATGTTATCCCTGCTGACCAAGGGGGATGAAGAGGATGCTCGGCGGGTGGCGACACGGACCAAACTGTTCATCCCGGCAACGTCATTGGGTGGTGTCGAAAGCCTGATTGAGCACCGGGCATCAGTTGAAAGCCCTAACAGCACCGTCGCCAAAAACCTGCTCCGCCTTTCTGTGGGTATTGAAGATGCGGGCGACCTGATCCGCGATCTGGAGCAGGCCCTGGAGTGAATTAGTGCCTTGCGCCCGACATGCCCTGCCACAACAATTCATACCCCAGTTCCTTGGTCTCCGTGCACATTTTACCCAGAGCCGAGAATTTTTCGAGAAAGATACTGTCGGCATGACTGGTTTCGTGCTGATCGAAACTTTTCCAGTAGGTGACAATGGCGAGATGCTCACCCTCTTCTCCGGCGTCTCCGACCGATCCTTCTTCGCTGATGAAACCGGCGTATCTGAAGACCTGACCGGCGATAAATCCACCTTCTTCGTCGCCATAGTTTTCTTTCACCACACTGCACATTTCCGCCATCGCCATTTCAACATCATCAAAATCAACACCAGGTTTCAGTTTGACAACGTTAAACAACATCACCGATTCAAACGGGATCTGCACCGGATCGTACATTACATCCTCCATATGACCATTGCGGACACCCTCTGTTCCGCCCGCTTTTGCATATATGGGAATCATATTCGAAAAAACGAATATATATTATAGATTTTTCAGAGTTAGCGACAAGGTCCAGGTCGCCCCTACTGATGACAGGCCGACAGGCGACCCGCAGCGATTTCGCGCATACGGGTCGCAATCTTGCGTAGACTCTGGGTTCAGTCGGACAGGACCCGCTTCCGCTCCTCGAATTCTTCCTTGTCGATCTCGCCGCGGGCGAAACGATCTTCAAGAACATCAAGCGCCGATCTGGTAGACTTTTGAGGCGCTTCACCATGTGACGTGCGCCCACCGAAGCCGCGAACCACGAGGACGATGACGAGAATGAGTCCACCCCAAAACAGGACCATCATCAGCGACCCGCCGAACATATGCCCCCAACCCCAGCCCCAATCGTGGCCCCAGTAACCGGAGCGATCAGCAAGAGCTTGTGCCTGAGACGGCAATGAAATGGCCAGCGCCGTCAAAAATATTAGTGCCTGGGCGATTCGGTTTTGCATTTTGATTTCCTTTCAAAGGCAGTTTCGCTCATTTGCGAAAAACTGCGCTCGCCTATTGCTGAGAGCCTGAACAGGGGGCGGCACCCTCGTTTGGAGTCGCCATTTGGCTGGAACAGGGACCGGCACCCATGTTTGGACTCGTTACTTGACCCGAACCTCTCATCTGCCCCGGCTCCATAATTTGACCAGACCCCATCATTTGGCCGGATCCCATCATTTGGCCGGATCCCATCATTGAATACCCGCCGGATCTGCCGGGCTCTATGCGACTGGACTCAGTCGGGGCCGCGCCCGTGCGGGCACTGTGATTGCCGCCCGCGAAACCCGACGTAGCGGCCAAGGTAAGCGCCACAAAACCGAGCATGGCAACGGCTGTGGTTTTTCCAAGAGGTTTCATGATTTTTTCCTTTCATTTATCGTTTGTATATTTGTCATGTGTTTTGCTAATGCTTAAAATCTACCCGCAATTTGTAACGAATCTATGTCACGGAAGATGGCTTTTGGTAACGACGTGTGACAGAAGGCGGCAGTGTTACATTTTGATACAAAATATATATGATAACCGTCACTGATGGCCGCTTTGGAGCAACATTTACCGTTTAGGCCTGCGTGATCCCAAGTCTCTTATCCCACTGATACCGGGAGACAATTTCAGTGCCTTTGCCTTAAGCTGAAACGCTCCTCTTATGTATCAACGGGCATCCGCATCGTTCAAATGACAGGCCGACAGGCGGCCAGGAGCGATTTCTCTCAATACAGGTCGTTCAACGCGACAGCGTTCGCTTGCCTGGGGGCAACGCGGGTGGAAATGACAACCGGGCGGCGGGTCAATTGGCGACGGGATTTCTCCTGATACCGGCTGATAATCAAGCCCGCGCATATCAAGTCTCGGGACTTCGTTAAGAAGCGCGAGGGTATAGGGGTGATTGGGTTTGTTATCGAACAATTCGCTGGTCGGTGCGACCTCGACCACGCGACCGAGATACATGATCACGACACGGTCTGAAATATGTTCAACAACCGACAGATCATGGGAAATAAACAGATAGGTCAGGTCGAGATCCTGACGCAGATCCATAAACAGATTGATGACCTGCGCCTGAATGGACACATCAAGTGCGGCGATGGCTTCATCACAGACCAGAAATTCGGGCTTCACGGCAAGGGCACGGGCGATACCGATGCGCTGGCGCTGGCCGCCGGAGAACTGATGCGGGTACCGGCGACGATAATCGGGGTCAAGACCGACCCGGTTCATCACATCCGAAACGTAATCGCCCATGTCGCCGGCTGTGCACATATTATGATAGACCGCAGCCTCACCTACGATGTCTTCAACCCGCATCCGCGGATTGAGCGAGGCAAACGGGTCCTGAAAAATCATCTGAATCTGAAGCGCCGCGCGGTCCCCCTCTTCGGTTCCCTTGGCGGCAACAGCTTTGCCCTTGTAGGCAATTTCACCCGATGTCGGCGGCAGAATACCAGCGACCATCCGTCCCAATGTCGATTTGCCGCAACCCGATTCCCCGACCAGACCGACGACCTCTCCCTTGGCGACGGAAATCGACACACCATCAACCGCATGAACGACTTCTTCCCTGGCGTTCGATCCGAGCCTGACGGCAATCCTGGCCGCCAGATCGAGGCTTTTGACGAATTTCTTGGAAACGTTTCTGACTTCCAGCATTGCGCCATCGTTCATTGAATTCATGACGTTGCGCCGTCCAGCTGCGGATTAAAGCACCTGACGTTTCGCCCGGCGACTGGTTGGGTTATCTCAACAGGCGCGATGCAGGCATCAGTGGCTTTTCCGCACCGTTCCTTAAAACTGCATCCCTCACGCAGATTCAAAAGCGAAGGTGTCATCCCGGGAATCTGATGCAGGCGCTTGCCTCTGGTATTGTGCCCCGGCACGGACCCCAGCAGGCCAATTGTGTAAGGATGAACCGGACGATCAAGCACGTCATCAATATTGCCCTGCTCGACCACACGGCCCGCATACATCACGCTGATTTTATCGGCCAGCCCGGCAACCACTGCCAGATCATGGGTGATCCAGATCAGCGCTGTTCCGGTTTCTCGACAAAGTTTCTGCGCTTCATATAAAATTTGCCCCTGAATGGTGACATCCAGCGCCGTTGTCGGCTCATCCGCGATAATCAGATCAGGTTTGTTCAAAAGCGCTATGGCGATCGCGACGCGCTGACGCATGCCGCCGGAGAATTGATGGGGGTAGGCTTTCAGGCGTTCTTCCGCCGCTGGGATACCGACCTGCCCCAACGCATCGCGGGCCCGCTGACGGGCTGTTTCCTTATCGATTTTTTCGTGCGCCAGAACGGTTTCAATCATTTGTGTATCAATCCGCAAAACCGGATTGAGCGTCATCATCGGATCCTGAAAAATCATCGCAATGCGATTGCCGCGCAACTTC
>JAJFIJ010000132.1 GCA_021775105.1 Rhodospirillales bacterium | reverse complement strand
TTTGCAACTCATCGAGAAGATTGGCCCGCAACCGCCGGATCATCCCTGCCGTGCCCGATGTGCCGATGACCACCACCGGAACCCAGAGATGGGCAAGCAATGACATCACCTTGTCGCCGGTCCACGGCTGATCGATATATTGCGGGTCCATCAATCCGCCGATCGAGGTGCCGAACCAGACATTGGCGAAATAAAGCAGTATGAGCGCCAGCAGGAAGTTGGGCGTTGCCAGTCCGAGAAAACCCAGAAACGTCAGGCCATGGTCTCCCCAGCTGTATTGATGGGTTGCCGAATAGACACCGATGGGAAAGGCCACCAGATAGACAAACAGTACTGTCGAAAAGTTGAGCACCATCGACAGGTACAAACGGTCCCCGACAACTTCGGAAACCGGCAGATTGAATTCAAACGAATAGCCAAAATCACCCTGCATCATGCCGGTGACCCAGACGAAATACTGTTCAGCCATGGACTTGTCCAAACCATACTGGGCGCGCAGATAATCAATCTTTTTCGGATCGACAACCTCGCCCTGAGCTTTCAGTTCTTCGATATAGGTCGTCAGATAATCACCCGGCGGCAGCTGGATAATCACAAACACCAGCACGCTGATCACCAGCATGCTCACCGCCATGGTGGCCAGACGCCTGATCAGAAAATTGGACATTCATGGCCTCTCATGGTTTGGCATACCAGAATGTATCCGGACGATAGAGCCCGAGATGCGCGCCCGGGTCCCAGTTATATACACCGCGTTCCGGCACATTGCGGAGCCGGTTGTTGACAACGACGGGCTGGACAACCCCCGAAACCAACCCGATGGTGAACATCTGGTCTGCGTGAATTTCCAGCATCTCTTTCCAGATTTCGGTGCGTTGCTCTGATGTCGTTGCGACACCCCAGGCCTCATTTAATTCCAGAAGGCGTTTGGCCGCAGGAAGGTCTATCGCTTCTCCGCCCTGACCGCTTGTCTGGAAATGCATACCCCATTTTGGCCAGTTCAGTTGCCCGTCTTGCGTGGGAGCCAATTCCCCAGGTGATGAAGTATTGCTGGCGACACCATTTTCCAGACCGAACGAGACGGACATGATGGTCGCCCCGGCAAGCGATCGCCGGCGCAATACTTCGCGCCGGGTCGGCTTGGTGAACAGCTTGATCCCGACCTTCAGCCAACTGTCGGTAACCAGTTGCAGAACGTCCGCCTGATCACTGTCTTCACCCGCCGTTTCAACAATAATCTCCAGCGGGCGTCCATCGGGAAGCAGGCGAATATCCTGATCGTCGCGTTTGGTCAGGCCCGCCTTGTCCAGCAGACGGTTGGCTTCGCGCAGATCATATTTTGCCCATCGCTGTTGATGGGATTTATCGAACAGCGGACTCTCAGGCAACATTGTATTGTTGCCTTCCAGTGCCAGACCAAAAAACACGACTTCGTTGATTTCACGGCGATTAATGGCCATCGACAAGGCCCGGCGGAAATCCGGATTTCGTAACAGCTTGCGCCACACCGGGTCGTTGGCATTCAGGTTCGGGAAGAGAGCCATTTGCGCCCCTCTTGCCGTTAACCAGCGACGCACCGTAAAGCCGTTGCGTTTTTCACCACGTTTCAGGAACGTATAGTTCTTGAACTGCAAACCACGTGCCTGCAAATCGGCTTCACCGCTTCCCGTTTTTGCCGCCACCAGTTTTCCACTGGAGATATTGATAATGCTTTCGTCGATATACGGAAGCTGGCGACCATAGCTGTCAATGCGGTGATAATAAGGGTTGCGTTTGAAGATGAACCGGTCCGACGGCGGTGCCGTGGCGATCATCCAGGGTTGCAGCGTCGGCAGGTCAAGATTGTCGTTGCGATACTGGCGATCAACAGAAAAATGAAGCGCCCGCCAGTCGCGCTTGCGTGCCTTCTTGACCTTTGCATCCAGCTTGGCTTTCTCGACATATTTGCCGTGGAACTGTTTGAGATAATGGGACGGCCGGTAAATATAAAGCGGCGATGCGCCAGCGAGGGCAGGCAGGAAGAATGGATTCGTCTGTTGCCAGGTATAGCGCACCGTCGTCTCGTCGATAATATCAACCACCGGCTTTTTACCATCTACCAGCAAAGCCTTGGGCGGACCATAGGGGGAAATAACCTCATCCGTTGCCACATCTTCCCAGTAGTAGCGAAAATCTTCTGATGTGAAGGGCTGACCATCCGACCACTTGTGACCCTTGCGGAGCGTCAGGGTAAAGATGCGCCCGTCCTCAATATCGACAGATTTCAGCAGATCGGGAACAAGGTCATATCGTTTGTTGTACCCGACCAGCCGGGCATATCCGTAAACGACCATCATGCGGATGTCCTTTGCCCGGCCCATCAGCATACGAAGCTTGCCGCCGTACTGCCCCGGCTTAAAATCAGCCCCCTTGACCACAGACGGTTCGTCGGGGATACGCTGATCAACGGGGGGCAGGGTGCCTGATTTGACCTGCTCGATCAAAAAAGGCGGCTCGATCAGCGGCGACGCGCCTGCCGGATTGATAAAGATGCCGACGATCAGGCCCAGAACAAGCCAATGGGTCAACCCTGACACCCGCATCATTTACCCTCCTCCGGCGCGATCAGATAGTTGGCATATCCATGATCGGCAAATATCCGGTTGATACGGTAACCCAGCTCGTCAAGGATGGCGAGAAAAGCCGTAATGTTATTGTCCTGCACTTCTACAAGCGCGCCTGGCCTGTCTCTCGCAAACAGCTTGCGGGCACCTTTCAAGACCTCAACTTCCATATCCTCAACGTCGATTTTAAGAAAATCCACGGGCGCACTGATCAGATCGTCAAGTGGCCATATTTCGACGGCGATATCTCCCTCGGTCTCCAGCCGCACCGTCCCCAGATGTCCGCGCCGCCCGGTCTGCAAAAACAACGTGTCGCGGGCCTCACCAACGCCAATGCCCAGCTTCGACGTGTCCACATTTTCAAGATTGTTGGCGCTTATCGTTGATTTCAGGATCGCAACGGTCCGGGGATTAGGCTCAATCGCAAACACCTTTGCCGCTTTCAGTACGTGCGCAAAAAACACCGTATGATTCCCTGTATTGGCACCAACATCGACAATTACGGCACCGGGCTCAATAACGTCAATCAGGGCTTCAAGCTCCCGTTGCTCGAAGAACACGCCACGCAACTGGGTGCGTTCCAGCGTTGGGTTCAACCCGGTGTAGGGCAGCTTGCTCTGCTGTCCGGCATACTCGAACGTGATGAACTGCGGGTTGGCTTCCAGAAAATCCGTAATGATCTTGCGCTCATCTTCCTGCCACAGTGGCAGCTTGCCTGAGCCGACAACAAAGGCCTGCGCCGTCTTCAGGCAGTTGTGGGTCTGCCAGATACGCAAAATGTAGTCGGCGAACCATCCTTCCTGCGTCCTGAACCGAAGTTTGGAGACGACAGCTGTTCGCACGAAATGGCTGCGTCCAGCCCACCAGACCAGCGCCATGTGGCACGCATTGAGGAAATCATCACAGGCAAAGGTGCTTAACTTTGGCACCGCACCATCAATTTCCATACTTCCCCAAATCGCGTCATAGGGTTTAAGGGCTGGAGCGGCCAGGTCGAACGCTCCATCTGCCAACTGAACGCCGGGCTCCTGAAAGAATACCCAGTCGGCACCATAGGCCAGTGCATCATCGATCCCGGTATTCCAAACGTCAGCCAAGCCTTGCCCGCTTTCAGGTGTCCCGTTGACGACAAATATGCCCTGTTTCATCATATCAGTCTGGAACCGCCTGATCAGGGTGATGATGCGCCCGCACGTAATGGCCGCCGCCCAGATCAAACATTGATGCGTCAACAGCATCACGCACATCATAAGGTTCAGGCCATCCGGTCGGGTCCGTCATCGCACTTTCACGGACCGCAGAAAAATCAAGCGGATGATCAAGGTCGGGGAACGGCACGGACGCCAGCAGCGCCTTGGTATAGGGGTGACGGGGATTTTTAAACAGCAGCGCCTTCGGTGCCAATTCAACCAGCCGCCCGCGACACATGACGGCAATGCGATCAGCGATGTAATTAACCACCGCCAGATCGTGAGAAATGAACAGATACGTCAATCCCAGCTCCGACTTGAGATCTTTTAACAGATTTAGAACCTGGGCCTGCACTGAAACATCGAGAGCAGATACCGGCTCATCGCAGATCACCAGTTCGGGCTGAAGGGCGAGGACACGGGCGATCCCGATCCGCTGGCGCTGACCGCCGGAAAAACTGTGCGGATAGCGATTGAGGTGTCGCGGGTCGAGGCCGACCAGTTGCATCAGCTCGATGACAACTTCCCGCCGGTATTCCCGATCCCCAAGCCCGTGAATGTTAAGCGGCTCATTCAGGATATCAAAGACCGTCATACGGGGATTCAGGGACCCGAACGGGTCCTGGAAGATATACTGGATTTTCTGGCGATAGGGGATCATTTCCCGATCCCCCTTGTCCAGCAGGTTTACATCAATGGCATCTTCATTGAAGGTGATTTGACCGGAATCCGCATCGATTGCGCGCATGATCATCTTGCTGACAGTGGTTTTGCCACAGCCGCTTTCGCCGACCAGCGCCAGGCACTCACCCCGGGCAATGTCGAAGCTGACGTGATCGACAGCCCGAACCTTGATTTCAGAAGGTTTGCCAACCCCGGCTCCGTCACTGCGGATGGTAAAACTTTTGCAGATATTCTCGACTTTAAGAATCGGTTGTCCGTCGCCTTCAATCGCTTTTTCCCCGACCCCTTTCAGCAAATGGCCCCGATGGGGTTTGATCGCACGCAGCGGCTCAAGGCGTTCATCTTCGTTGTTGTCAAATCGGGGAACGGCGCGCAGAAGCGCTTTCAGATAAGGATGTCCGGGGTTGGAAAACAGGTCTGTCAGCGTGCCGCTTTCCATAACCTCGCCATGATAAACAACGACAACCTCATCGGCGACATTGGCGACCACGCCCATATCATGGGTGATCATCAGAACGGCCATGCCGAGTTCGCGTTGCAGGTCCTTGATCAGACTGAGAATTTGTGCCTGCACAGTTACATCAAGCGCGGTTGAGGGTTCATCGGCAATCAATAGTGACGGCCCACAGACCAGCGCCATGGCGATCATGGCACGCTGGCGGAGACCGCCGGAAAGTTCAAACGGGTAAGTTCGATAGGCCCGTTCGGGATCGGGGAACCGAACCAGACGAAGAATTTCAATTGAGCGGACCTTCGCCGCCTCGCTCGACAGCCCTTCATGAAGGCGAAGGGCTTCGGCAATCTGGTTGCCGATCGTATGCAACGGTGACAACGACGTCATCGGCTCCTGAAAGATGATTGATATTCGCCCGCCGCGGATTGACCGGTATTCGGGGGATCGCGGGTCAAGCTTTGCGAGATCGACGACGTTCCCCGTCGTGACATCCGAAAACAGGATTTCGCCGGAATCAACTCTGGCATTGCGGGGCAAAATTCCCATGACCGCCTGAGCACAGACAGACTTGCCAGAACCGCTTTCTCCAACGATGGCGACGCAGGACCCGGCCTTGACCCGAAACGAGACTCCGCGCACGGCTTCCACACGTCCGGCCCGCGTATCAAAACAAACATGTAAATCGTTGACCCGCAACAGGTCGGTCATGCGACGCTTCTCCAGCTTAGGGGCCGAACACCTGATCGCCCGCCAGCCATTCTATAGCCTGGTGGTTTCGGGTCCAGCCAAGGAATGTTTCCAGATACTTCCAGCAAGCGCCATCGTGGTCAAGATGATGACTGAGCAGACCCGTAGGTTCGCTTGCGTCAAACTGCCCGAGACGCTTGCCCCTGAGGTGAGAAAGCGTCTGTTCGAGAACCTTATCTTCCCCGGCAAATCCGCGATGCCCGCGCCAGTCTATAATATCGATATGGGTATTAACAAAAAGCCCGTCAGCCCTCTTTCTGGGGCCAAATGTTGATACTCCCGAATATCCCTGCGCCGCCAAGATTTCAGGCATAGGTTCGAAAATCCGGTTCCACGGCGGGACAAAGGCCTTCTCTACTCGCCCGAATGCTGACAAAGATGACCAGCCCGCCGTAATTTCAGAACCCATAACATCAATTGAACGGATTGCCGGAAATTCTGATGATTTTTCACCCGATGGCGCATGGTTTTCATGGGCAAAACCATGCTGCACGACGGTTACCCACGGTTCCGTATTCAGGTATTCAGGCAAATTTGGCTGGAGACGTGCAGGTATGACCGCCAGTACCAGCGGCACGGTAAACCGGTTGCCGAGGTCGACCAATCTCTCAAGCTCAGGCGTCACTTCAATAGCATCGTCGTCGCGCCACCAGAACCGGGCCTTCGTTCCGGTATCTGACCAGGCTTCAAGTTCGTCATCAAGGTCTTGCCAGTTCACCATCCGGGTTTACACCATATTCCTGATCAGGCGGGCCGTTGTGTCTGCGCCCGTCATATCAATGTCGATGTTGGCAACCGGTTCGGCATCAACCGCCAAATCTATTGTTGCTGCCAACGCCTCCGCCGACAACGCATCTGCTTCCAGGAGATGCAACAACCCCCTGCTCTCCAGCTTGCGGGCGCGAAAAGTCTGCTCACCTTCACTGCCGTCGGCAAAAGGAACAATAACCGCCGGGCATTTTGCACTAAGGACGTCCATCACTGTATTGTAACCGCCCTGTGATATGGAAAGTGCCGCGTTTGGCAGCATCGCCCTGAAATCAGGCCGGGCGCGCTCGATGATGACACCATCCGGGGCGCTGGACCTCAAGTCTTCAAATACCGGGTCGGGCAGATAGTCACCGGCCAGAAACCGCCATGTTTTGCCCGCCAACGTGCTCAATGGTCGGGCCGCCAGTGCGGCACGCAGCAGAATTTCACCGACGGCTCCGCTTCCGGTTGAGACGATGACCTCGCCAACACCCGCCGACACCGGCGATATTGCCAAATCGCCGTCCGTAACATACCCCGTGTAGACCAGTTTATCGAAAATCTGCGCAGCCGCCGGAAACGTCGCATCCAGCCGGATCAGTTTTTCGTCCCCGTGCACCAGAACCCGGTCAAAATAACGCTCAACGATATCAGTGATTTTCCTGTCCCGGCCTGCCTTGCTGCTGCCGACAAGAACCTCACGAACCGAACAGATCACCGGGATGTTCCGGTTGATTTTGTCCAGCAACGGCAACAGCTCGAAGCGGAACTGGTAGCGGCCAAAAGGAAACAGTTCGATCAAAAACAAATCGGGATTCACATCTTCGAATATTCCGGCGAGTTCGATGCGGCGGCGGTTACGCCAGTCTTCGTCAATCGGCCTGTCATTGGCATCAACCAGCAGTTTGAAACTGGAGTCGGCCGCGCGAACCATTGGCAACTGGCGAATATCTGCACCGCCAAAATCGGCCAGCGGTGCAGATGGTCCACCAAGGACGACCGTCGTATCAAGACCGCTTTCAATCAGCGCCCGTGTAATTGCCGCCGCCCGCTTGACGTGACCAATTCCCAGCAGATGCTGAACATAAAACAGAATACGTGGTCTCATGAGTTCACCAGCGGAATGTTCATGCGTCCAACACTCAGCCGTCCCGACGCCATCTGAAAAAGAAAAGCTTCGCCATGACGAAATTTAACCGGTGCCTTTTCCGTCATTTGCCAGTCTGTCGCCATCGCATACAGCGCTTGCAGAACGCCCTTGTGACTGATTGCCACAGTCGGTCGGTCCAGTGAGGTTAGCCACGGCTTCAATCGCGCCTGCACCTCACGCGGACTCTCGCCGCCATCGGGGCAAAAATCGATGCCTTTGGCCTGATGTGCCGCCACGACCTCCGGCCCCAGTTCCATTTGAAGGCTCTGCCAGTTCTGGCCTTCCCATTCACCCCAGGACATTTCCGCCAGTGCGGGTTCAATGTCCGGTGTCTTGCCCAGCAGTTGCGCGGTTTCCGTTGCCCGGGCGAGAGGGCTGGAAATACAGTGATACTCTTTGAATTCTTGCGGAATATTCCACGAGCGGACCTGGGCTTTCCCTTGATCGCTGAGCCGTCTGTCAGACCGGCCTTGTAGGCGGTTTTTCACATTCCAGTCGGTCGGGCCATGACGGATAACAAGCAGCGGGATCACCGGATCAACTCCGTCAACGCCGCGTTCAGCTTTTCTCCGGCGACAGCAATATCATGATGCTTTTGAATATATTCAAGAGCCCGGACGCCCATATCACGCCTTGCATCCCGGTTGTCCAGCAACGCCGCAATCTTGTCGGCGAAGTCTGTGACATTCAGATGTTCGGCCAACAATCCGGTATGACCATCGATCACCACATCCGGCACCCCAAACCCGTTCCCGCCGACCACCGGAAGCGCGGCGGCACCCGCTTCAAGAAAGCACATACCGGGTGTTTCCTTGACCGCAGGCCAGACAAAAACATCGGACGCCGCATAAAGTCTGATCAAGTCATCACCTTCCTGCTGGCCCAGCCAGACGACACGATCCGTCAGGGGTGCGAAGAACGACTCCACACTGGCCCGGGTCGCGCCACCGCCGACAACCAGCAGTTGCCATTCCCGGTCTGCCAGAAGCATCAGGGCATTGGCCAGAATTTTATAGGATTCGGTTTTGTCACCGGGACGCATCATGGCAACAGTGAGCAGCCGGGGTATGTTCGGGGCCAGCCCCCGTTTTTCCATCAAATCTCGCCGATGGGCTTCGCGGTCGACCACTGCTTTTGCATACGGTGAGGTATCAAGGAACGGTGGCAGTTGCAAATAACGTGCATCCGCCGACAGACAGGGATCAACACAGGCCCGGTCCGGTTCCGTCAATCCGACAACCAGTCTGGCATCACCCAGCGCATCACGAACCGCTGCGTGTCCACCTGCCCACGGACCATTTTCCTGTTTCGGGGCAAACGACGCTTCGGCAACAACGTAAGGCAGACCGAGTTTCCGTGCTACTTTCGGACCGATCCAGTCCGGTGCCTTGTGATACAGGTGATAGGTGAACCAGAGATCAGGTTTTTTGTTTTCGAAACGACGGATAACCCGGTCCGCCAGTCGTTCCCCGAGATGTTTCAGGCGGTCCTGACGTCCTTTATTGCCTTTTCCATCATAACTGCGAAAGCTGTTGACCAGTTCGACATTATGACCCAGACCGCTCAGCATACGGATCAGCATACGGGCGATCAGCCGGTCACCGGAAGGGGTTGTCGCTGTCGGTGCCTTCAGGGGCGCATAAAAGGCGATATTCATTCAGCCGCCACCCGCTCAGCCAGACCGAAATGCCGAGCCAGTGCACCGACGGTACTTTGATGTGAAAAGGTATCAGCGACATGCGCCTGCCCGGCCTGCCCCAACCGGCGGCGAAGATCGGGTTCGGAAATCAGGCGATAAAGGGCACCCGACAATTCATCCCTATCGTCGGGCTCAACCAGCACGCCGGTCCTGTCGTCGGTAATCAGTTCCGGAACAGCCGAAACCCGGGTCGACAGACAGGCAAGTCCCTGACTTTGCGCCTCCATCAGCACATTGGGTAAACCGTCACGGTCACCATCAGCGGCGATGCGGCTGGCCAGCACAAACAGATCGGTCGTGCGATAGAATTGCAGGACCTCTTCCTGAGAACACGCGCCGCGCCAGTCAATCCGTCCATCGAGCCCCAGCGCACCGGCCTGTGCTTTAAGTTTATCAAGTAATCCGCCGCCGCCGACATGAACCATCCGCCAATTCAGGCTTTCGGGAAGGTCCGACAAGGCATCAAGCAGAACGTTATAGCCTTTCTTCGCGACCGCACGCCCGACGGATAGAATCACAACGGGTGTGACTTGATCACTGCCATCTGCGGACGAATAATCCGGAACGGTTGGCGTAAAACGCTGAAGATCAAGACCGTGATAAAGCAGGTTGACCTTGTTGGCGTTCGCACCCGCAAGGCCCTTGAGGTGTTCGGAATTGGCCTGCGTACAGGTGACCAGCCAGTTCATATCGGCAAGCTTCTCAGATTTCTCCCAATCAGGAGATGTCCAGATATCCTTGGCGTGGGCCGAACAACTCCAGGGCAGATTTTTGATCATCGCTGCATAGCGGGCAACAGATGCCGGTGTGTGAAGGAAATGTGCATAAATCCAGGTGATATGAGGCGGCAATTCATGGGCCAGAACCATCGCCTGCCCGAACCGACGAATGCGATTGGAGGTTAAATCCCGTCTCAGGTCATTGAGCCAGCCTGCCCGGGCTTGCCGATATCCGGACAGTTTCCTGACCGCCCACCACGCTTTCAGGACCCTGAACGGCTCTTGATAAAGGTATTCTGGAAGATAATTGACGGAGCCTGAAATTTCTCCATGTATGGGGTGATAACGTGTATCTGTCGGATGACGTAGAGATATCAGGGTATACTCAAGCCCAAGCTTCTGAAGGCTCAGAATTTCCTGCGCAATGAAGGTTTCCGAAAGCCTGGGGTAACCTTTGAGAACGATGGCAACATTATGTTTCACGTCCGCGAACGTCAGCCTTCGCCGGGGACGACACGAAGCGGCAGCTTGCGGGTCGGGCCTTCGTTCAGCCATCGGTCAATCACCGCATTCACCGTCGACAGACCATCCAGCAGTCCTGGCAGATGGACTTCTGACGGGCGTGCACGAGTAGGAAGATCGCGAATCGCCTCCGCCATCTTGCGCGGATCACGGTTTTCATCATCGACAATCATGCTCACCAGTCCCAGATTTTCGGCTCTCGAGGCACGGATGAACTGCTCAAGCCGGGGCACCGTGCGGGGCACAATCAGACTTGGTTTATCGAACGACAGAATTTCACAGAACGTATTATATCCGCCCATGGCAACCACACCGGACGCCCTTGATACGAGATGTTCCAGATTGGCGTCGAAGGTGATGGCATGGACATTGGCCAGCATATCAACCCGCTGCCTGAATTCCGTTTGCAGATCCATATGCATAAACGGCCCAAACACGACAATGGCGTCATGGGGAATGCCGGGATCATGTTCGTAGGCACGCAAAACCCAGTCAACCAGCCCGGCCCCATCGCCCCCACCGCCCGGCGTGATCAGGATAAACGGTTTATGAAATTCAAAATGGTTGGTTGCCGTCGGGTTGAAGGACGGCAGAGAGGTCCGCCGGAGATAACCCGTGTAGGAGACCTTTTTCAGCACACTTTGCGGGACGTTGACGCCTTCAAGCGGATTGCAGACCTCGGGAATGCCATAAACCCAGATGTCATCGTAGAGATCACGAAGCGCCGGAACTGCCATTTTGCGTTCCCATTCGTCAGTCAGCTTACCGGGATCATCCATCACGTCGCGCAGGCCGAGAACAAGGCGTGTACCGTTTTCTTTCAACATATTCAGCGTATTGCCCGCTTCGCCGCGCAACCCCAGGGGTTCCTTGTCGACCAGAAAGATATTCGGGTTAAAGACTTCAGCGGTATTGCGAATGATGGTTTCGCGAATATTCATGGCATCTTCGATACCGATATCGAGGCCAAGGGTGGTGTAACCACCGTTGCGCAACTTGACAACACCGGGGATGCGCACAAAATCGACGCGAGAGCGAAAATCAAAACTGCCGATAATCGGCGAGCCTGACAAAATCAGGACAGATAGGTCATGACGATTGTCAACCAGCGAGTGGGCGATTGCCCGACACCGCCTGAGATGCCCCAAACCGAAGGAGTCATGACTGTAGATCAGTAGTCGCTTATGCGCTGAGTCGTTCACTGTTATGCCTTTGATCCTGACTTACCGGCGCGTAGCCTATTGTGCCAGAAGATAAATTTCCACACTAAAACAAATATTTACCATCATTTTCGCGCGATCTCAATAAATCACCCCTTGCATGGGCTTTGTGCTTCAATCTTTAATGTATCCGAACGAAAAGGCCGGTCAGGGGAGCGGCAAGAAAAAGGCAGCTAATTCGGCCATGGAACCGACAATTTTCAAATTCATCATGCGCTTCAGCAAGGTTCAGCAGATGATTCTGCTGGGCGTTACGCTGCTGTCTTTCCCGTTTTATTATTACTCCCTCGATTTGCCGAAAACCATCATCAATGATGCAATCGGCAGCAGCGATTTCCCCCGCCAGATCCTGGGCTATGAGCTTGAGCAGATTGAATTTCTTTTACTGCTCTGCTTCGCCTATCTGGGTCTTGTTCTGGTTAATGGCGGGTTCAAATTCTGGATTAACGTCTATCGCGGACGCATGGGCGAGAGGATGCTCCGTCGTCTGCGCTACATCCTGTATGACCGCATTCTCCGTTTTCCGCTGAAACAGTTCCGTAAAATTTCGCAGGGCGAAATTATTGCCATGATCACAGCCGAAGTTGAACCTTTGGGCGGTTATATCGGTCAGGCGATATCACTACCTGTATTTCAGGGCGGCATGCTGGCGACGGCTTTGGTGTTCATCATCATTCAGGACCCGTACCTCGGCATCGCAGCCATCGCGCTTTATCCGGTGCAGATGTACATCATTCCGAAATTGCAGGCCAAGGTAAACGCGCTTGGCAAGCAACGTGTCCAGGCTGTTCGGCGATTGTCTGAACGAATTGGTGAATCCGTCACCGGAATACAGGATGTTCACGTCCACGACACCTCCGGCTTTGAGTTATCCAATTTCTCCAAGTGGCTGGGCGAGATTTTTCATATCCGCTTCGAAATCTATCAGCGTAAATTTTTCATCAAGTTCCTCAATAACTTCATTGCCCAGGTAACACCGTTCCTGTTTTTCTCGATTGGCGGATATCTGGTCATTCAGGGCGACCTCAGCATGGGGTCACTGGTCGCGGTCCTCGCCGCCTATAAGGATTTGTCGCCGCCATGGAAAGAACTGTTGGCGCACTATCAAATCGCTATGGATGCCCGCATCAAATACGAACAGTTGATTGAACAATTCCAGCCGGCTGGCATGCTTGATGCCACCCTGCAACGCCAGGCACCGGAAACCATTGAAAAACTGGCTGGAAATTTTGACGCCAACAACGTCATTGTTGAGGCGGAGGGGGGATTCAATGCGCTCGACAACACCAGTGTACAAATTTCCCTGAACGACAAAACGGCGATATTGGGATCAAGTGAGTCGGGTCGCGACGACCTGGCGCGGCTAATGGTCCGGCTAGCTTCTCCAAGCCGCGGCAAATCGCTGCTTGGCGGGAATGATCTCGAAACCATTCACGAGGCAGTAATCGGCGAACGGACAGCCTTTGCCGACCAAAGTGCCTATGTCTTCAACGGCACTGTTCGTGACAATCTTGTTTACGGACTAAAGCACCGCCCGGTAACCGAGGCCGAATACAACGATGACGAACGCATACTACGTGAAAGGTTTGTTCGCGAAGCCGACTTGTCCGGGAACTCGGTCGATGATTTTTCCGCTGACTGGATTGACTTCACCAAACTGGGATTAACCACGGCGGAAGAGGTTTCGACCCATATTGTCGATACACTGGATGCCGCCGGACTGAAGCGTGATCTTCATGAATTCGGTCTGCAATCCAGCATTGACCCAAGATCTCACCCGGAACTGACTGACAAGATACTGGGCGCGCGGCGTGAACTGCTGCGCCGGCTTGAAGACCCCAAGCTGGCAAGGCTGGTCGAGCCGTTCGACAAGGACAAGTTCAACAACAATATGACAGTTGCCGAAAATATACTGATGGGTACACCAAAGGGCGATGCCTTCCAGTTCGGCAGCCTTGGCACCAACGCCTACATGCTTTCTGTTCTCGACAAGGTCGGACTCAAGGATCGTTTTCTCGACATCGGTCGGAAAGTCGCCGAAATGATGATTGAGCTGTTTCAGGACCTGCCGCCGGGTCATGAGTTTTTTGAGCGTTACAGTTTCATCCAGTCTGACGAACTGCCAGAATTCCAGGTGATAATTCGTCATATTGAAACCCATGGCGTGGAAGGTCTGGAAGACGTTGATCGCGCGCGTCTGATGGAACTGCCGTTCATGCTTATCCCCGAACGCCACCGTCTGGGGCTTTCGACCGATGAAGAGAAAGCAGATATTCTGCAAGCGCGAAGAATTTTTGCAGAAGACCTGCCCGATGTCCTGAAGAACTCAATCGAGTTTTTCGACGTCGATGCCTTTAACGCGACGGCGTCCGTTCAGGACAATATCCTGTTTGGGAAAGTTGCCCATGGACGGGCCAATGCACAAAAACAGGTTACGGAAGTTATTAATGATGTTATCGGCGACCTTGATCTTGATAAGACCCTGATCGACCTTGGCCTGGAAACACCGGTCGGCGTGGCTGGCGGTCGTCTGTCGACAGCCCAGCGCCAGAAACTCTGCCTCGCCCGCGCTGTCATCAAGAAACCGGACATTCTGATCCTCAATGATCCGCTCAGCGCGCTCGATCCGGCGGCCCAGGAGACATTAATGGAGAACGTAATCTCCCGCCTTGATGGCCGGGGACTGGTCTGGGTACTGACCCGTCCGAAACTGGCCAGGAAGTTTGACACTGTCGTAATTATGGATGCCGGTCGCGTCATCGAATCCGGCAAAGTCACCGAACTGGAACAAAATGGTACTCATTTCCCGGCCCTGCTGGCGGAATGAAACCGAACACCAGGAATCAACAAGAAAGAAGGTAAAACATGGAACTCGATGATCTGGCCCGGACTTTAAAGTCCATTCCATTGTTCGCCAAACTGGATGTCGCCAAACTCAAACTTCTGGCCTTCGCCAGTGACCGCCTGACATTTGATAATGAGGAAGTGATTTTTGAAACCGGTGACACTGCCGACGCTGCGTATTTCATCGAAAGCGGTGCCGCAGGTGTTTATATCGAAGAAGCGGACCGCCGCATCAAGGTCAACGAACTTGGCACGAACGATCTGTTTGGAGAGATGGCGCTGTTTCTGAAATCAGGTCGATCCGCAACGGTGGTTGCGGACGGCACGCTTGTTGCCATGAAACTGGAAGGCGACATGTTTCTCAAAATGGTTACGGAAAATCCGGACGCAGCGCTCGGAGTGATGACGGCCTTAAGCGAAAAAATCGTCGACGCCAGTGAGCGGATTGTCAAGAATTCCTAAAGGGTAAATAGTTCATGGGCACCGGCGACACCGCGAAGTTCATGAATACCCAGCGATTTCAGCTCGCCATGATAATTTTCAGCGAACTCTTTTGAGGCAACAATATTGGCGTCCAGGTCCTTGCTTTTGGCTTCAATACGCGCCGTCTGATTAACCGCCGTCCCAATCACCGTAAATTCAAGGCGTTCCGGAATGCCGATGTTTCCATACGTCACGTCACCGATATGAAGTCCAATCCCAAAACCGATTTGCGGACGTCCCTGTTGTTCCAATTCAATGTTCACCTGTTCAACAAGTTCTTCCGCGTCCCGCGCCGCCTTGACGGCACGAAGCGTTGCCATGCTGATTTCGCTGCAACTGCCACGCGCGCCAGCGCGGTCTTCAATCGGAAAAATCGCCAGCGCCGCGTCGCCGATGAAGCGCAACACCTCGCCGCCATTGTCGACGACGGCACCCGCCATACAGTCAAAATAATGGTTCAGGTATTCGAGAAATTCCGGACGTGACATCGATTCCGCCAGCGGCGTCGAATTGCGCAGATCGCAAAACCAGATCACTGCATGCAGGTCTTCACTATCACCCCGCTTGACCAATCCGTTAAGAACCCGTTCTCCTGTGTGTTCACCGATAAATGTCCGCATCAGTGTCGCCGCCATGCGTTCCTTGGCATGAACCTCAAACAGGCGGGCCATTAACGGCAATACGTCGTGAACGTGACCCAGTGTTTCTGTTGAAAATCCATGTGGCGCATCAGTTGTCATGGTTATCGCATTGATTTGCCCATCGGAAAATCGCATCGGCATGGCAACATAGTCCGTCGCCCCTACGGTTTTAAGTTCTGCCAGAATCGGAAATTCTTTTGCCGATTCAGCAGTAACCCTCCGCCGGACACCACCTTCGCCATCAAACAGCGGTTTGAGCGGACTCGAAAGAAAGGACTGTTCGGTGACCGAATCATGGGTTGCGTCGAACCGTTCGACTTCTTCCACGCCTTTTTTCCAAAGGTAGGCATTGGCCGACAGCAGGGGATGCAAGGTCCGCACAATCACGTTCATGCGAGTCAACTCAGCACCTTTTTCATTAAGCAAACTGGCAAAGCGGGAAAGCAGCTCGCGCGTCGTCGTCGCTTCCCAGGCTTCTCTCAGCAACCAGTCGACCAGCGGATTGAGGGCATAAGACTGAGCAACGGACTTCTGTTCATGAACCTGGGTATCGTCTTCATACCAGGCATCCATGTGGTCCCAGTAAAACGACACGTAACCAGATATGCCGGAGACCTCCGGTAGCGGTTCCTCATACCCCCAAACCGCGTTATCAGCGCTTCTGTCACCTACAGACAGCGACCAGTAGGACGCGTTGCCCTTGAATGGACAATGCGTATGATGATCCGTCCTGGCCATCAAATCCATGCGCACATCAGATTGCGGAAAATAGTAGGTCGGTGAATGACGGGTTTCGCGCAAGACCAGCGCATTTTCACTGTCGGCAACGGTTTCGCCGTTGAACTCTACCCGAATGCGTTTGCCTGCCGGTTCCAGATCAACCCGATAGTCCGGGTTTTTGGTGAAACCGTTTGCCATTGGCACAACTCGGGCAGCAGCACGCATATGAAAATCCTGATCTGATGAAGGTATGAAGCGTTATTTAATCCAACCAGACTAACATGCAAGTCTGCCAATCCCGAAATCCGCGCCCAGTTAATGTTTTCGATACCATGATTAATCAATTATACGTCAACTTCTCTGTTTTCTCTGGTTTGTGAGGGTATCCTGCCCAATCCCGACGTCATCATCATTGGTGCCGGTGCCGCTGGCCTGATGTGTGCAATCGAGTGTGGCAAACGCGGTCGACAGGTTCTGGTGCTTGAGCGTTCGAAGCGCGCGGCGGAGAAAATCCGGATATCAGGTGGCGGACGCTGCAACTTTACCAATCTGACAATCAAACCCGAAAACTTCCTGTCCGGAAATCCGCGCTTTTGCCTGTCGGCGCTCAGACGTTATACCCAGCATGATTTCATTGCCCGGATTGAGGCGCGGGGAATTGCCTACCATGAAAAGACGCTTGGGCAATTGTTCTGCGACGGCTCGTCGCAACAGATCATTGATATGCTTCTGGATGACTGTCAGGCGCACGGCGTCCGGATTGTCACCGATTGCGATATTGCCAATGTTCAGAAAGCCGAAGAGTTCAGTGTAACAACAAATCGGGGCATTTATAGCAGCGAGGCGGTTGTAATCGCCTGTGGCGGCAAATCGATACCGAAAATGGGGGCGACGGGATTTGGTTATGATGTCGCGCGAAAATTCGGCCTGGATATTATCGACCCCTACCCGGCGCTGGTGCCCCTGATCTTCGAAGGCAAACTGCTGCGTGACCTGAAATCGCTTGCCGGTGTGGCCATCGATGTCGTTGTGACCTGCAACAAGACCCGGTTTGCCGAAGCCCTTCTGTTCACCCACCGGGGCCTGAGCGGACCGGCCATTCTGCAAATCTCTTCCTACTGGAGCCCCGGTCAGCGGATTGTTATCGATATGGCTCCGGGACGCGACGTGTTCTCGGAGTTAAAACAGGCCAGAACGGATCACCCGAAACAGGGTGTGCAGAGCATTCTCGCAACCTGCCTGCCCAATCGCGTTGCCCAATATGTGGAAGAGATGTCGGCCTGTTCCGGCAACCTCGCGGACTTGTCGGACAAGCGTCTGAACCAGGTCGCCGAAAGGGTCAACCGCTGGCAACTGACACCGGATGGCAACGAAGGGTTTCGTACAGCAGAAGTGACGGCGGGTGGTGTCGACACCAGAGGACTGTCGTCCAAAACATTTGAATGCAACGACGTGTCCGGTCTTTATTTTATTGGTGAAGTCCTCGACGTGACCGGGCATCTCGGCGGTTACAATTTCCAGTGGGCATGGTCATCCGGCTGGGCCGCAGGGCAGGTTGCCTGATCTGCGGCACATAAAAAAGGGGTTAGCCGGACAGGCTAACCCCTATCAGGAGCCCTGTTTGGGAGGGGCCTAGGGCAAAGGCACAATTAGTGTCGGGATGCGCGACCTGCGCAGAACACTTTTTGCAACACCACCGAGAAAGTTATGGCTCAACCCTTTTTCATGGGCCCCCATAACCATCAGATCACAACCTTTGTCGATTGCCGACTTCAGAATCTGTTCAGCCGGATAGGCTTCGGTCACGGTGATCGATTTGATCTGATCGCGCACTGCACGTTCATCCTCGTCGGCATCTTCCCAGAACAATTCAAGCCGTCCCTCAACAAAGGTTTGGGCCTGACTGACGCGTTCATCCAGAGCCTTGTGGCGTGCGTCACCATCCATGATGAAGGCCTGAAGCGTGACCTTGGCATCACTGGATAGTTCTTCGACCACATTCAGGACATGAATGCCAGCGCCATACATTTTCGCCAGTGTTACCGCGTACCTGAAGGCATGTGCCGCGTTTTGCGACAGATCGGTGCAATAAAGAATATTGCGAATATTAACTGTCATTGGATTTTCCTTTCTTATTCAGTGCCATTAGTACCCAAGCAGGCGCGGCAGCCATAACGTGATTTCAGGTACATAGGCAATCAGGAACACGGCCATGGTCGCAATGATCGCGAACGGAACCGCCTTCATTGATATCTCCTCAATACTGGAATTCGATATCCCTGACGCAATGAACAGATTCTCCCCGAGCGGCGGAGTCTGAAACCCGATTTCGCAACAGCAGACCATGACGATACCAAAATGCAGCGGATCGATACCCAGATTGTAGGCAATCGGCAGCAGCACAGGTGTCAGGATCAGGATTGTCGCCAGCGTCTCCATAAACATGCCGACGAACAGCAGGAAGAAGATCAGCATCGCCCAGATCAGGTAAATATTATCAGTCACACTGAGCATTGACTGGGCGATGATGCCTGGAATTTCGTTTTCCACCAGCAACCGCCCGAATACGGTCGCTGTAAACAGGATCAGCAGGACCCGTCCACTCAACCATGTCGTTGTCTCCAACGAATGATAGATCGCATCCATCTTCAGTTCTTTGTGTATGACGAAGCCAACAACAAGCGTATAGAAAATGGCGACAATCGCAGATTCGGTCGGGGTGAAAAAGCCGGTATAAATGCCGCCCAAAATCACCAACGGCGCCAATATGGACCAGATGCCGGTTTTGAAGGCATTGCCGATTTTTTCCGCCGACCAGCCATCGGCGGTCCCTTTGTAACCCTTCTTTTTACACTGAATATAATTCATGATCAGCAGGCTTACTGCCAGAACAAGACCAGGAACGACGCCAGCGATAAACAGCTTCGGAATCGTTACTGATTGAAATTCACCGAATTTCTCTACAGCTGAATCCGGCGCATCCATACCCAATGCAGAAATACCAAAAATGACCATCGGAATTGACGGCGGAATAACAACGCCCAGACCGCCCGAAGAGGCGGTGATAGCAGACGCGTATCCCTTGTCATACCCGCGCGCAACCATCGCCGGAATCATCAACATTCCGACAGCGGCCGTTGTTGCCGGACCCGAACCCGAGATCGCCCCGAAGAACAGACAGGCGATAACAGTAGCCGCCGAAATACCACCCGTGAACGGACCGGCAAAGCTTTCGGCCAGGGTCACGAGGCGCTTTGAAATTCCGGCCGCCTCCATCAAAGCCCCCGCCAGAATAAAGGCCGGTAGCGCCATCAACGGGAATGACCCGACGGCGGTAAATGCGATTTGAACAAATTTGATGGGGTTTTCATCCAGAAACAGAAATGTCACCAGCGCCGAGACGCCAAGTGCCACTGTAATCGGCGCGCCAATAAGCAGCAGCGCCAAAAATCCCCCAAACAAAACCAGAACCAGAGTTGTTTCATATTCCATGATTAATCCTCCCCTTAACCTTCAGCCTTGGTACCGTCAGCGGAATCACCGCCAACGCCACCTTCTTCAAGCATCTTGTCGACCTCGGCTTTTTCGGGGTCTTTGACATCCACACCCTTGATCAATTTGTAGTAGTTGACCTGGATGATGCGGATCGACATCAGCGTGAAGGCGATCGGGAAAATCATGTAAAAATATTTCATTGGAACGCCCAGAGTCTGGGACTTCCAGAAGACATTCATTTTGTTAAAAATAAAATCGTAGCTGAGATAGACGAAATAGACATTGAAACCGAGCCAGAACAGATCGGCGATCGCCTCGATCACGTTAACGACTTTTCTGGGCAAGGCGTTAAACTGAAAAGTCACACGGTTATGTGCACCCAATTTGGCGGCATAACTGGCTCCGAAAAATACGAACCAGACAAATGTGTAGACGGCAAGTTCTTCACTCCACGAGAAGGAGTAGTCGAAAAACTCTCGTGACAGAATTTGCGCAAAGAGCAGTACGACAAAAAATACCAGCAGTACCCGACAAATATAACTTTCTATATTGTCGAGAAAATGAATTATCGGATTGCGTTTCATGGATACCCTCTCCCCCTGTCAAGGTAGCGAACTCCCGGGAGGATCATATCCTCCCGGGAGCGAGCAATCTGCTTCACTTAATAGTAAGCTATCATGAATACTCGGTTACATACGACCCAGCGTTTTCAGGACATTGTCGAGCTTGTCCTTGCCGCCAATGCTTTCGTAAAACTTTGGCCAGACAGCTTTGGTCGCCAGATCGATGAATTCTTTTTCACCATCTGCCGGATCACTGATTTCCATGCCTCTTTTAATCAGGTCAGCTTTGATTGAGGCTTCACTTTCGCGGAGGTAATTTGCACTATGTTTAGTGGCTAACATCCCGGCTTCTATCAGAATGTCCTGATCTTTTTTGCTGAGACCCTGGTAAAGTTCTTCACTGACAATAAGAGGCTCAATCGAGAAGATGTAACGAATATTGGTGACGTACTTCTGCACTTCATAGAACTTCATGGAGTGGACCGTCAGATAAGGGTTGTCCTGACCATCAACAACTTTCTGCTGCAATGCCGTGAATGTTTCCGACCAGGCCATTGGTGTCGCATTGATGCCCCAGGATTTGTACGTGTCGAGCATGATTTCGTTTTTAGGCACCCGAACAACGACCCCCTTCAAATCTGCAACCGTTTTAATCGGTTTTTTGGAGTTGGTGAGCACCCGGAAACCCGTGTAGGTCCAGCCAATGATCCGAACCTTGGCATCCCGAATGGTGTTTTTGACAAGTTCCTGACCAATTGGGCCCTGTGTCAGTTTTACGGCATCATCGAGGCTGAGGATCACATAAGGAAGCGTGAAAACCCCAACCGTCGGTGAGAAAGGTGTGATGTTGTTGATCGCGAGGATCGACATGTCCAGTGTGCCGAGGGCAGCATCGTTGACAGTGTCCTGTTCGCTACCGAGGGCGCCATTGAGAAACAATTTGGCTTTGTGTTTGCCGCCACTCAGGCGCTTCAGTTCTTCAACAAATTTTTTGCCCAATTCATGCTGCGCACTTCCGCCCGCATCACCAACGGCGATCTTGAAACGTTTGGCTGATGCATCGCCCATGGCGAGAAACATCACACTGACAGCGACGCAAGCCGCTTTCATTAAGGTGGACTTGTAGGTCATAAAACTCTCCAGATTATCTGTTCAAAATTCAGGTGACCGAACTTCAGACCTGGATGTTTTCACCCAAGGTTCTGACTACCTCTGAATACAGGTATCGAATACGGCCCCTATCTCCTGTCTGCCCGTTGGCACGGTTGGCTGATTTTTTATGCTCAATGGCTATCAGCTCTGGCTCCCGCGCCCGGGAACAAACACAGGCTAGGATCGGTTTTATCTTTTCAGTTAAGGCCAAAATTTTGGATTGGATGGGGCCAACGCCATTTGACGACAGTCAAAGACACTGGTTTTCGTATAATTCCCGCGCCGTTTAAGCTCACTGGTCCAGATTTTGTTTTTGCTTGGTACCAGTACCAAATGATGGAAATATTGGAAATATTATGCAATTAACAGGAGAAATAATATTAAACAGATCCGGTTTTTGGCTAAGCAAATACATTGATTGAAGGGCGTTCCCGTTTTAACCAATCTGGTCGTGGTCAATGAAAATGCCATCATCGTCGACCGGCACCTCCCTGACGTATCCAGCATTAGCCTGCATAATTTTCTTGCCGCCCTTGTCTCCGGTGATCGATTTCAATGCCGCAAAATGCGAACTGGCGAACAAGACAGGATTGCCCTGCCGCCCGCCCATAACCGGCACGCTAATCCCCTTGTCACTGAGTGCTTCAATCAATCCGTTAATCGTGCTGGCATTGACATGCGGCATATCGCCAAGGCAGATCAGAGCTCCGTCAACGCCTTCCGGCAAGGCCGAAATACCGCAACCGATGGAACCACCCATGCCATCGGCGTAATCCGGATTATGGGCGAAAATAACGGGGCAACCAGACAGCGCGGCTTCGATCTCTGGTGCTTCGAACCCTGTAACGACAACAACCGGGTCAATGGGCAATGCCGCCAACGTCTCGACAACCGTGCGCACCATGACCTTGCCGTTGATCGGGCTCAGGAGCTTGTTGACCGGGCCTGCCCGTTTCGATTGCCCGGCGGCAAGAACGATGGCGGCGATTTGAGGGCTATTCATCATCCGGTATTGATATCCGTAATCACTGTTCCAAAATGCCGGAATACCTTATCCTATGACATCGCCCGGACCAACAGGACCAAGTCATGCAGCCCCCCGTCTCGACCAACGCCGCCAATGACATGGACATCATCCGTCAGGCCCTTGCCTGGATCGATGACGGATTTGGCGTTGCGCTGGCAACCGTTATCGAAACCTGGGGGTCGGCCCCGCGCCCAACCGGCAGTCAGGTCGTCATTAACAGTGACAGTGCCTTCGCCGGGTCCGTATCAGGCGGTTGTATCGAGGGCGAGGTGGTTACCGAAGCGCATGGCGTGATCCGTGACCGCGCAGCCAAGATTCTGGAATTTCAGGTATCGGACGAGACGGCATCCAGCGCTGGTCTTGCGTGCGGTGGAAAGGTTCGGGTTCTGGTCTCTGCCGTTACGGACGATTCCCGCAAAACTCTCGACCAGCTCGTTCAATTGAATAATAAAAAGACCCCCACAGCCCTGATTTATGATCTGCAATCGGGTGTCCCGACGCTTCAGAGCACAGACGTGTCGCCTGCCGTTCAGGTACGGATCAATTCAGACAAAAGCGGTATGGTCGAAGAGCCGGACGGCACACCCGTCTTCGCCCGTATCTACAATCCGCCCCTCAGGTTGCTGATTGTCGGCGCCGTTCACATCGCCCAGTCGCTGAGTCTTCTGGGGCATCAGGCCGATTACGATGTAACCGTCATCGACCCGAGAGACACCTGGGGCACTGCCGAACGGTTTCCCGGTATCAGGATCGACAAACGCTGGCCGTCAACCGCACTGGAAGACCTTGAACCGGACAGGACAACAGCCGTGGTCACCCTTAGCCACGACGCCAAGCTTGATGATCCGGCGTTTATGGTGGCCCTGAAAAGCGAGGCCTTTTACATCGGCGCGCTCGGCAGCCGTAAAACCCACGCCAAACGGGTCGACCGATTAACCGAAGCCGGGCTGTCGGATCAGGAAATATCGCGCATTCAGGCACCCGTCGGACTGGATATCGGGGCCAATACGCCGTTCGAGATTGCCCTCTCGATAATGGGCCAGATCATTGAGGCGCACCGGCGACGTTAACCGTCCAGATACATAACCTCTAAAATTTACCGCCCTTGGATATCCTGGCTTTCCTGCATGGGCAGCAATGATATAGTCTCGACTACATTGTATACAATATTCAACAAACCTAGATGACGCCTATGGCTCGGAAGAACAATCTTCAGGGCATCCTCTGGATGCTGGTTTATGCGGCGATCATTTCCGGCATGCATGTTTGCGTGCGCCTTATGTCTGAAGGCATGCATCCCTTCGAAATTGCTTTTTTCCGCAATATTTTCGGGCTGATCGCGGTTGTCCCGTGGTTTGTCAAAATGGGGTTCGAGCCGCTGAAGACCGGGCGGATCGGGTTGCTGACGACGCGCGGTGCACTGAACACACTTTGCATGCTCGCATTTTTTACGGCGCTCGGCACGACGCCCCTGGCGGATGTCACGGCACTTTCATTTACCGCACCGATTTATGCCACCCTGTTTGCCATATTCTGGTTCAGGGAGAAAATCGGCATCCGGCGCTGGGTCGCCATTGTGATCGGGTTTGCCGGTATCCTGATTGTGCTTCGACCGGGCTTCCATACCATTTCGCTGGGCCATCTGCTGGTCCTGGGATCTTCTTTGGGCTGGGGGATGTGCCTGATTATCATCAAGGATCTTGGGCGCACGGAATCTGCCGTCACCATCACCACCTACATGTCCCTGATCATGGCCCCATTGTCATTTCTGCCGGCGCTGTATGTCTGGGTTACACCGACACTGGAACAATTGGGCTGGTTACTGTTTCTCGGAACACTTGGCGGTGCCGGGCAACTGGCAATGACCCAATCGCTCAGACTGGCAGACACCCACGTCGTCACCCCGTTTGACTTCTCGCGATTGATATTCGTGTCCGTGCTCGGATATCTGTTATTTGATCAGGTGCCGGATATTTTCGTGTGGATTGGCGGCGCAATGATTTTCGCTGCCATCGCCTTCATCACCTACCGCGAACATCAGTTGAAACAGAAAGCCCCCGTGAAGAGCACTGTTCCCAACTAGCTCACCCAACCGGCGAGTGGTTCCGCAAGATTTTCCCATTTCTGGTATCCCGCCGTGACCATCAGGGGTTTACCGTCTTCGATTGCCAACAAGGTTGGGAACCCGGTAATGCCTGATTGCTGGGCAAAATGAAAATCGGCCAGTGTTTCTTCGCGGCTTTCCGGACTGGCAAGGGTAAGTTCGAACTCGCCCCTTGGGTATCCACTCTCATCAGCGATGTTCGCCAGCACACCGGCATCGGTTGTGTCGCGATTGTCTGCATAAAAGGCCCGGTGTACCTTCCCCAGATATCCGAGCGATTTGCTGTCATCAAGGCTGCGAGCCGTAACAACAGCCCGACACGCCGGTTCGGTATCGTAGACAAACCCGTCCTGTTCGAAGAAGTCAAAATCAAACGGCTGACCGGACGCCTCGTGAACATGGGTCCAGTGGCTGGAGATGTATTCCTTGTCCTTGTCGCGCATCGGTTCTGTCGTGCCCGGTCGCAATCCGCCAACCATCACCCGGACCGGAGCCCTGTCGCCAAACTCATCAGAAATTTTCTCAATAACCGGAGAAAATCCCCAACACCATGAGCACATGGGATCGGCAATATAGAGAAAGTGTTTACTCATACACAGGCACCCTTTAACACGGCTAATGCACACCAGACAGTCTGCGCCGGAGCTGTCAGTCTGGCAACCCACGAACCCCAATTTTCCTGCACTCGCGAAGCTTGCATCAGATGTTCAGGGTTTCCTTGCCTTCACCACCAAATCGTGTGGCAAAGTAACCGATGAACAGACCAACGATGGCCCCTTCCAGACAGAACCAGAACGGTGATGCAAACAGGCCATCAACACCAAACATCGATACAAGCATGGCTTTCATGGCGTCATAGGCAAAGAACGTCAGTACAAAGTTCAACCACGCACCCAAACAGGGGGCACGCACCCACCAGGGCATCGGCAGGTGGAGTACGGGATGCCAGGTAAAAATCCCGAACACCCCGATAATGGCGCCAAACGTGGTGTACCAGAACAGGATACCCCAACGGATCATCCAACCGGCTTCCGGCCAGAAATACGGCAATGCAACGAACCCTGAAAGACCAATCAGAAAACCAATGCCTTTACCAATGGCAATTCGTGTGATCAACGACGGATTTTCAAACATAATCACCTCCTGAGAGTTACCGGAAGACGGTCCTGATCTGGACCCTCTTCCGGATTTTCAGTTTGCCGGTTTGCTCAACCACTGGATATTCCGCCAAGCGAACGAGCCTGACCCCGTCAGAGCCGTCAGCCTTTAACGGGAATTTTTCTACCCGTTGGCTTTGGAGCCACCTTCTTCGGGACTGTGATGGTCAGAATCCCCTTGTCAAAAACGGCTTCCATTTTCCTGTCAACGACGTCTTCCGGCAGCTCGAATGATCGCCGGAACGAGCCAAACCGGCGCTCGCGGACACAACAGTGATTGTCCTTGTCTTCAATGTCTTCCGACTTGGTTCCGGAAATGGTCAGGACATTGTTGTCGACGACAACGTCCACGTCATCCTTTTCCATGCCTGGAAGTTCGACTTTGGCGACAAGTTCGCTCTCACCATCGCTGATATCCACTTTCGGATTAAGCACGATGCCGGTCGGCATCTTCATCATTTCGAAGGGGTTCAGGCGGGCCATGTCATTCCATCGGCGCGACAAATCATCAAAATAGAGATCTGCCTGATTCTTCCATTCACCCAGAGCATCCTGCTTAGTTTCTGCCTTGGGTAAAAAATCACTGAAAAGGGAAAGGCGGCCAAGCTCGGACCACGTTTGAAACATGTCTCCGGTCAATCGTTCCATATCCGTACGCCAGGTGTCAAAAGGCGAACTTTCCGCGTGATCAACCTGAATGTCCGTGCTTGCGGCTTCCGGCTTCGCCGGTTTTTCAACTTTGGATTGAATTTCTGCCATTGTCAGATTCCTCCATAAAATTATTTCCAGCCCACGATATTGTACCCGCCGACTATAGGAAGTGCATTGACACACGTCATGCGAAATACAATTTAAAATTGCAGAAAAATAACGATATTTGGCTTGTGCACCGACATTTTGAGCCAAATCAAGGTGCACTCCTACGTATTGGCAGATACTGGACCGCAGTTCCGGATTCTGGACGGCATTATGCCTATATACCTTGCCTATGACGGGTCAGTGAACGGCGACTGGATCGCTCATTATGCCGTGAATTTTGCTGCATATCGTCCACAGCGGTGCCTTCAGGTCTTGCATGTCGAGACCACAAACATTTCAGGATCCGCACTGGCGGCGAAATTCGACTACATCAAGCAGATCGCCGAACATGCCGGGGTCAATGCGAAAATCGAAATCTGCCCGATGCGGCACGGTGCCTTTGGTGGCCTGATTGACCGACTGCCAAAAGGTCGGGATACAAAAGTTATTTGCGGTGTTCGGGCACAAGGCGGTCGTCGTGGCGTTCTTGCCGGAACGGTTTCCGAACAATTGCTCAACGATCAGAAGTTCAATGTTGTTGCCATCCGTGTTGTACAGCCCGGACTGCTGGGCGTCGCCCGACGGCTCCTCATGCCGATGGCCGGGCATCGTCCCGGCGTCCAATCCGCCCGCACCCTGCTCGAACTTGTTGCGCCATCCCTGACTGAACTTCGACTGCTCCATGTCATTGAACTGAGCAAACGAAAACTGCATGCTCTCGACGCAACAAAAGCTGGCGCGCTCCGCTATCAGGCGCAAGCGTATCTTGAAAAAGTGGAGCGAGATCTTACAGGAGGAATCGATCTGGACGGTGTCCATATCGATTCCGATGCTCGCATATCCGACGACTGGTCCAGGGAAATACTCATTGATGCCGGGCACGCGCGTGCAGACATGCTGGCCCTTGAAGCTCCGCGCACAAGCCTTCTCGACAGGTTCAGGTACAGCGACCCGCTGGAAGTTATCCTGCGCGATACGCCCTGCGACGTTGCCATTTATCGAGGCCTTCCCTGAATGACCGGCAAGATTCAAAATATCCCGCAATCAGCGGTATACACCTATCTGAACTCCCGTCCGGAAGGTCTGAACGGACAGGAGGTCGGCGCTCGACTTCAGGAAATCGGTCCCAACACCCTTGAAGCGGCACGTGGAAACTGGTGGCTGAAAAGTCTGGTCCGCCAGTTTACCAACTTCTTCACGCTGCTTCTTGATGTCTCGGCCGCTATCTGCTTCGTCGCTGATTATATCCAGCCGGGTGAAAGCATGAACATCCTCGGCTGGGCTCTGCTCGGCGTTTCCGTTCTCAATGCACTGTTCAGTTTTATTCAGGAATTCCGCGCCGAACGGGCGATGGAAGAACTGAAAAAGTTCCTGCCCCGCCGGGTCTGGGCACTGCGCGACGGTCAGAATCAGGAAATCCCCGTCGAAGATCTGGTTCCCGGTGATGTCATTGCCCTTCGTGAAGGCGACCGGGTACCCGCCGACGTCCGGCTCGTGGAATGTCATGACCTGGTTGCCAATAACGCCCCGTTGACCGGTGAGGCCAACCCCGTCGCGCTACGGACAACGGAACTGGATAAACCCCTGACAGAATCTGAAAATCTGGCGTTTGCCGGATGCACAATCATGCGCGGATCAGGACGCGGGATCGTCTTTGCGACCGGGTTTCGCAGCCAGTTCGGGCGCATTGCCATGCTGTCGCGTGACATTCCACGCGCGATTTCGCCACTCGAAGCGGAAACCGCCCACATGGTCCGGGTACTGACTGTGATCGCGGTTGCCATGGGTCTGACATTCTTTGTCTACGGCGTCATTGCAGAACGATCCTTGTGGGTAAATCTGGTGTTCATGATGGGCATCATCGTCGCCAACGTACCGGAAGGCCTGTTGCCGACCTTCACGCTGTCGCTGGCCATGGGTAGCCTGCGCATGGCCCGACGCAATGTGCTGGTAAAAAGCCTGAACGCCGTCGAAGCGCTTGGTGCTGTCCATGTGATCTGTACGGACAAGACGGGAACCCTGACGCTAAACCAGCTTGCCGTGACCCAGATCTCGGCACCTGACGGATCGAATGCCGGCAAAGCCGCCAACCTGCGATGCCTTGAAGCTGCTCTTGCTGCTTGCGATCTGGAAGCCCGTCAGGACGGCTGGGCGGGCGATCCGCTGGATGAAGCCATTGCACGTCGGTTTGGCGAAGCCGGAGGGGACATTGCAAGGACCATCGGCTCGAACCTTCAGCGCTTTCCCTTCGATGTCGAAAAACGCCGCGCTGCCGGAATATGGCAAAACGACAAGGAAACCCATTTCGCAGTCAAAGGTGCCTGGGAAGCGCTACGACCCATGATTGGCGGCTTCGCTGAATCCGGAACGGAAGTCATTTCTGCCGCCAACCCCAATCGCCTGACCGCCGCTGATGCCGCCATAGAAAAAATGGCAAGTGAGGGACAGCGGGTCATCGCTGTCGCTTATCGCCTCCTTGATCAACATGAAGAAGATGACCAGCCGGCGCTGGAACATGATCTCGTGCTGGTTGGCTTTCTTGGTCTTGAAGATCCATTGCGCATCGAAGTCCCCGATGCCGTTGCCAAATGTCAGACCGCGGGCATCGGCATGATCATGATCACCGGGGATCATCCGTTAACTGCTGAAGCCATCGCCCGACGGGCGGGTATGGTTGCGACCGGCGTCGCACGCGGAGAAGCGACGGTCACCGGCAGTCAACTGTCCAGTATGCGCAGCTCCGATGTCGTTAACAGCTTGCGCGCCGGCATTTCGGTTTTTGCCCGCACGACCCCTGAACAGAAAATGAAGATCGTCAACGCCCTGCACCAAATGGATAAAGTGGTGGCGGTCACTGGTGATGGTGTAAACGACGCACCGGCATTGAAGTCGGCTGACGTCGGGATCGCCATGGGTATGGGCGGAACCGACGTCGCCCGTGAAGCGGCGCAGGTCATTCTTCTGGACGACAACTTTGCCTCCATCGTTGCAGGAATTGAAGAAGGGCGCACGATATTTGCCAACATCCGCAAATTCACCAACTACGTTCTGGTCTCGAATGGCCCGGAAATCATGCCCTATCTGATCTACATGCTGTGTCCCGTTCCGCTCGCCCTGACCGTCATCCAGATACTGACAATTGACCTTGGCACCGACATCATTCCGTCAATGGCGCTGGGTCAGGAAAAACCCGACCCCGAAACCATGCAGCGCCCCCCGAAGAGTCGTGACGCTGGACTTCTGACCCGATCAATGATCGGACACAGTTATGGATTTCTCGGGCTCATTGAAGCCGCATTTTCGCTCGGCCTGTTCTTCTGGGTGCTGGAGTTGGGGGGTTGGACATGGGGCCGGGAACTGGCAACGTCCGATCCCGTTTACCATGCTGCAACGGGCATCGCCCTGTCTTCGATCCTGTTAATGCAGATTGGAAATCTTTTCGGGCGACGGTCACAATATGGCCTCGGGATTGATCGGGCCGCTTTCAGTAATACATTATTGATTATTGGCGTGACCTTCGAGGCGGTATTCTCATGGGCCATTCTTTATGTGCCGGAAGTCAGTCGAATATTGGGAACCGGCCCGGTCGATGGCACTGTATACGCGATCGCGTGGCTTGGCGTGCCACTCATATTTTTGCTGGACTACGCCCGAAAGCGCATTGCCTGGCGAATTGCCGGTCGTCCCTAGACTGAGCCGGAAAGGGATTATCACGTCGCCATACGCGGACGTCCGGATGCTGTGGCCCTGACAACGCTTTCAACAAGCATTTCCTGTCCTTCGACATTCGCGACATTGTCATTGCGATTGATCCTGACATCGATATCTCCGGCTCCGGCCGTGATGGCCCGCTCTTGTGCCAGCGGCCTGAGATTGCTTTCAACGTATGCCAATGCCTTTTCAAAAGTAGGGAACGTTTTTGGATAATCTGACAGAAAAACGCGAAAACAGCCCGGCTCCGGCTGGGTGATTGTCGCCTCGGCTGACGCCCGGACATAACCGACGACAGCCCCAAGCGCGTTCGCAACAGCCGCATATTCCGGAATCAGGACGCTTGTCCGCAACCGTTCGGCAACATCGGGGTAATAGGTTTCAGCGGATGCACCCAACCCGACAAGCGGGACATTCAGACCGATCTGAAAGGCCACGAAACGTGACTGGGGCGGCTGGTTGTTTGCCGCCAGCAGTTCGCCAGCAGAACCGGACGGCATGAAGTTGTCTTCCGTCATTGATGCCCGGAGCAGTGTCTCGGCCGACGTTCGAACAAGGGTTTCAATGATCCATTGGGCGATGGTTTCGGCGTCGGCAGCAATTGGTTTCCCCGTGGCATTTTTCTTCCGTGCGAACAATGCAGCACCTTTCCGTGCGGCATCAGGATCCCATGCATGATGTTTTCCGGTAATATGTGCGCCATCCGAGGGCGTCAGACCGGACAGCATAACCAGTCCCCGCCCGACAAGGCGTTCCAATCCGGATTTGGCTGTTCGCTGCTCGGCAAACCTGTCAAGCGCCTGCGGTCCGTTTGAGAGGCGCTCCAGAACCTCAAGTTCATTGCCCGACAGCGCGGCCAAATGTGCACTTTGTCGACCAACAACCGCAGCGAACCGACCATCATATTCCCCGGGACGCGGCTGATTGAGTTGACGACCCAGCGTATCGTGAACGAGGTCCGGATGGTCGATTGCAAACAGGCTGAGCGGAATCACACGTCTGGGGCCTAACTTGAGCTCGGCTTCCATTCCGCGCTGGATAAGTTGAACATC
>JAJFIJ010000131.1 GCA_021775105.1 Rhodospirillales bacterium | reverse complement strand
GACGGGGTTGATGATTTTGTCTCAACCGGTGAGGACCCGCTGTCCGGTGTGACCAACGACTTTACCATCGAAGCCTGGATTCGCCCCGAAGACCTGGTCGGAAATCAGGCGATCGCCGGAACCGATCTGCGCCCGGGCGCTGCCGCAGACGGGATTCGTTTCTCGCTGCAGTCCGACGGCCTGATCTTTACCTCAATCAATACCGAGAACTATGCTCTCACGGCAACCCAGTTGACTGATGCAGGCGTGCCTCTACAGGCCGGCGAATGGCAGCACGTCGCCGTCACCCTCGACACCAACAATGACGCGACCTTCTACGTTAATGGCCAGTTTGCGGGCCTGGTTTCGGGTACCAACCCTGTGAGCGCCACTTCGGGGGATCCGCTGATAATTGGCGCTCAAATCGGCAGCGACGGTTCGATAAATGAATCATTTGGCGGACAGATCGCGGAAGTCCGTGTCTGGGATGCCGGGCGTACAGCCGAAGAAATTTCCGCTAACTATCAAACCACTTTCGAAAATCCGGTGGCGGAAGCCAAGCTGCAGGGTTACTGGACATTTGATGAAGTCCTCGAAGATGGCACAACGCCGAACCTCGCGCATACTGCATCGGTGGAAATTGCCGCGCATGTGTCGAATGCGCTGGCGTTTGACGGTGTTGACGACATTGTCGACGGCGGCAACGTCACGCGGTCCGATTTCGCCACCAGTAACTTTACCATCGAAGCCTGGGTCAAACCCGACACTCTGGCGACGGCGGGCGAAATTCATCACGCGATTGTTGACAACCGTAGCGCCGATGACATTGGTGGATATTTCTTCGCCATCGATTCAAATGGCAAACTGAATCTGTTTATGGGCGACGGCACCGACGGCCTCACTGATCTCGGTGTCACCAGCGTCAACGCCGTTACCCTTGGCGAGTGGCAACATGTGGCGGTCAGCGTCGACCGCAGCGGCAGCGCCACCTTCCTGATCAACGGTATCGCGGAAACCGGCATCGACGTCAGCAGCTACGCAAATGCTGACATTTCCCATACCGGATCTTTGACCATTGGCGGAAAGGGTGATGGCACCCGCGAATTTGAAGGCAGTCTCGCCGATGTCAGGCTTTGGGATACCGCCCGCAGCACCGAGGACATTGCGGCCAACCTGACCACCGAGTTCGACGCCACCAACGCGCCGACGGAACTGGTCTCCAACTGGCATCTGGATGACGGCTACGGTGCGATGGCATACGATGAAGTCGGCACCAATGACGGCACGATTTCCGGGATGGTGGCTGGTTCGGAAACGTGGACGAGCGGTGCCGAAGTCGGTCACGGCACGCCGATTGATCCGTTTGCATCGGTTCTCAATTTCGACGGAAATGATGATGCCACCGGCGATAACGTCGTCATCGCCGACAACGCGGCGCATCACCTCACAACCTTCACCTACGAGATGTGGGTGAAGACGGGTGACGCTAGCACCGGCCCGAACTGGATTGTTTCCCAGGAACACGGAAGCATCACGGATTCGCTCAGCATCTCGATGGAAAGCGGCGTCGTGGTCGTTTACGATGGTGGCAATTCAGTTAATAGCGGCGTCAGTATCGCCGACGGCGGATGGCACCACATTGCCGTCCGCGTCGACGGTACCAGCGGCACCAACGCCACCGTGTTCGTCGACGGCGCGACGGCTGGCACCGGATCCTTCGGTACGACGCTTTATGACGCCAATCCCATCGTCCTCGGTGACCGCGACAGCGACGACACAACCACCGAGAACTTCGCAGGCGATATTGCCGATTTCCGCATCTGGAATGTCGCGCGCACCGACAACGAGATTGCCGATAACACGGAAACCAACTACGCCGCCAGCACGGTACCGAGCGAACTGGTCGGCTTTTGGCCGCTCAACGAAGGCAGCGGCGCGACCGCCTTTGATGCCAGCGCGACCGGGATCGACGGCACCATTAATGGCGCGACCTTTGTTGACAGCGCGCCTCTGCCGCTTGGTGAAAACGTCCACACCACCATCACCCTAAACGGTACCACCGATTATGTGACAATGGGCAATGTGGCGGCACATAACCTGACCGGCGACATGACGATTGAAGCCTGGGTTAATGTCGAGGCATTTGACACCGCTGACGCGCAGACAATTGTTAGCAACTGGCTGGATACAGATCAGGGATATCTGGTCAGGCTTGAAACGGATGGCAGTCTGGGTGTTGTCCTGTCTGACGGTCCAACCAGTCAGAACGTACTCTATTTCGATGCCAACGTGGTGGCCGGTCAACAGACCCATATCTCCGTCGTCGTTGACAGCCAAAACAATACGGTTTCGGCCTATCAGAACGGCACCGTCGTTTCGGCCCTTGACGGTTTCCAGGGGTCCTCCATCGGCACCTCGCATCCCTATTCGTTGGGTATCAATCCGTCTGCGGGGCCGACCTATATTGGCGCACGAACCCAGAACGGATCGAATGCGCTGCAGTACTTCAAGGGTGATCTGGCCGATGTACGCATCTGGGACACGGCCCGTTCCGGTGAGCAGGTTCGTGACAACATGTCAGGTCACGTCCCTGCCGATGCGCTGGGTCTGGTTGCCAACTATCGCGGTGACGACGTGAGCGGCGGATTGCTGATCGATCAGACGGTAAACGGCAATGACGCTATTGCGGGTTCATCATTCACCATCACCAACACTGCCCCGGTCATAGCCTCGACGTCACTGTTCACCGACGAAGACACCGCCATTCGCGGCACCATCGAAGCTAATGATGTCGATGGCGACAGCCTGATGTTCGCCATCGCCACCGGTGGTGATCCGGCCAGCGGCACGCTGACGGTGGCGACAAACGGCACCTATGAATATGTGCCCAATGCCGACTTCGTTGGCACCGACAGCTTCACGGTTGAGGTGACTGACGGGTTGCTGACGTCCAGCAAGACTTTCTCTGTCACGGTTGAAGATACGGCGCTGTCCAACACCGCTCCCGTCGTTCAGGGCGTATCGGCAGCGCATGGTGGATTGCAGTTTGATGGGGTGGATGATTTTGTTCGTGTTGCGGACGGTGCGGCCTATGACGGTGTCAATGGCCTGACGATAGAGGCTTGGGTGACGACCAACAGCCCATCGTCGCAACAAAGCATTATCAGCAAATGGGACGCCACCGGCTCGCAGAAGAGTTACACGCTCTACCATGAACCGGACGGCGCGCTTAAATTTGCGCTGACGTCTGACGGCAGCACAAACCAGTCCTTCAATCTTGGGTACACAGTGACCACAGGAAACACGGATCATATTGCGGTGAGTGTCGATGCGGCAGCAAACACAGTTGAGTTCTACGTTAACGGCGTTTCCACAGGCGCCCCGCAGGCCTATACCGGAACCCTGTTCAGCGGCACTGCGGATGTTACCATTGGTGGCCGCCCTGAGGGTAACGGATATTATCTGGATGGCCAACTGGATGAAGTCCGGATCTGGGATACATCCCGCACCGCCGATGAAATCGCCGCCAACTACCAGACCACCATTTCCAGTCCAACTGCCGAGCCAAACCTGCAGGGTTACTGGACCTTCGATGGTGTTCAGCACGACGGTACAGTAGCTAATCAGGCGCATGCCGCCAACCCGGCGATCGCCAACCATGTCAGTGAGTCGCTGACGTTTGATGGATCGAACGATTATATCGATTTGGGGGCCGCCACCAATCTGGTAAACGGTGCCAACGCCTTTACTTGGGAAAGCTGGATCAGGACCGATACTGTCGCCGTCCAGCCAATCCTGTCGATCGGCGATAATGTCAGCCTCAATGGTGGTGCATTACACTTAGACGCTAATGGCAGGCTTCAGTTCTCCTTGATCAACAGTGCGGGTGTCACGCACGATTCCGAAGCGGTTGTTGCCGATGGCAATTGGCATCAGGTGGCCGTGGTCTATGACGGAACGGCCAGCGACAACTTCCAGCTCTATGTCGATGGTGCGGCCTATGGCGATACATTTACCTTGAGCCCGGTCATGGTCGCAGAAGCCGGTTTCATTGGTCAGGGCCTGGCTGGAGCCGGTTTCGCAACACCATTCGAAGGCGATATCGCCGATGTCCGGGTGTGGAACGAAGCCCGGACACAGGAAGAGATCGCCACCAACCTGACCACCGACTTCGACGATATCAATGCGCCCACCGGCCTGGTCGCCAACTGGCATCTGGATGATGGTGCCGGAACGAAAGCCATTAGTGAAATTGATTCACCGTCAACCACCATTACAGATGACTTTGAAGATGCCAGCCTTGATACGGCGAAATGGACGGTGATCGATTCCGGGCAATCCGGCAATTCGGTGGATGAGACCGGTGGAGCGATGGTTCTCACCAGTCGCGGCGTCGTATCCACCGTCGATCAGTTTGTGGCCTCCAGTGAGGCCGCCGTCACGGTCTCCGGCTCCTTCAGCTACACGGGTTCGGAAGTATTGCAGATGTTCCTGCGGTCGGAGGACATTTACGGAACCGACAACGCTAATACGATCGACAATGGCATTCGCTTCCGCATTACATCGGGTACTGATGAGGTCAGCGCGTTCCGGATGGTTGACGGAGTGGCGACTCAATTAACCGAAACGTCAGTATCAACGGGCCTGAGCATCGCCGCCGGAACGTCATATGACTTCACCATTATCGACGACGGGACCGATCTGTCATTCTCGATGACTGATGGCACCAATACGACCGCCTTCACAGTGACTGATTCCACTGCGTTTTCGTCCAATCATTTCACTATACACAATCGTGAAAGCGGCAGGGTCACCAGCATTGACGACCTGACGATCACTCAGCCAGGCCAACCCCTCGACGGTACCCTGATCGGCTTCACAGCGGGTGCGGAAACGTGGAACGAGGGGGCCGAGGTCGCGCATGGCAGCCCGGTTGCACCGTTTGCCGACACGCTAAGCTTCGATGGCGTGAACGACCGGATCGATCTGGGGGCTGTCGGCAATCTGGCAACCAGTGGCAGTGCCGCATTCACCTGGGAAGCCTGGGTCAACACCGGCACCGAAACCGAAAACCAGACGATCATGGGTGCGGGCGCAACCAGTGGCGCCGCCGCCGCCGGATTCTTCTTCGTCAATACGTCGGGCAACCTGTCGTTCAACCTAAGTGGTGGCGCAGGTATCGTCACCGGCAGTCAGGTCGTCGGCGACAACGACTGGCACCATGTATCGGTGGTCTATAATGGTACAGCAGCCCAACTTTACGTTGATGGCGTGGCGGACGGCACGGCGGTCAACATGTCACCGGCCATCACCGGCGGCACGGGCTTCATCGGACATCAGGTCGCGGCCAACAGTGTTTACAAAGGCGAAATTACCGAAGTCCGGGCATGGAACGATGTGCGGACAGCGGACGAGTTGGCTGACAACGCTGAATAAGGTCTGGTTGGTGACGAGCAGGGGCTCGTCGGATATTGGAAACTTGACGAAGGCAGCGGCACGGTTATTGCCGACAGCCAAACTAACCTGACCGCTCAGAACGGCACCATTGAAGACGGTATCGGTGTCACCCATACGGCACCGGGGTGGAGCAATGAAACGCCGACCGTCCTCGGCGACAACCTCGCCCGCTCGATGGACTTCGATGGCACAGGTGATGGTGTTCTGATCAACAACTCGTCCGACTTCGACGCCATCGGGACATCGATGACGATCGAAAGTTGGGTCAATTTTGATCGCGACACCGCGCCCAACCAGAATATCTCGGCCAAGTACCAGACAACGACCGGCGAGCGGGCCTACGCCTTCTTTGCCGCCGAGGACGGAAGTTCAGACTTCAGAATCGCGGCAAATGTCTCTCCGGATGGGACAAGCGGCGGTATTGGTGACCTTTGGGGCGATACCGTCCTTGAGGCCGACACCTGGTATCACGTCGCAATGGTTTATGACGGGTCGACCGTCAAACTCTACGTCAATGGTCTGCTTGACGCTGAAATCGCCTACACAGGTGGCATTGATGTCAACACCGCGCCCATCGGCGTTGGCGCGTCGTATCAGGATGGTGTCACAGCCAGCAATGTTCTCGACGGCAGCATGTCGGACTTCCGTATATGGTCGAGCGCCAGAACCGAGAACGAACTCCAGGCCAATATGAACGATTTCGTCGATCCGGCGAGTACCGGCCTGATTGCCAATTATCGCCTGGATGAGCAGGGCGATGGCGCTGCCTCTGCATCGGCTGGCGCGATAATTGACGCCGTTGGCAACAACAACGGCACGGTCACCGGCGATCCAACGTTCGAGACCAACGCACCGAACATTTCTTCCGACAGCACCTTTACGGATGCTGCCGTCGTTCTCCGCGGTAACATCGGGGCGACGGACGTTGACGGTCAGACTCTGACGTATGCGCTGAATACGGCATCGGTCAATGGCGCGACAGTTACGGTCGATGCGGTAACTGGCGAATACACCTACACTGCCGCTACCGCGTTCACCGGTAACGACACGTTTGTTGTTGCCGTCAGTGATGGCATTGCGACGACTTTGAAAACGATCTCGGTTTTTGTTGATAGCGATATCCTGCCGGACAACACTCACGATCAGTCGACCGACCTGTTCTTCTTCACCGACGCCAACTGGAGCGCAGGTTCGGTCGCCGATGCGTCTTACAATGCGATCCTGACCGGGGCTGGCAATGTTGTTTACAACCAGAATGTAGTGACCACAGTCGGCGGTCTTGATCTGGATACCGGCCTGACCATGACCGATGGTCAGCTGACGGTAAACAAGGATGCCGATCTTGCGGCAGGCAAGACTCTCAGCCTGACCGGTTCGACAACGTCTATGACCGTCGATGGCGTAGCAACGTTTGGCGGGACAATTGACCTTTCGGGCAGCTCTAACCTGATTGTAAACGGGACGGCATCACTGACAAATACGGCGGCGGCAACGATAATTGACAGCTCCATTTCCGGTGCCGGATCATTGGTCAATGAAGGTACGCTGACAGCCAGGAGCGATACCACGATCAGCAGTGCCCTATCCAATGCTGTCGGAGCGACGTTGCGGGTAAGGTCGGATAGTTCAGATTTCTCCGCCACGATGACAGTGGCGACCGGCTTCACCAATGCCGGCACCATCGAGCTGACAGATGCTACCAGCGCCGGGACCAATACCACATTGACGATTACGACCGGCACATTGACCAATACCGGAACCATTCTCAGTGGAGACACGGATGGCGGCAGTGGCGGCCAGCGGAACATCAATGGTAATGTCGATAACCAGTCGGGCGGTGTTCTGGATATCGACCAGCCGACGACCATCACGGGCAATGTGACCAACGCAGGGACGCTTGATGTCGCCAGCGGTCTGACCCTGGCGTTTGATGGCGGCACCGTGGACCTGAATGCAGGGACATCACTGATCGGTGGTGGCGCGCTATCGCTGACAAACAACACAGGTCTGACCCTGAATCAGACGACCGGAACGACGACCATCGATAATACCGGCCTTTCGTCACTGAGCGTAAGCGGTGCTTCCAGCTTTATCGGCGGCACGAGTAATTTGATCTCGGTTGGCGCAACCGGTTCACTGACGTTATCCAGTCCGACAGTCAATATGGCAGTAACCAATGCCGGTTCGATTACGGCGTCCAGTACCACCTTTGCCGGGAATGTTACCAATACCGGCACACTGAATTCCCTTGACGGGATATTCAACGGGTTCCTGTCGAATTCATCCGGGACGGCAACGCTGCGGAGCGATACTTCGGTTTCTGGCACACTCAGCAATTCTTTCGGGGCGACGTTGAGGATATTGTCGGATAGTTCAGATTTCTCGGCGACGACGACAGTGGCGACCGGCTTCACCAATGCCGGTACTCTTGAGCTGACAGATGCCACCGACGCCGGGACCAATACCACATTGACGATTACGACCGGCACATTGACCAATACCGGAACCATTCTCAGTGGAGACACGGATGGAGGAACCGGCGGGCAGCGGACTATCAATGCCGATGTCGATAACCAGTCTGGCGGTATTCTGGATATTGATCAGATAACCACTATTGCCGGTGATTTGATTAATGCCGGGACCATTAATATCGCCTCTGGAAAGACCCTCACCATAACCGGTGCCAGCAATGTCTTCACCAACACCGGCACCATTGAGGGCGGTGGCACGCTGGTCTTCTCCGGCGGTGCGGTGTTCGATAATCAGGGCATCATCGATGCTGGCGGTGCGGGCGTCGTCGATGTTCTGGTGATTAGTGGTACACCTGCCGACTTCAATGAAGGTACGGCGCTGAATATTGATATCACCGGCGATGTTACTCATGACGTGGTGACGGTTGACGCCCTTGACCTGTCGACGGCGTCGGACGCACTGAACCTCAACTTCATTGGCGGGTACGAACCGCCCGACGGCCAGACCTTCACGATCCTCAATTATGCTTCAGTGACCAGCACGTTTGATACGATTACCCATAACCTGGTCGGATACAACATTGTCGCGACTTATAATGCCAACGATCTGGTGTTGACGCTGGATGACCTGACCATTTCGGGGACGTCTGGTGATGACACGCTGACCGGGACGTCAGGTAATGACGTTCTCTTTGGCGACACGGGCAATGATGTAATTGACGGTCTCGGCGGGATAGACGAAGCCGAATACGCAGGCAATCAGGGCGACTTCACGGTCACGTCTGACGGCACCACGGTTACGGTGACGGATAACAACGCCGGTGATGGCGATGAGGGGACGGATACCTTAACCAATATTGAAGCGCTGGCGTTTGGCGATGGCGATTTCACGGGTAGCTTGACGATTAACGGCGGCTCCGGTGCTGATACTCTTTCAGGTCTCAATGGAAACGACGTAATTGACGCCATCGCAGGCAATAACAATGTGCTTTACGGTTTGGCCGGAGATGACACTTTGGACGGCGGGGCGTTCACGGAAACCCTGTTTGGTGGCGATGGCGAAGACATATTAAGCGGGGGGCTTCAGGACGATACGCTGACGGGCGGCGCTGGCAATGATACGCTGTTTGGTAATATCAGTACCGGCAGTGATGCCGATGTTGATGTTGCTGTCTACAGCGGAAACTTTGCCGATTATGAAATTATCAAGACCGCAGACTTTGAATATACCGTCGAAAATACTGTTGGTAGCGGAGAAGGCAAAGATACGCTGAAATTTGTTGAGGTACTTCGCTTTGCCGACGGCGACCATAATCTGGATTACAACCTCATTGGTGGTTTCAGCACGAATACGCTGACCGGCGCAGAAGGTAACGATTTCATCGACGGACTCGGTGCAGACAACAATCTTCTGGATGGTCAGGGCGGAGACGATACGATCACCGGCGGTGACTTCACCGATACGATTATTGGTGGCGATGGTAATGATATCCTGACCGGCGAACTGGGTGACGATACGCTAACCGGCGGTGGCGGCAATGATACCATTTATGGTGCAAAGATCACGACCACGGACGCCGATATTGATGTCGCCGTCTACACTGGCAACCTTGCAGATTATGTCATCAGCAAAATTGGTGATTATGAATACACGGTTACAAATACACTCAGCAGCGGAGAAGGTACGGACACTCTGAAGTTTGTCGACGTTCTTCGTTTTGCCGATGGCGATTACGATCTGGAACGTAATCTTTTGGGCAATTTCTCCGTCAATACATTGACGGGCGGCAGCGCCAATGACGTTCTCGATGCGTTCGCGGCCAGTAATAATGTCCTCGATGCTCAGGGTGGTGATGATACGCTCATCGGCGGCGATGGCATCGATACGCTGCTTGGCGGCGCGGGCAACGATAACCTGACCGGCGAAAAAGGCAACGACGTCATCGATGGCGGTGATGGTTTTGATGTCGCCAAATATGCAGGTGCAGAGGCCGACTTTACCGTATCGGCAAGCGTGGTTGGCGTTGAGACGCAAATTACCGTTACCGACAACAATACATCCAACGTTGATGGTGGCGATGAAGGCAGCGATACCCTCACCAATATCGAATCTCTCGAATTCTCCGGGGGCGCGTTCACTGGTAGCCTTAATTATGCTGGCGATTCCAGTGCCGAAATTTTGGGTGGGCTCAACGGCAACGACACGATTGATGGCGGTGGCGGAGCTGATATAATTTCAGGTGGCGGCGGCGCAGATTTGCTGATCGGTGGCACCGGTTCTGATACGGTTCTGGGTGGTTTGGGTAACGATGATCTTCAGGGCGGTGATAATGATGATACCCTGGATGGTGACATCGGAAACGACGCTCTGGATGGCGGATCAGGCATCGATACACTGATCGGGGGTTCCGGCAATGACACGATTAACGGCGGCCTGCATGTTGGCGGTGGCCTCGATGGTCTTGCTGATGATGGCGTCGATGTTGCGGTGTTCAGCGGTAACATTGGAACCTATTCCATCGATGAAACGACGTTCGCGACGGATGGCAAGGTCACTGTTGTTGGCGGTGATGGCACCGACATCCTGACGAATGTTGAGCAGTTGAAATTCGATGATGCGACCTATGATCTTGAGATGGTCATCAATGACGATTCCGGCACGTCGGTAATTGATGGTGGCACAAGGGATGACACCATCGATGGCGGCGGCGGGGCGGATACGATTACCGGCGGAGATGGGCTGGATACGCTGATCGGTGGCTCCGGCTCAGATATCCTTGATGGCGGTAACGACGACGACGATATCTCGGGCGGGACCAATGATGATATTTTATTGGGCGGCGCAGGCAACGATACACTGGACGGCGGGGCTGGGACAGATACGCTGACCGGCGGTGCAGGAAATGACCTTATTGACGGTGGGCTGCATGTGGGCGGTGGCCTTGATGGCTTGCCTGATGATGGCGTTGATATTGCGGTGTTCAGTGGCAATATTGGAACGTACTCCATTGACGAAACCACATTCGCGACGGACGGCAAGGTTACCGTGACCGGTGGTGACGGCACGGATATTCTGACGAATATAGAACGTCTCCAGTTCGGCGATGCCACCTATGATCTGGAAATGACTATCAATGATGATTCAGGCACGTCGGTAATCGACGGAGGGTCGCGTGATGACACCATCGCTGGCGGTGGTGGCGCAGATACACTGAGTGGCGGGTCCGGTGACGACACTCTGTCGGGCGAGGTGGGCAATGATACCATCATCGGCGGTCTTGGGGCCGACACTTTGAGTGGTGGTGGCAATGACGATGAGTTCATCTATACGTCCATTGCCGATGCCGCCGTCGGAGCTGGTGAAACAATCACCGATTTCGAAGCAGCCAACGTCAATGAGCATATTGTTCTCCAAGGCTTGTTGCATGGTGTCTATTCGTTCATTGGTGCAGATACCGTTGATTTTGTTGATAACGGCAATACCCAGGCCCGTTTTGATGACACCAACAAGATCCTGCAAATCAACATTGATGGTGCGGGTGGGGCCGATGGTGTGGATATGGAAATCACGCTTCCGGGCGTGACGCTGGCCCAACTGATTGCCGACCCGGATTTCCTTGAGCCTACATTCAATACGATTCCTGTCAGTGGAACACAGTCGGCAACACTCACAGTGGATAGCGATTTTGTTCAGGGCGATGCCACGAGCGGTACTATTACACTGATTGGGGCGGCGGAGGCTGGAGATCTTGCGGATCTTGGTGTTGGCAATGACACGCTCGTTCTCGAAACCAATGTCGCGAATACCCTGACGGTCGCCAATGCTGAACTTATCAGCGCGCAAGGTACGGGCGATGATTACATCACTTTGACCACGCTCATGGTATCCGGAGACTCCGTCGATCTGGATATCGGCAATGACACTCTGCAATTGGCGGGTGGTGTTAATGTTGGTGATATTCAGGATACGGAAACCATTCTCGGCGGTGCATTGGCGGACTCGCTGACCATTGAAGGTGATTTCCTGGGCATCACGACCATCGATCTCGGCGGCAATACGGATGCCCTGTTCCTGACACAGGGTGATCAGGCGACAGCCAATACAATTATTGCCATTGATATCGAAAGTATTCATGGAGCCGACGATAGCGACGATGTGTTAACGATGGCAAACGCCTTGACGGCCTCAACCTTGATCGATCTTGGGACGCAGTTCTTTGATGGTTCGGAATTTGGTATTGATGAACTCAGTCTGGCGGCGGGCACGACCAACGTCCTGAATTTACAGAATGTTGAAGATGTTACCAGTTTCGGCGGGGCGGAAACGGTTACATTGGTCAACGTCGCAACGACGGGCATGTTTATTGACCTTGGTGGCGGTGGCGACACACTCAACTTGGCCAGTGGGGCCAACGCATTAACCATCGCCGGCACTGATTTTGTTAACGGAAGCGGCGTCGCTGATACATTGACTCTTGAAAATATGCTGGAGACCGGAACGACGGTTAACATGGGTGGCGGGGATGATACGGTAAACCTCGGCGACTTCGCCAATACCGGCACGTTTGTTGATACCGAAACGATTATCGGCGGTACCGGTGTCGACAGCCTCACTCTGACGGGTACGGTGGGCGCGGAGATTGATGCCGGAGCCGGAAACGACACCATCGTCGGCGGTACCGGCCTTGATGATATCGCCGGTGAAGCCGGAGCGGACACCCTGACCGGTGGCACCGGAGCTGATATTTTCTCCTACTTCGCAGCTACAGATTCAGATACCACCAATACCGACGTCATCACCGATTTCGTCAGTGGTGCCGACCAGATATTGCTGGAAGGGGCGTCTGGAATTTCGCTGCGGACACCGGCCTATACGGCAAATACCGGCGGATCGGATGTCGTTGC
>JAJFIJ010000014.1 GCA_021775105.1 Rhodospirillales bacterium | reverse complement strand
GAACCCGCGGACAGTCATGTCATCGATCATACGCTGGCGCAATGGGCTGGTGGATTTGTCTGTCATGGGTCTGCTCCTGTCTGAGTTCATGGTTGGGAAACCACAATCTCAACACAGGACAGACCCTGCCCGTTAATATTCTGAAATGAAAAAATGAAAACTACCGCATTAGCGGTTTAGTCCTTTGGCTAAAAGCCGCCATCAAATCCCTGGCGCGTTCATGTCCGAACCTGCAGGGGAATCGGTCGTTTTAGTCTCGCTATATACGACAAACCACAATCAAGCCGTAAAGTCGGCGCGCCGATATCCTTGAAAAAATAACAATGCCTCCAGTCCGGCGTGATCAACACGGAACGGGGCATTATCCTTCAGGACCGTGTGGGCATGATAGGCGATACCGGTTCCGGCTTCCATGACCATCGGCAAATCGTTGGCGCCATCACCGACAGCCATCGTTTCGCTGATTTCGACGCCCTGCTGTTTCGCCAGCCTGATCAGGGTTTTGCGTTTTAACGCCTTGGTGACAATGTCGCCAACAACCTCGCCGGTGAACTTGCCATCTTCAATGCCGATGTCATTGCCAATTTCAAAATCGAACCCCAGCGCTTCCTTGACGCGCCCGGTGAAATAGCGGAACCCGCCGGACGCCAGTGCCGTATACGCGCCGTTGGCCGACATCGTGCGGACCAGCGTTCCGGCACCGGGGGAATAGGTGATCCGTTGCATGGTTTTGTCCATGGTCTCGGCGTCAAGGTCTTTCAGCATCGCCACCCGTTCAGTCAATGCGTCCCTGAACAGGATTTCCCCGTTCATGGCGCGTTCGGTAATCGCGGAAATCTGGTCCTTGAGCCCCGCGTATTCGGCCAGTTCGTCGAGCGTTTCCGAGGTGACGATGGTCGAGTCCATATCGGCCAGCAGCAACTTTTTCCGCCTGCCCAGGGCGGGCTGAAGCGCCAGGTCCAGTTGGTAATCGGTCAATACGATCCGAAGCTCTGCTTCGCATGATTTGGCCGGCGGGCCGGAGAATGCGATATCGCAGGCTTCATTCCCGGAAAGCCAGTCAGCTTCACCGACACGCGCGCCAGACTGGCGGAGCCGGTCAGCAGCCTGTTCGACAATGATATCGGTGAGTCCGCCGATGATTGGCGAAATCAGGGTCAGGACAGATTCCATTTTTGCAGGTACCGCAATTGCACTGAAGGGGACGGATACTTAACGCAAGGCCCCGGATGCTGCAAGAAAAGCAAAATACGGGTTGGTGAAATCACCCTGTCAAAGGAACTTCCCAGCGCATATTCTGTTTTGACAGAACCGGACAACGATAAACGGGGAGAGTGATATGGGATCTGAAATTTTTTTTGATGGCGTGATCAATATTGCCATGATCAAGGGAATGATCCGTATTGAAGTGGGGTCACAGTCGATTTCCGAACAGGATGAAAACGGCAATCGAAAAATATTCAATCGCCACCAGCTTGTGCTGACCCCGCAGGTGTTTCTTGAAACATTTACCAACATGGAATCGATGCTCAATAAAATGATTGAAAACGGGATAGTCCAGGACGGTTCCGAAAATGAACTGCGTGGTGGACCGGCGCGCGATACGGACGCCGAGTTTTCCGGAAAAGACAAACGCGCCCGCTCTGATCGCCGCAAACGGGATCTGTCCCTGAGGGTCTGAAATTGGCAGAACCATCCAGCGCGTTTCCCGTTGTTATCGTTGCGGGTCCAACGGCCAGCGGAAAGTCGTCACTGGCCTTGGCGCTGGCGGAAAGCCTTGGCGGTGAAATCGTCAACGCCGACAGCATGCAGGTCTACCGTGAATTCCGCATCCTCACCGCCCGCCCGACACCTGAAGACGAAGTTCGTGTTCCTCACCATCTTTATGGGGTTGTGTCTGTTTCTACTCCGTGTTCCGCCGGTGCGTGGCTGGATATGGCGATCCCGGTGATTGAAGATATTCAGGCCCGCGGGCATCTGCCCATCGTTTGTGGTGGAACCGGGCTCTATTTAAAGGTCCTGCAAGAAGGCATAGCGCCGGTACCGGATGTTCCGGCCGAGGTGATAGATGAAGCGACGGTACTCTATAACAAGGAAGGTGGGGAGGCCTTCAGGGAACGATTGGCCCGGCTTGACCCGGATGGTGCGGCGAAGTTGGAGCCCGGAGACCGCCAGCGCCTGATCCGTGCTTATGCTGTGGCGGTATCGACGGGCCGTCCGTTAAGTGCGTGGCAGGCAGAACAGGGCGCAGAGCCGCCGTTGAACGCAAGGTTTCTGACCATTCATCTGATCCCGCCGCGCGATCAGCTTTATCAACGCATCGAAGAGAGGTTCGACCAAATGATCGAGCTCGGCGCACTCGATGAAGTCCGCGCCGTTCAGGCCCTCAACCTTGACCCCACTCTGCCCGCCCTGAAAGCGCTGGGTGTTGCCGATTTTCACCGCTATCTGGCAGGCGACGTCACGCTTGAAAAGGCCGTTAGTAAAGCCAAACAAGGCACCCGAAATTTCGCCAAGCGCCAGTTGACCTGGTTCAGAAACCAGTCCCGCGCCGATCTGCTGATTGAGGGATTTGCAGGAGAAGAGGGCGTTGCCCGCGTTCAGGCGGCGATAAATGATTTTCTGGATTGGTGAATGAAACGGGTTTTCAGAGATCCTGTGACAATCCAGCTGATGATCAGATCAATTGAGATAAAATGCCCGCTGCACGCTTGGGTCCAGCCGAAATCTGATGATGAGGGTATTGGCGAATTTGGGTCATCTTCTGGCGTTGAAGGTAAACAGTGTTGTGCGCGGGAATAGCAGCCTTAGCATATTCGAGACAGTTCAAAGCCACATGAGTAACGAATGGCAATAATTTATTTGCGGGGCTGTACTTGTCAGCCAAGCTATTCGTCCCCACGTAGTCCCCGGATTGGATGTATTTTCGATGCGTGACCTTAGGTCCCGCAAGAGCGATATACCAAAGCGTCGGAATTAACGTGGGAAGACATGACATGAATGCAAATGAACCGGTATCTATCAAAACTATATCAAACGTGGGGCTTGTATGTCTGGTCGGTGGCCTTGCACTTGTCGCAGCTGTGTGGGGCGTACTCGGTATTTTCGTTCTCTAGGCCGGAATTGAACTTAGCCGAAGTTTCTCAATATCTCAGAGAACCGACACCTATTGCATTTGCTTGGTTGTTTCTGGCAGGGTCTGGGTATGAAATCGATTTGGCAAAAATTATGGTGTCGGATTGCCCGCCTGTCACTGGTGGCGATAGTTTGCGGGGTTGCGCTGCCGTCTATGGCGGCTGACGGCCTGCCGTCAGAAAAAAATATGACCCGGTTTTTTGAGGCCGTTATCTTTGGCGCGGAATATGACGAGGTGACCAAGGCCAGCACGGTGATTAAAAAATGGGTCTCGCCGATCCGCGCCAGTATATCCGCGCTAACCGGTGAGATGATTGCCAACGCGTCTGGCGGGAAGGAACTGAAGCTGAAAAATGCCCGCCCCGAAGAGGCCCATGTCAACAGCATCAGAAAGCACCTGACGACCCTGACCAAACTGACCGGTGTGACGACGGAAGATGCCAAAAAGGTCGGGAAAAAGCCCAATTATTTTATCAAGTTCGTGCCGCGCCTTGCCATGCATATGCCGAGCCTGATCAAGATCGCTCCGCCGAAGTTACTCAGAAAACTGGCCGGACCGCGGGTTTGTTATTTTTTGACAGCGGCCAATAAAAAAGGCGAAATTATCCATGCGACCATCGTCGTCAACAACGAGATGACAGAGCGCCAGATTGACAGCTGTCTGCTGGAGGAAATGACGCAGACGCTGGGACTTCCCAATGACAGCGATATCGTCAAGCCGTCCGTCTTCAATAACAGAAGTGTCCTGCACAAATTGACGCGCAATGACCTGATCCTGGTGGCGACCTTGTATGATGAACGTCTAACACCGGGTATGCCCCGGCATCTGGCGGTATCTGAAGCGGGCAAGATCATGGCCGATATGCTGGACCGCCTGAAGTAATGTGCGGTCGGACGGGAAAATTTGACGCGAAATAATATTTCGTGAACACCTAAAAAACTTTCCATTTATTCGCAACGCTGCTTGACCCCTCCGATACGACGGATTAGGTTGCCGCTTCCTTCGCAAGGCGGCTGGGTTTCAGTCATCATTTGCAGGGATTTGGAGTTGCGGTCGGACCCGGATGGAGCCGACCGTCGTTGTGTGTTTCAAGCGGATCGGGCAGATAAAATGCCCGCCCCGCAGACGGATTAGCAGAGGAATATCCCATGGCCAGGGAACAGATGACCGGCGCCGAAATCGTTCTGAAAGCGTTGAAAGATCAGGGCGTAACCGAAATTTTTGGTTATCCCGGTGGCGCTGTCCTGCCGATTTATGACGCGATTTTCCAGCAGAACCAGCTGCGTCATATTCTCGTCCGTCAGGAAGGCGGGGCGGTCCACGCCGCAGAAGGATATGCGCGCTCAACCGGCAAAGTCGGTGTCGTCCTGGTGACCTCCGGACCCGGTGCGACCAACGCCGTCACCGGCCTGACCGACGCGCTGATGGACAGTATTCCGATTGTCTGTCTGACCGGTCAGGTGCCGACCCATCTGATTGGCAACGATGCGTTTCAGGAGGCCGATACCACGGGGATCACGCGCCCGTGCACCAAACACAATTATCTGGTCAAGGACGTCAACGATCTGGCGCGGGTTGTCCACGAAGCCTTTGATGTGGCCCGCAGCGGCCGTCCCGGCCCGGTGGTGATCGATCTGCCAAAGGATGTGCAGATGGCTGTTGGCGAATATTTTGCCAAGGAAACGGTCAAACGCAAGACCTACCAGCCGCAGATCAAGGGCGATCTGTCGAAGATCAAGGAAGCGGTCGAGATTATCAAAAAGGCCAAAAAACCGGTTATCTATGCCGGTGGCGGGGTGATCAATTCCGGCCCGGCGGCATCCCAGATGCTGACCAAACTTGTTCAGGCAACGGGTTTCCCCTGCACACTGACGCTGATGGGACTGGGCGCGTACCCGGCATCCGACAAGCAGTACATCGGCATGGTTGGCATGCACGGGACCTACGAATCCAATATGGCAATGCATGACTGTGATGTGATGATCGCCATCGGTGCGCGCTTTGATGACCGGATTACCGGACGTCTGGATGCGTTCTCGCCGGGCTCGAAAAAAATCCAGATCGATATCGACCCGTCTTCCATCAACAAGAATGTACCGGTTGATCTCGGTATCGTTGGTGATGTCGGGCATGTGCTGGAAGATTTGCTGAAAGCGCTCCGGGCGAACAAGTCCAGAAGCGATGAAAAAGCCCTGAAAAGCTGGTGGAAGCAGATCAATCAATGGCGCTCGATTGAGTGTATGAAATATGATCAGTCCGGTGACATCATCAAGCCGCAATACGCCGTTGAGCGGCTTTACGAGCTGACCAAAAAAACCAGAAAGGACGTGTTCATCACCACGGAAGTGGGCCAGCATCAAATGTGGGCAGCCCAGCACTTCGGGTTTGATAAACCCAACCACTGGCTGACGTCTGGCGGTCTGGGCACCATGGGTTATGGGTTGCCGGCGGCAATGGGCGTTCAGGTTGCCCATCCGGAAGCCCTGGTTGTCGGGATTGCCGGTGAGGCGTCGTTTATGATGAACATGCAGGAACTGTCGACTATCCAGCAGTACCGTCTGCCGGTGAAATGTCTGATCCTGAACAACTTTTATATGGGTATGGTTCGTCAGTGGCAGGAACTTCTGCATGGGTCGCGCTATTCGGAAAGCTACATGGATAGCCTGCCTGATTTCGTCAAATTGGCGGAATCTTTCGGCATGACGGGGCTCAGGGCAACCAAGGCCTCGGAAGTTGACGATATGCTGAGCGAAATGATCAAGACCGACGGTCCGGTGATTGCAGATATGCACGTTGATCCGAAAGAAAACGTGTTCCCGATGATTCCGTCCGGGGCCGCGCACAATGACATGTTGCTGGGTCCCGATGACAAGACCGGCGATTCCGTTTCAGAAGACGGAATGGTTCTAGTCTAGGACAACACCTTCATCGCATATTGAAAACCCGCTCATCATAACTATAAGGGGTAGCGTTTCAGACGTTACCGCTTTTGAGCCCAAGGAGAAATTTTAGTGAATTCGCCGGAAGAACAGGAACATACACATACCATTGCCGTTCTCGTCGATAACGAACCCGGTGTGCTGGCCCGTGTCGTCGGTCTGTTTTCCGGGCGTGGATACAATATTGAAAGCCTGACGGTCGCGGAAACCCGGCGCGGGCGGCATTTGTCGCGGATTACCATCGTTACCACAGGCACGGCCATGGTGATCGAGCAGATCAAGGCCCAGCTGGGGCGCCTGATCCCGGTTCACTCCGTCAGTGACCTGACCCTTGAAGGCCCCCATGTCGAGCGCGAACTGGCTCTGGTTAAAGTTACCGGCAAGGGAGACGCGCGCGTTGAAAGTCTGCGGATTTGTGATATTTTCCGCGCCCGAGCGGTTGATTCAACCAACGAGTCCTTTGTTTTCGAGATTGTCGGAAACTCCGGCAAGATCGACGCCTTTGTTGAATTGATGCGCCCGTTGGGACTGACCGATGTTTCACGAACCGGGGTTGTCGCCATATTGCGCGGCCCGGATTCCATGGAAGACGATGTCTGAACGAATTTAGAGATTTGAACACCTGAATATTGAACTTAACGCTGAACTGAAGGAACTGAAATCATGCGCGTTTATTATGATCGCGACGCTGACGTCAATCTGATCAAAGACAAAAATGTAGCCATCGCCGGATACGGCAGCCAGGGCCATGCCCATGCCCTGAACCTGAAAGACTCCGGAGCCAGGAACATTACCATCGTGCTGCGCGAAGGCTCGGGCAGCGCGATCAAGGCCGAAAACGACGGCTTCACCGTCAAAACGGCAGCCGAAGCCGCCAAAGACGCTGACGTCTTTATGGTTCTGACCCCGGACGAAGGGCAGGCTGCTCTTTATCGCGATCATCTGGCGGACAACCTTAAAGAAGGTGCCGCCATCGCCTTTGCCCACGGCCTGAATGTCCACTTCGGCCTGATCGAGCCGCGCGCCGATCTTGATGTCTTCATGATTGCGCCCAAGGGTCCCGGCCATACGGTACGTTCTGAATACCAGCGCGGTGCCGGTGTGCCGAGTCTGATCGCGATTGCCCAGGATTCCAGCGGCAATGCCCAGGAAATTGCGCTCTCCTACGCAGCCGGTCTTGGTGCCGGACGTGCAGGCATCGTTGAAACCACGTTCAAGGAAGAATGCGAAACCGATCTGTTCGGTGAGCAGGCTGTTCTTTGTGGTGGCCTGAGCGCGCTGATCATGGCCGGCTACGAGACGCTGGTTGACGCCGGTTACGCGCCGGAAATGGCTTATTTCGAATGCTGCCACGAAGTCAAACTGATCGTCGACCTGATCTATGAAGGCGGTATCGCCAACATGCGTTACTCCGTTTCCAACACGGCGGAATACGGCGATTACGTGACCGGACCGAAGATCGTCACGGATGAGACCAAAGCCGCCATGAAAGGGATTCTCAAGGACATTCAGTCCGGCGAGTTCGTCAAACAGTGGATGCTGGAAAATCAGGCCGGCCTGCCAAGCTTCAAAGCCGAACGCCGCATCGCCGCCGAACATGGCGTTGAACAGGTCGGTACCAAGTTGCGCGCCATGATGCCATGGATCGCCGAAAACGCGCTGGTCGACAAAACCAAAAACTAGGGCCAGCGGCCCCGGCGGTTTTTAGAGCCACGAAAGATTAACCCCCGTTGCCGAAAGGCGGCGGGGGTTTTTTGTTTTGTCTTAATGACACATAGGGAATGAGATATTCCCCCTATTCTGGACGTTTTGCGAGCACCATTTTAATGGAAGACGTGGAGTAATGTTCGGAAGAAGAGATCGTCTCCAGAAAAGCGTTGGAAATTTCTTGAAACCGATCAGCGCCAAGGTAGGTTTTCATACCTTGCATTCTGTCGAAGCGTCGAGACCAAGCTTCCTGAATTGCCGGGGTCGCTATGCCATCAAATGCTAACTCCGGGTCCCTCCATGAATGTTCAGAAATGATCTGCAATCCGATGGTACGACAGATATTTCCCAACCGATGCCCCATGCAGAAGTCATATTGTTCTATCGAACGAGCATGATTCATAAATTCTTTGATCGTATCTTTAATATCTGCTGGGAGCGGGTTGTGGCCGGTCAGGAGGTCGTCAACTTCTACAATAGCCAACCAGCCGCCCGGTGTTACGCAAGAAACCCATCGCTCCAGCACAGAAGAGAACGAGGGAAAATAAGCGGCCGTAAAACTTGACCACACTCCATTGGCAGGGATGAGGGTAGATGCATCCAATGTTGTCAGGTTGGCATTAACAAATTCGCAGTTTGGCGGACAATGTTGACGCGCAACATCAAGAAAAGTAGCTTCCTGATCTATTCCAATGACCCGGCTGCAATGTGGTGCCAAACGAGCGCTGATTAAGCCCGGACCACAGCCTAAATCAAAAACGGTCTGTCCGCTCTCAATTGGCAACTGGCGGATCATGGTCTCCCAGTCGCGCCATTGATTCTGAGCCAGATATTCTTCAAGCACTCCCATTCTCCATTATCACGCGAGTGTCATATTCTTCACAAGGTCAGCGTATCGGGTTTTTCCTCCGAGCTGAGCTTTTCCGACTGAAAACAGATAACATCAATTTCATTATGCCCGTTCTATCCCTCATTAAGCCTTTCTCAGGAAATTGCCTCGTAAGGTGATTGACAGGACCCCTGTATCGTTGTTTTTACTGGCTTTCAGGGTGATCGGCGGGGGTCACACGATGAATGAAAAGAGAGAGTTATGGCATCCGAGCGCGTAGTTATTTTTGATACCACCTTGCGCGACGGCGAGCAGTCGCCGGGCGCGTCGATGAATCTGGAAGAAAAGCTCAATATTGCCAGTGTTCTGGAGGGCATGGGCGTCGATGTTATTGAGGCCGGGTTTCCGATTGCTTCGGATGGCGATTTTGAAGCCGTCAACGAGATTGCCAAGGTTGTCAAAAATTCGACCGTTTGTGGATTAGCCCGCGCCACCCACATGGATATCGACCGCGCCGCCGAGGCGCTGAAACCCGCGACACGCAAACGCATTCACACGTTTCTTTCGACCAGCCCGCTGCATATGAAATATAAACTGCAGATGGAGCCGGATGCGGTTCATGAGGCGGTGATCGACAGTGTCAGTTATGCACGGAATTTCACTGATGATGTCGAATGGTCGCCAGAAGACGGGTCGCGCACCGAGCATGATTTCCTGTGTAAATGTGTGGAAAGTGCTATTCGCGCCGGGGCCGGGACGATCAATATCCCGGATACCGTCGGTTATGCCGTGCCGGAAGAGTTCGCTGCCCTGATCAGCATGCTGTTCAACCGTGTTCCCAATATCGATCAGGCGGTGATTTCGGTTCATTGTCATAACGATCTGGGCCTTGCCGTTGCCAATTCGCTGGCGGCAGTACAGGTCGGTGCCCGTCAGGTTGAATGCACCATCAATGGTCTTGGTGAACGGGCCGGGAACGCGGCGATGGAAGAGATTGTCATGGCGCTTCGCACCCGCGCCGATGCCATGCCGTTTGAGACCGGCATCAGGACGGAAGATATCATCAAGGCGTCACGTCTGGTCTCGGCGATTACCGGGTTTGCCGTGCAACCCAACAAGGCCATCGTCGGCAAGAATGCCTTTGCCCATGAATCCGGTATCCATCAGGATGGCGTGCTCAAACATGCGGAAACCTACGAGATCATGACACCCGAATCGGTTGGCCTGACGCAATCCAGTCTGGTCATGGGCAAACACTCCGGTCGCCATGCGTTCAAGGAAAAACTGAAAGACCTCGGTTATGATCTCGGCGACAACGCCGTTCAGGACGCCTTCAAGCGCTTCAAGGATCTGGCCGACCTGAAAAAGGATGTGTTTGACGAAGACATCATCGCCCTTGTTGACGATGAAGTCGTTCGCGTCAATGACCGGATCAAGCTGGTCTCGCTGGAAGTGCTGTGCGGCACTGAACATCGTCCGCCAAAGGCGACAATGTCGCTTGAGATTGATGGCAAGACATCGTCCTGTACGGCAACCGGTGACGGCCCGGTGGACGCCGCGTTCAACGGCGTCAAACAGCTTTATCCACATGATGTCAGCCTTCAGCTTTATCAGGTGCATGCCGTCACCGAAGGAACAGATGCGCAGGCCGAAGTCACGGTGCGGCTTGAAGAAAACGGCAAAACGGTGAATGGCGCCGGGGCCGAAACGGACACGATGGTCGCTTCGGTTAAAGCCTATCTGAACGCCTTGAATAAATTGTTGGTAAAAAGAGAGAAAACGGACCCCGGAGCGCGGTCTGTATGACGTTTAGCGCTGGCACTTGGCGATGTAAGTTTTTATAAGTGTTGCAGGTGATGATCGTCACGGTTATTGCCGCAATATTAATGTTATATTGACCAAAGCTAAGTAGACAATTGTGCGCTATTTTGCGCCGTGTGGGATTTGAGAGGGTTTATGTTTTCGCGACTGTTCGGATTTTTATCCGCTGATATGGCAATTGACCTCGGGACGGCGAACACGCTGGTCTACGTAAAGGGTCGTGGAATTGTCCTGAACGAACCCTCGGTTGTTGCCATTGCTGAGGTCAAAGGTAAAAAACAGGTACTTGCGGTTGGTGAGGAAGCCAAGCAGATGCTGGGCCGGACGCCAGGAAATATCCGCGCAATTCGCCCGCTTCGAGACGGCGTTATCGCCGATTTTGAAGTCGCCGAAGAAATGATCAAGTATTTCATTCGCAAGGTTCATAACCGCCGCAGTTTTGCCAGCCCTCTGGTTGTCGTCTGTGTGCCGTCCGGGTCGACGGCTGTTGAGCGCCGCGCCATTCAGGAATCTGCGGAAAGTGCGGGTGCGCGCAAAGTCTATTTGATCGAAGAACCGATGGCGGCTGCCATTGGCGCCGGTCTGCCGGTGACAGAGCCGACCGGGTCGATGGTTGTTGATATCGGTGGCGGCACAACCGAAGTCGCTGTTCTGTCTTTGGGCGGAATTGTCTATTCGCGCTCGGTTCGTGTCGGTGGCGACAAGATGGATGAAGCCATCATCGCCTACATTCGCCGCAATCATAACCTGTTGGTCGGTGAGGGCAGTGCCGCACGGATCAAGGAAGATATTGGTTCCGCCTGTCCGCCCGACGACGGCGAAGGCCAGACCATGGAGGTCAAGGGCCGCGATCTGATGAACGGCGTGCCGAAGGAACTGATTATTTCCGAACGCCAGATATCCGAGAGCCTTGCGGAGCCCGTTGGTGCGATTATTGAAGCCGTCAAGGTGGCCCTTGAGCATACTGCTCCTGAACTTGCCGCTGACATCGTCGATAAGGGAATTGTGCTGACCGGTGGCGGTGCGCTTCTGGGCAACATCGATTTTGTTCTCCGTCACGCAACCGGACTGCCAGTATCAATTGCTGACGATCCGCTGTCCTGTGTGGTTCTTGGAACCGGTCGGGCGCTGGAAGAAATGAAGCGGCTCAAGGACGTTTTGACGACAATGTATTAATCGCGGTATTAATTTGCCGGAAACTTTTTAGTGTTATAGAATCAAATACTTATGGTGTAACTGGTGCTTTGTTTCCGAATGCGGGAACAATTTTTTGACGGATTCCCGGAATGGCTTTGAAGGATAATCCGCGACCGATAAGCGGTATTGCTCAGCCGGTCAAAACCATGGCCCATCGCCTGGCCTATCTGGCACTGGTGCTGGCGGCCATCGCAATGATGATGCTGGGCAAGGTCGACTCCGTGATGATGGAGCGTGTTCGCATTGTCGTCACAGACGCCGTTGCGCCAATTCTGGATGCCATTTCAAGGCCTGTTGAAAGCGCAAACCGGCTTATTGAAGAAGCCAGAGACCTTTATGCAATTCGCGCTGTAAACGCCAAGCTATTGCAGGACAACGAACGATTATTGCAATGGCAGACGGTTGCCCGCAAGTTGGAGGCCGAAAACAAAGCCCTTCACAGTCTGCTGAACTTTGTCCCTGACAAGGAAGCCCGCTATATTACGGCCCGGGTCATTGCCGATACCGGTGGCGCTTTTGCCAACAGCGTTCTCCTGAATGCCGGGGAAGGCGCTGGCGTGCGCAAAGGTCAGGCGGCGATTACCGGCGAAGGTCTGGTCGGGCGAATTGCCGGAGTTGGCATGCGTTCGTCACGGGTTCTGCTGATTACCGATCTTAACTCCCGTATTCCCGTGCTTGTTCAGCCGGGAAGTATTCGGGCGATTATGGCTGGTGTTAATTCGAAACAGCCGCGCCTGATCCATTTGCCGCCGGGAGCAATTGTCGGGCAGGGTGACCGGGTTGTTACATCGGGCCATGGCGGAGCGTTCCCTTCGGGACTGCCGGTAGGACGGGTTTCATCGGTCGGCGATCAGGGAATATCCATTCGACCGTTCGTTGACCGGACCCGCCTCGGTTATGTGCGCCTTCTGGATTACGGGTTGACGGGCATCGTTGAAACCCCTCCTGACCAGAGCGGTATTGCCGCAGTTGGGAAAAAGCATCCTGGGAAAGCGGAACGCTGATGAAATCAAGTGTATGGTTCAGGCTTGATTTTCTTGCGCGTAAATTGACACCGTTCTTGCTGACGCTTTTGCTGGTACTTGTCAGCGTGGTTCCCCTGCATATCCCCGGCATGTCCCGTGTGGTTCCGCTTTTGCCTTTGATGGCGATTTACCATTGGGCTGTATATCGTTCGGAACTGTTTCCTGCTTATGCCGTTTTTATTATCGGAATTCTGCACGACATTTTCACCGGCGCACCGCTCGGTGTGAATGCGCTGGTCTTTTTGCTGGTCTACGGAATTGTAGTTTCCCAGCACCGGTTCCTGTTTGGAAAGTCGTTTACCGTGATCTGGATTGGTTTCGGTCTGGTCGGCGGCGCTGCTTCCGCATTGACCTGGATTCTGGTTTCAGTATGGAACGTTGCCGTAATTGAACCGTCTGCCGTCTATATTCAATATCTGCTGACATTCGGCCTGTTCCCCGGACTGGCTTGGTGCTTCCTGCGCTGGCAGCGTGCTTTTCTGAGGCAAGTCTGATGCATCGCGATTCTGAACGCCACAAGCTGTTTGGCCGCCGGGCCATCATGCTTGCAGGCGGCAAGTCGGTGCTGTTGTCGGCCCTCGTTGGACGTATGTATTACCTTCAGGTTATTGAAGCCGAACGCTATCGGACCCTGGCAGATGAAAACCGGATCAACTTGCGTCTGCTTGCTCCGCCGCGGGGACGGATCGTTGATCGTTTCGGTGATCCGGTCGCGGATAATCAACAGAATTACCGGGCTCTCCTGATCTCGGAAAATACACGCGATCTGGACTATACGCTGGATATGCTAAACCAGATCATTGCCATTGGTCCCTCGGAACGCAAGCGCATTATCCGTGAAGTCAAGCGCAACCGGAATTTCATTCCTGTAACCGTGCGCAAAAATCTGGACTGGCGGGAAGTCTCCAGAATTGAGGTCAACGCGCCTGATCTGCCGGGCATCCTGATCGACGTCGGGCAAAGCCGGAATTATCTTTATGGTGAAGAGATGGCTCATATTCTGGGGTATGTCGCCTCGGTGTCGCCGAGAGATGAATCGGGTGATCCACTGCTGGAATTGCCGGGGTTTCGTATTGGCAAGGCCGGGGTTGAGAAAGTTCATGATCTGGCGCTCCGGGGTTCAGGGGGAAGTTCGCAGGTTGAGGTTAATGCATTTGGCCGGGTGATTCGCGAACTCGATCGCCAGGAAGGTCAACCGGGAGCCGAGGTCATGCTGACGATTGATCTCGGATTGCAGCGTATGGTTTCAGGCCGGTTGGCAGATCAAAGTGCCGCTGCCGTTGTTATTGACGTGCAAAATGGTGATATTCTGGCCATGGCGTCGACTCCGGGATACGACCCCAACGCCTTCAACCGGGGCCTCAAGTCATCGGAATGGACAGAGCTTGTATCCAATCCGAAGGCACCACTGACAAACAAATCCATTGCCGGGCGTTATTCGCCGGGGTCAACATTCAAAATGGTGGTGTTGCTGGCGGCGCTGGAAAAAGGTGTAATCTCTCCGTCATCGAGAATATTCTGCAAGGGGTATACCGAACTTGGTGGCGCAAGGTTCCATTGCTGGAAGAAGCATGGCCACGGTAACGTCGATGCCATGCTCGCCATAACGCAATCCTGTGACGTCTATTTTTACGAAATAGCCAAGCGAACCGGTATCGATCGTATTGCGGTAATGGCCAACCGACTGGGGATGGGGAGTAAACTGGGCATTGACCGTCCCGGTGAACAGGCTGGACTGGTGCCGACAAAACGCTGGAAACGCGGCGCCATGGACGCACCCTGGCATCAGGGAGAGACCCTGATCGCCGGCATCGGGCAGGGGTATATGCTGGTAACACCGTTGCAGTTGGCCGTCATGACCGCCCGATTGGCGAACGGCGGTTTTGCCGTGGTGCCAAGATTGACGAAAGCACTGGGGGGGGCCGATGCCGGTGACAGCAATAATATTACAGAAAAATTCGACGACCTGAATCTGCCAAAAGCCCATCTCGATCTTGTCATCAGTGCCATGACCGAGGTGGTCAATTCCCCTTACGGAACAGCCTACAAATCGAGAATTAGTGAGACTGAATTCGCCATGGGTGGCAAAACCGGAACCGTCCAGGTGCGGCGCATTTCGAAAGCCGAACGTGAGGCAGGCGTAGTCAAAAACCGGGACTTGCCCTGGAAAGATCGTGATCATGCCCTGTTCGTCGGTTTTGCACCTGTGCATGAACCCCGCTACGCGGTTTCTGTTGTTGTCGAGCATGGCGGCGGCGGGTCGTCAGTGGCTGCACCAATCGCGCGAGATATACTGGTCGAAGCCCAACGTCGGGGTTCCGCCCGCTCCGGCAGGGTGATTGGCAAGCACCAAGCTGAACCTCCGACGTTGACGGCAAAGGTAGAGGAAGGATGAGTGAAGATACCCTTAATCAGCCGGACCTGAGCCTTGGTAACAAGCTTCTGCACATTCACTGGTTTTTTGTCCTGCTGCTGTGCCTGACGGCGGGAATAGGCGTCGCCATGCTTTATTCCGCTGCCAATGGCAGTATGGACCCCTGGGCGTCTCGCCATGCGACGCGGTTCGGTGTCGGTCTTGCTGTCATGATTATGGTGGCTATGGTCGATGTGCGCATCTGGATGCGATATGCTTATGTGCTTTATGTGGTTACGCTGATCCTGCTTGTTCTGGTTGAGATTTCCGGAACGATCGGCATGGGCGCGCAACGCTGGATCAGCCTCGGGTACTTTAATTTGCAACCCTCGGAGTTGATGAAAATCACGCTTGTGCTGGCACTTGCCAGGTATTTTCATGGCGGCAGCATCGAAGATGTCGGTCGCCCGACTTTTCTGATTATTCCGTTGCTGATGATTGCCTTGCCGTCAGCGCTGGTCCTTCGTCAGCCTGATCTTGGAACCACGTTGATGCTGGTTATCGCCAGCGGCGCGATCTTTTTTGTCGCTGGTGTCCGCATCTGGAAATTTGTTGTGGTCTTGTTGAGCGGGCTGGCGATGATGCCTGTCGCCTGGCAGTTCCTGCGTGAATACCAGAAGCAGCGCGTGCTTACTTTCCTTGATCCTGAAACCGATCCGCTGGGCGCGGGCTATCATATCATTCAGTCAAAAATCGCGCTTGGTTCGGGTGGTGTGCTGGGCAAGGGGTTCATGCAGGGGACCCAGGGGCATTTGCGGTTTTTGCCGGAAATGCAGACGGATTTTATCTTCACCATGCTGGCCGAAGAATTTGGCATGATGGGAGGGATAGGGTTGCTTGGCCTGTATGCCCTGATCCTCGTTTACGGGGTCGCGTTGTCGCTCCGTTGTCGCAATCAGTTCGGCCGGTTGGTTGGCATGGGAATTACCGCAACCTTCTTTCTGTATGTCTTTATCAACATCGCCATGGTGATGGGAATGATCCCCGTTGTTGGCGTGCCGTTGCCCCTGATTTCTTATGGCGGCACGGCGATGATGACCCTGCTGATCGGTTTTGGCCTGCTGATGAGTGTCTGGGTTCACCGCGATATCATGATTGGCCGACGCGGCGGCGATGAGGTGTGAACGCACCATCGACAATGCCGGAAAGCTATGTCATATAAGCGGTCCCGACAACGGGAAACGGGCCGTTAGCTCAGCTGGCAGAGCGGGTGACTCTTAATCACTAGGTCGTAGGTTCGAGCCCTACACGGCCCACCATTTAAGGCCTTGGAAACGTTATCATTTCTGAGAGCTATTCTTTCCTCATCCAGTTTGACAGTCGAGCAAGTACCGAATAGGTACCGTATTCATGTGCTGTATTCGTCCTGGTAAACGTGTTGCTGCCCTGGTAACTTCTCGGTTATGAACCAAGATCCGACCATAAATATTCCTGTAATCGACTTATTCGCGGGTCCTGGTGGTCTAAGTGAGGGGTTTAGTCGTCACGGTTGGTTTAATGACAGCTGCGTTAGTTTTCGGGTGAAGCTTTCGATTGAAAAGGACACTCCTGCTTGGAAAACACTCCGGCTCAGGTCGTTCACTCGGCAGTTTCCCGAAGGACAAATTCCCGAAGTCTATTATTCATATATTGAATCCACAGATAAAAATAAGAAATCAGACTATTTGAAAGCGTTACAGGAGTATCCCGAATGGAAGTACGCAGAAGATGAAGCGTGGCATGCTGAACTGGGTGTTGTTGATACAGAATTGCTTCATCGTCGTATCTCAGAGGCATTAGACAATGCAAAGCATTGGGTTCTACTGGGTGGGCCGCCATGCCAAGTTTATTCTCAAGCTGGGCGATCACGGCGCTTAGGACCGGGAAACAAAGTCCGTGCATTGCAAGACCCAGTTGTTTTTGAACAGGAGCGGCAAAAAAAACATACTGAATTTTATGATGATGTTAGGCACCAGCTATATCGAGAATATTTGGAAATTGTGGCGATTCATCAACCTTCAATTTTTGTTATGGAGAATGTTGCAGGCATACTATCTGCCAAGATACCTGTTTCAGATGAGGTCAAAAATGTCGAAGAGGGTGA
>JAJFIJ010000130.1 GCA_021775105.1 Rhodospirillales bacterium | reverse complement strand
GTATCCGTCCGGTTAACCCGCTCTGGCGGTGACGCAGAGATTTGACCGATGGTGTCCACTATCGTTAGTGGGCACTACGGGGGCATTATGGGAGATCGGAAGCGTCGTTATTGGTCGGCAGACGAGAAGCGTTCGATCTGTCTTCAGGCTTCGGTGCCGGGAGTTTCTGTGGCCCAGGTTGCGCTTCGTTATTCAATGAATGCGAACCTGATTTTCAAATGGCTTCGCGATCCGCGATTTGCGCCTGGCGATGAGGGCGTTTCGGAGCCGTCGTTTTTGCCTGTTGAGATTAGTCAAGTCTCGGCGATTGAGGGAGCCATGGTGCCGGCAGCCGGTTCCCCAGCCAGCGGGTGTCTCCGGATTGATCTGGCGGGCGGTCATCGGATCGTTGCCGAGGGCGGCTTCGATGCGGATGCGCTGGGGCGATTATTGAAGGGCTGGCTTTCGTGATCCCGGTTCCAAGCAACACGCGGATTTGGCTGGCGGCCGGGGTGACGGATATGCGGCGCGGATTTAATACTTTGGCGGCACAGGCGGAGACTGTGTTGGCGGCGGATCCCTATTCGGGACACCTGTTCGTGTTCCGGGGTCGGCGTGGCGATCTGCTAAAGATCATCTGGTGGGATAGCCAGGGGGCTTGTCTGTTTAGCAAACGCCTGGAGAAGGGAAGGTTTGTCTGGCCGTCGGCCAAGGATGGCAAAGTCAATGTGAGCCCGGCTCAGTTATCCATGTTGCTCGAAGGCATCGACTGGCGCATGCCGGTGCGGACGTGGCGTCCCCTGAGCACCGGATGAGCACGGGATAAGACCGTAGAAACATATCGATAGGTGATATTCGGGATTCTCTTCCGGATCCGGATCGGCTATATAATGGTCATGCTTGATGACCTCCAAACCCTGCCCGAAGACGCCGCCGAATTGAAGGCCCTGGTGGGGCTTCTCGGCAATGAGGTCAAGTCGCAGGCTTTGCTGATCGAGAAGCTCAAACACCAGTTGGCGGGCCATAACCGGCACCGTTTTGGCTCTAACTCCGAGAGCCTGGATCAATTGCAGATGAGCTTCGCCGAGGATGAGGCCATCGCTCAGGCGGCGGCGGAACAAAGCTCATCCTCCGATAACGAATACAAGCCCAAACGCCAGCATAGCCGCAAGCCGCTGCCCGAGCATCTGGAGCGCTTTGAGGCGGAGTTGTCGCCGGGAGAGACCTGCGACGAATGCGGCGGTGCGTTCAAAACCCTGGGCGAGGATGTGACGGAAGAGCTGGAATACATTCCAGGCCGGTTTGTCGTCAACCGGATCATCCGGCCACGTCGGGCGTGCACGTGCTGCGAGGTTATCGTCCAGGCGCCCTTGCCGTCGCGGCCTATTGACAAGGGCCGTCCCGGTCCCGGGCTGTTGGCCCATGTGCTGGTCTCGAAGTATGCCGACCACTTACCGTTGTACCGGCAAAGCCAGATTTTTGGACGCGACGGGGTTGATCTTGAGCGCTCGACCCTAACCGATTGGGTGGGGCGGTCCACGGCGCTGCTGGAACCGTTGGCCGAGGCCATTGGGCGTCATGTCCGCGCCGGCCCGGCACTGTTCGCTGATGATACGCCGGTCAAGATGCAGGCGCCAAAATCGGATCGGGGGGCGAAGAAGACCAAGACCGCTCGTGTCTGGGCCTATGTGCGTGACGAGCGGGCCTGGGCCGGGCCGTCGCCTCCTTGTGTGTGGTATCAGTTTACCATTGACCGGAAGGGTGAGCACCCGGCCAATCACTTGTCGGATTATAAAGGCTGGGTCCACGCCGACGGTTATGCCGGGTTCAACGGCCTGTTCGGCCCCGATAAGGCTGACGAGATGGCTTGTATGGCGCATATTCGTCGCAAGTTCGTCGATGTTCACAAGGCCCAGGGCGGGGCCATCGCCGAGGAAGCGATCCAGCGGATCGCCGCCCTTTATGGCGTCGAGAAGCAGGCACGTGGAAAATCACCGAACGAGCGGCCCGCCTTGCGCCGCGAGCTTGCCAAGCCGTTGTTTGATGACCTGGAAAAATGGTTTGAAGCTCAATTGCCAAAAATCTCCGGCAAAACGCCGCTCGCCCAAGCCATCCGCTATGCACTCAACCGCTTGCCCAAGGCCCGACCGTACCTGGAGACCGGCATCCTGGAGCTCGACAACAATACCGTCGAGCGGGCTATGAGGCCGGTGGCGCTGGGGCGGAAAAACTGGCTCTTCGCCGGCTCCCAAGGCGGCGGAAAAGCCATGGCCATCGCCTTCACCCTGATCGAAACCGCCAAGCTCAACAAGGTCGATCCGCAAGCCTGGCTGACATGGGTGCTGGAGCGCATCGCCGAGCACAAGATCAACCGCATCAACGAACTGCTGCCCTGGAATTGGAAACCCGCCGCAACCGAGGTTGCCGCATGAGGGTCCCGACATTGTCCGCCGCCGAAAAGGCCGTCATCACGACTGCATGCCAGACGTTCATCGATACCGTCCTGAAACCCCGGTTTCTGCCGGTCGTTACCCCGACCCAATTCAATTACCCGGTCGATATTCAGGGCAAATGGCACGGACGCAAATACCGCTTCCTACAACGTTACCGATCGGGATTCGCCGAAAACCTCGGCGAGGAATTCGATGCCCCCTTCACCCGCATCGACTGGATCGGCCGCGACCGGTTCGATGTCCAGTGGCATCGCCACACCGGCCAATGGTTCCGCGTCCATCAAGGCTTGTCTCTCAAAGACGTCCTTCACGCCATCGAAACAAGCGAATTCCTTCTACCTGTCTGATCAGCGCCCTTCACCGGACGGATAC
>JAJFIJ010000129.1 GCA_021775105.1 Rhodospirillales bacterium | reverse complement strand
GATATCTGCCAACCTTCCGGCCAAAATTGATGTTGCGGTCCTTGGCCTCGGACCAGACGGGCATACAGCGTCGTTTTTTCCAAATAGCGACAATCTTGCATCAGCGACAGATCCAAATAATAGCCGATCTGTTATTTCCATGCAGGCAGAAGGTGCCGGTGAATCCCGAATGACCCTGACCCTGTCCAAACTGCTTGATGTCGATCATCTTTATCTGCATATCGAAGGTCAGGAAAAAGCAGACGTTCTGGCCGCCGCTTTCAACGACGGCCCCATAAATGATGCGCCGGTTCGTTCGGTCATCAACCAGAACCGACAACCTCTGGATATTTTCTGGGCTCCCTGACCCTGAACACCGCCATCAGCAGACCCTGCCGCAGCGTTGACGGTGGCAAATCGGGCCTTTTTGATCAGGCCGGGATTCCTGTAAGATAGGATTAACTTATTTGGAGCTGCGGATGCCGCCACCTTTCACCATTTCCATCCGCACTATTTTGATAGCCGGTTTTGGCGGAGTTACGGCTGTAGGAATTGTCGTTGCGCTGGTAATCGGCCTTGGTACGGCATTTCACAATACCCAGGAATTACTTACGGAAAAGGTTGACGAGACAGTCGCCCGCATCGTCGGCGAAATCGACCATCGCTTGCAACCTGCCGAAGCTCAAGCGCGTTGGATTTCCGCGCAAACCAGAAAAAACAAACTCCCGTTCCGGTCTTTTGATGAAGACAAACTTACTTTCTTTTTCAATGCAGCTCTTGCGCCGACCCCACAGGTTGCCGGTGTCGCTTTTATCGGGCGTGACGGAGTCATGCATCAATGGCTGCGCAATGGTGGGAAAATTAAACCCCAAGACTGGTCAAAACGAAAAATTATTACGCAATGGATCAAAAGTGGCGAAACTGACCCGCCAGCAAACTGGGGACCACCAATTTGGCTGGATTCATTGCAAACAGCGGTGATCGTCCGGGAAACCCCGCTTTTCGACACAACGGGATACTTGGGATATATTCTGCTGGCAGTCCCGATTGCCGATTTGTCGGCCCGAATTGCACAAATCTCGCAAAACTCGTTTGTCCTGGTCGGCAAAACAGACGTACTCGCGCATCCGATGATGATCAACTGGCATCCTGAGCTTCAGCCAGAGATGGAACGAAACGAATCGATTTACAGTGGCCGTGCGGCATTGATGCCTCTCACTAAACTTGGAGACCCCGTACTGGAGCAGATCTGGCAGGCCGAATATCAGGATCTGGCAATGCTGCGCAAGCTGAACAAATCTCGCGCCGTTGCCTCAGACATTGACGGTCGGCAATATGTTTTTCTGTTCCGTTCAGTCGAGGGTTATGGTCCCAAGCCCTGGACTGTCGGCACCTATATTGACACCAAGCGTACAGGTACAGTCGTTAGACGGATTTTTGAAGCTGCATGGATCGGAACCGGCATATTTGTTATTGCGATCTTTGCCAGTCTGTTTATGGCACGCGCCATCACCCGCCCCATACACGCTCTTGCCAAAGCATCGGAATCCGTCAGGGAGGAAAAACTTGATGAAATAGGTGAAATGCCGACCAGTCATATCAAGGAACTGGGCGACGCCATTTCGTCGTTTGACGGAATGATCGAGGGATTGGCGGAACGCAAACTGATCCGCAGCACGCTTGGTCGATACATCCCCAAACAGGTGGCTGAATTAATTCTAAAAGGCGATGGTGGACTGGCGCCGAAGGAAGCGGAAGCGACGGTTCTGTTTTGTGATGTCGCCGGGTTTACCGCCCTGACCGAAGAACTTGGCCCGGTTAGAATAGTTGATGTTCTGAACGCTTACTTCTCCCGCATGACCGCAATTATCGAGGCCCATGACGGAGTCATCACCCAGTTTCAGGGTGATGCGATTCTGGCTATCTTCAACGTCCCGATTGAAGCCGACGATCACGCTGAACAGGCCTGCCTGGCGGCACTGAAAATGCGTGACGCCGTTCAGCAAGAAACGTTCGCCGGGCAATCCTTGCAATCCCGTATTGGCATCAATACAGGACCCGTTGTCGCTGGCGCTGTCGGTGCGGAAGGACGATTGACATACACCGTTCACGGTGATGCGGTTAACCGTGCCGCGCGACTGGAAGCACTGAACAAGAATATAGGAACAACCATCCTGATTAGTGAATCCACCAAGACACGATTGACCGGGATATTCCCGCGAAAAATCGGTGCTTCGGCAGTACGCGGACAAAAAAATAACGTGACCCTTTATACGCTTGATGACGGGGATCAGGTATCCGGGATATAACCACGTTCAGATATGATAAGGAAATCCTGCATGGAACTGAGTTCAATCATTGATTTAGATCTGTATCCAATTACGGATTCGGGTTTTCTGCGATCCTGTCACGACACGCTCACCCGTGACGGGGCACTGGTCATGCAAAATTTTCTGCACTCTGGTGCCGTAGACGCTATTCGCCGGGAAGGTGAAGATTTCCGTGATCAAGCCTATTTTTGCCGTCAGGAACACACGGTCTACCTGTCTCCACCATCAGATGAATTCCCGACGGACCATCCACGCAACCGGTTGGTCGTCTCAAGCAAAGGCTGCATTACTGATGATGTGGTACCGGCAGATTCCCCTTTGCGGGCGCTCTATAACAACGATGTTTTTCAAAATTTCCTCTGCACCGTTCTGGATGAACAGGCGCTTTACCCCTACGCCGATCCGCTGTCATCCATCAATCTTCACTATGCCGATCCCGGCCAGGAACTGGGGTGGCATTTCGACAACTCGTCATTTGCCATCACACTGATGATTCAGGAACCCGCTCAGGGCGGGGGTTTTGAATATGTCAACGCGATGCGCGATGCCGACAAGGGGGAAATGAACTTCGACGGTGTCGAACAGGTTCTCGACGGCGAAGTTCCGGTCAAGAAACTGAATATGAACGCCGGGGCGCTTGTCCTGTTTCGCGGTCGCAATGCCATTCATCGGGTCGCCCCGGTGGAGGGTGAGCGGACCCGTATGCTGGTGGTTCTGGCGTATAATTCCCAGCCCGCTATCTCTCTTGATGAAACGGCCCGGATGACCTTTTATGGGCGTCTGAACTGACAAAATCATCTGGACTGCAAACGGAGGTCGACATGTGGACAAAAACAGCTGCATTAATTCTGGTGATGTCACTTGGGTCGGTCGCTCAGGCGGAAACATTCAAGAGTACACATTACGATCTTCAACTCGTTACTGTCGCATCGGGACTATCGTATCCATGGGGCCTGGCATTTCTTCCCACTGGAGACATGATCGTCACTGAACGCGAAGGGGCCATACGGATCATTTCACCGGATGGTAAGGTATCGTCCCCGCTTGGTGGTGTGCCCGGAGTTTATGCTTCTGGTCAGGGAGGCATGCTGGATGTAACGCCTGACCCGGATTATTCAGCAAACCAGATGATCTACTTCTCCTATGCAGAAGCGGGACCAAAGGGCGCAGGCACTGCAGTTGCCCGCGCCAGACTGGATCGTGCGGCGAACCGCCTTCAAGATGTTAATGTCATTTTCCGCCAATTTCCCAAATCTTCCGGCGACCGTCACTTCGGATCGCGCCTTGTATTTGCCCGTGACGGCAGCTTGTTCATCACCATTGGTGAACGTGGCGAGCGAGACCGTGCGCAGGATTTCACAATCAATCGCGGACAGGTCATTCACATCAATCCGGATGGATCGATTCCCGCCAGCAACCCCTTTGTTGGCAAACCGGGATATCGTCCTGAAGTATGGTCTTACGGACACCGCAATCCGCAAGGTGCAGCCCTTCATCCGGATACAGGAAAGCTCTGGACGGTTGAACATGGCGCACGCGGAGGGGATGAAATCAATATTCCCCAAGCGGGACGCAATTACGGCTGGCCGGTAATCGCCTATGGCCGTCATTATTCCGGTGGTCAAATCGGTGTCGGCACACACAAACAGGGTATGGAACAACCGGTCCACTACTGGGACCCGTCGATTGCCCCGTCCGGGATGGCATTTTATACCGGCGACAAATTTCCGAAATGGAAAGGCAGCGTACTGGTCGGAGCGCTCAGCTTCAGGCTGCTGTCCAGATTGTCACTGGATGGCGAGCGGGTTGTGGGTGAAGAACGAATGCTTGAGGAGTTGGGAGAACGTATTCGCGATGTCCGTCAGGGACCGAAGGGATATGTCTATATTCTGACCGATTCAGAAGATGGCCGGGTTATTCGTATTGAACCCCGAACCTGAAACGCTGGCTTGAGACGCGACCTGAAACCCTGGGCTAAACTTTCGTCGCCACTGCAGGAGGCGTCTGTTCCTTGCGCCGGGCCTGAACTTCCCGGTGCGAGATATAAGTCACCGCCGTCACCACGATAACGCCACCCAGAATAACGAACGGATCAATCGGCTCGGCAAACAGAAACACGCCGATCAGGGTTGCCCAGATCAGTTGCAGGAAGGCCAGAGGCTGCGTGACTGTAATGGGGGCCGCTGCGAAGGATTTGGTCAACGTATAATGCCCAATGGTTGCCAGTAGCGCCGTCAATGTCAACCAACCCACTTCCTCCATGGTCGGTGATCGCCATTGCATCACCGCGCCTGGAAAAAGTGCAAGCGTGCAGAACACCGACAGCATTCCGACAATCATTGCCGGATTCTCCCGCCCTGTCAGTTTCTTGGCGATAATGAATGATGTTGCAAACAAGGGTGCCGCACTGAGCTGCGCCAATTGCCCCAGATTGACTTCCTGAAATCCGGGTCGAATGACAATCAGCGCCCCGATAAATCCAACAACGACACCTCCAATCCGCCTGAGATGGAGGCGTTCGCCAAGAAACATTGCAGCCCCGATGGTTACAAAGATCGGGGCGACATAACCAATGGCAGTAACTTCGGCAATCGGAATCCGGGCCATGGCATAAAACCACAACATCACGGCAACGCCATGAATGGCACCTCGCACAGTATACAGTTGAAGTGTTTTGCGATCAGGAACTCCATGCCAGTTTCGCATAATCACGGGAACAAGCATCACTGTTCCGATGGCATAGCGAATGAACGCGCCTTCCATAGCGGGCATATCGGAACCCAGATAACGGACAACCCCGGTAACACCGGCGAATAGCAGCCCGGTTAAAATCATCCAGAGTATGCCGTGATAAATGTTGCCAGCCGCTGTTTTTGGTTCCGGGGCCAAGGCTGATCCTTCGATCTTTGCTGCTAATTGTCAGTTGTTGCGCAGGGGTCGAAGAACGCTACCTGCAACAGGGTCGGGGCACAATGGCTACCCGCACACTGAACGTCAAAATCCCGGGGAAACAGTTTTGCTTATTCAGCCTTTAAAGCCGCAGTTTTGGTACGTAGTTCTTCAATCAATCCGGCGACTTTGCCACCATTGCGGCGTACAATCGAGGAAAAATCAGAACGCAGCGTATTACTCATGGACGTCCCTTCGACGACAACATCCAGAATTTTGTAAATGGTACCATTGGTTCCAACCCGCCAGTCAACACGAATGGCCTTGGCACCACCGGGACGCTCGATGGTAGAGAAAACTGTCGCCGTGCCTTTATGCTCTCCACGGGCCTTGTTGACCTTCAACGCTTCACCTGCATATTGGGCGAAGCGATCAACATAAGAAACAACCATAAGGTCTTCGAACAGGCTCAGGTATTCTTTGCGTTCTTCTTCGCTGGCCTTTTTCCAATACCTGCCAAGAACGAATTTGCCGATCGAGCGAACGGCAAAACTCTCGTTGAACATCGTCCGAAACCGGGCAATTCGCTCATTCCGTTCCGTTTCCTTGGAGGCCAGTGAACCGATAGCTTTTTCAGCCAGCGACGTGACAAAAGCGCTCGATCCATCTTCGAGTTCGCCTGCCGGTACAGGGGCTGTCGCGCTTATGATTAATAGCGCAGCGGCGCCCCAAACGGCTACAAATTCACGTCGTTTCAACATAATTCCTATCTCCGCGACAACTCGTCGGCAGCCTCAAGCGTTGGGCCAACCGGTATTTCTCCTATGCTGGGCGCGGGTACCGTTGCCGACCCCTCACCGTTGGAGATCGCATCGGCGCGCCGTTGCCGGTACAAGCTACGGATTGCGGCGTAGAAATCAAGAGAGGACTTCTCCAGATCATCAAGAATTTCGAGGTTTCTGGATCGAATATCAACGGCATCAACACCTGCCCGTGCCAACGGCACATAGTCACGATCCGTATTGGATGCCCACCAGCGCAGAGGGTCGATGAAAAAATCAACAACCAGGCCCGCCGTGTCGCGCGGATTGGATGGTCCGAACAACGGCAACATTACAAAAGGTCCTTCGCCAACACCCCAGACAGCCAGCGTCTGTCCGAAATCTTCGTCATGTCCTTCAATTTCCAGCGCCGTCGCCATATCGTTCATACCGCCAACGCCGATCGTGGTGTTAATGAAGAACCTTAGAAAAGTGGTAACCGCGCGCCTGAATTCCCCTTGCAGGAGGTCGTTGGTAAAAATTACCGGTGAACGGAGATTCGACAGGATATTACTGACCCGGCTGCGTACAAAATCCGGTGCTGCCGCTTTATATACCGTCGCCGTTGGTTTCAAAATAGCGTTGTCCAGCGCACGATTGACTTCAAACACACCCCGGTTTGTCGGTTCCAGCGGGTCATTGACCTGCAGGAACTCCGCCACTGCTTCAGGGTCGCTCGGGTCTGGTGCTGACGCACATGCCGCAGCAAAAAACAGCCCCGCAAAAAGAGCCAAAGCACGCCAGCACGTATCTGAGATTAATCGTTCACGCATGTGAGCGATTTTTAACTTTAATGGTTACAAAGGCGTTAACGATTGCGTCGGGAACCTATCAAAAAGTGGAATCCCAGATTCTTTTCAGCCTGCATTTTGGCAAACTCATGAATTTTCTGCAGTTCAGCATATAAATAACTACATAAAGATATCTTGATATTATTATTAATACGTGAAATATTCTCCCCGGAACACAGGAGATGATGATGGACGATCTGGTCAATGCTCTGAAAGCCGTCGGCGAACCAACCCGCTTACGCATTTTGGCGCTATGCCTGCAGGGCGAACTAACAGTAAGCGAGCTCGTGCGTATTCTTGGCCAGAGCCAGCCGCGGATTTCGCGGCACCTCAAACTGTTGACAGAGGCTGGCTTGCTGGAACGCTTTCGCGAAGGTAACTGGGTGTTTTACCGCCTCGCACAGGATGGACCCGAAGCTGGCCTGATCACCAGCATCACACCGTTGTTGCCGTTGGATGACGAACGCCTGATCCGCGACCGCCAGCGTCTGGCCGAAGTCAAACGCGACCGCGATGAAGCGGCAGCTTCGTATTTTGAGCGTAATGCCGCCGAATGGGATGACATTCGCTCGCTTCATATTGATGAGGCTGAGGTCGAGCAGGTCGTCAACGATCTGCTGGCTGTAGAAAACATCACCAGCCTGATCGATATCGGCACCGGAACGGCCCGGATGCTGGAACTTCTCGGGCCGAGGATCGAACGCGGTCAGGGGATAGACCTGTCACGGGAAATGCTCTCTGTTGCGCGGGCCAACCTGAACCGTGCCCAACTCAGCCATTGTCAGGTCCGCCAGGGTGATATTTACCAGCTCCCGTTTCCGGCTATGTCCTATGACGCCGCGACCATCCATCAGGTCCTGCACTTCATAGATGACCAGGCATTAGCCATCACTGAAGCAGCCCGGGTTCTGAAACCGGGCGGAAAACTGCTGGTCGTCGATTTTGCACCGCATGATCAGGAAGCCCTGCGAACAGACCATAACCATCGACGCCTCGGCTTTGGCGATGAAGAGGTGTCGGGCTGGTTCATCCTCGCCGGTCTGGAACACAAAAAAGTCGTCCACCTGCCGGGCGGACCGCTGACTGTATCGATCTGGCTGGCCGAAAAACCCGAACTGCAGAACCCAACCGCGGAGCCAGCGCATCCGGCAGCTCACTGACAAAAACCGTCCTGAAAGACTGCAAACATGATTCACCGAAATCCCTCTCGCCTGCTCAACGTATCCGCCCGTGGCCGCCCGCCGGGACCGGAACTGGCGGTCGCCGCTCCTTTGCCGGAAGATGTCAGGGTCTCGTTTGAATTCTTCCCGCCAAATACCGACAAGGCGTCCGAAACGCTGTGGTCATCAATTCAGCGACTGGCCCCCCTGGACCCGGTCTATGTATCCGTGACCTACGGCGCTGGCGGCACCACCCGCGAACGGACGCACGCGACCGTCGCCCGGATCCGCAGGGAAACCGACCTTGAACCTGCCGCCCACCTGACCTGTGTCGGGGCGACAAGGGATGAGGTCGATGAGGTGGCGTGTCGTTATTGGAATGCAGGCGTTAAACATATCGTCGCCCTTCGGGGAGACCCGCCTGCCGGGTCCAATCGCTACGAGCCGCATCCCGACGGATACGCCTACGCGTCCGATCTGGTGGCCGGGCTGAAGAAGATCGCCGACTTCAAGATCAGCGTCGCTGCCTACCCTGAGCCGCATCCCGACGCGATTAACGCCGAAGCCGACCTCGACAATCTGAAACGCAAAATCGATGCCGGTGCGTCCGAAGCGATCACCCAGTTCTTTTTCGATGCCGACACCTATCTGCGTTTTCTCGATCGCGCGCGTGCGGCCGGAATCGCTGTTCCCATCATCCCCGGCATCCTGCCCGTGAGCAACTTCAGGCAGGTCGCCAACTTCGCCACCAGATCAGGAACGACGGTGCCTGCATGGATGGCCGATCTGTTTGAAGATCTTGACGACGATCCGGACACCCGGAAACTTGTCGCCGCCAGCGTTGCCGCCGAACAATGCCGCGCGCTGCACGCCAACGGGGTTGGGCAGTTTCATTTCTACACCATGAACCGCGCCGATCTCTGTTACGCCATCTGCCATATTCTGGGTGTCCGCCCGGACCCCGTTCAGGAAGCCGCATGACCATGAACGCCATCAACAAGGAACACACTTTCGTACCCAATCGTCAACCGGACCAGACCGAACGCCTGAAAAACCTGCTCCGCCAGCGGGTACTGGTGCTCGACGGAGCCATGGGAACAATGATCCAGCAACATGAGCTGGATGAAGCCGCGTATCGCGGATCACGGTTCGCCGACTGGAACAGCGACCTCAAGGGCAACAACGACCTTCTCAGCCTGACCCAGCCGCAAATCATCAGCGACATCCATCAAGGATTCCTCGACGCCGGTGCCGACATCATTGCCACCAACACCTTCAACGCAACCTCGATTTCACAGGCCGACTACGCCATGCAAGAGCTGGTCTATGAGATCAACTACGAAAGTACGCGCCTCGCCCGCGCCATCAGCGATGCGACATCAACAACCGACAAACCGCGCTTCGTCGCCGGATCCATCGGCCCGACCAACCGAACCGCATCGCTGTCGCCGGACGTCAATGATCCCGGCTACCGCAACGTCACATTTGATGATCTGGTCGACGCCTACACGGATGCCATTCGCGGGCTGGTCGATGGCGGGGTCGATATTCTGGTCGCCGAAACGGTGTTCGATACGCTGAATGCCAAGGCCGCGATCTATGCCATCGAGCAGTTTTTCGAGGCAGAGAACCTGATCCTGCCGGTGATGATTTCCGGCACCATCACCGACGCGTCGGGGCGGACGTTGTCGGGGCAGACGCCGGAAGCCTTCTGGGCTTCGGTCGCCCATGCCAGACCGCTGAGCGTCGGCTTCAACTGCGCACTTGGCGCGGAGGCGCTCCGCGCCCACGTACAGGCGGTGTCGACGATTGCCGGGTGTTTCGTCAGTGTCTATCCCAACGCCGGCCTGCCCAACGCCTTTGGCGGCTACGACGATACGGCGGACTATATGGCTGGCCACCTGCGCGAATTTGCCGAGAGCGGTTTCGTTAACATCGTTGGCGGCTGCTGCGGCACGACGCCTGAGCATATCGCCGCGATTGCCACGGCGGTCGACGGGATCACCCCGCGCCAGATCCCGGACCACCCGCCAACCTGTCGGCTCAGCGGGCTCGAGCCGCTTGAACTCAATGACGTCACCGGCTTCGTCAACATCGGCGAGAGGACCAACGTGTCCGGGTCGGCCAAATTCGCCCGCCTGATCCGCGAAGGCGACTACGATCAGGCCGTTGATATCGCCCGCCAGCAGGTCGCCAACGGCGCCCAGATCGTCGATGTCAATATGGACGATGCGATGCTGGATGCGGAAGCGGCGATGGTGAAATTCCTCAAACTGATCGCCGCAGAGCCGGACATCAGCCGGGTGCCGGTGATGGTCGACTCATCGAAATGGTCGGTCATCGAAGCCGGCCTCAAGAACCTGCAGGGCAAGGGCGTGGTCAATTCGATCAGCCTCAAGGAAGGCGACGCCGCCTTTATCGAGCACGCCCGCAAAGTGCTGCGTTACGGTGCCGCCGTGATCGTCATGGCGTTCGACGAAAAAGGCCAGGCCGATACCTACGCCCGCATGGTCGAGATCTGCACGCGGTCCTATAAGGTGCTGACCGAAGTTGTCGGTTTCGCCCCCCAGGACATCATTTTCGACGCCAACATTTTCCCCGTCGCCACCGGCATTGACGAGCACCGCAATTTCTCGAAAGATTTCATCGCCGCCATCGCCGAGATCAAGAAGACCCTGCCCCATGTCCATACCAGCGGCGGCCTGTCGAACATGTCGTTTTCGTTCCGCGGCAACAATCCGGTGCGCGAAGCCATGCATTCGGTGTTCCTTTATCATGCCGTCAACGCCGGTCTCGACATGGCGATTGTCAATGCCGGTCAGTTAACCGTCTACAGTGACATCCCGGATGATCTGAAAACCCGCATCGAGGACGTTGTCTTCAACCGCCGCGACGATTCGACCGAACGCCTGCTGGCCGTCGCCAGTGAGGTCAGGGGCGAGAAGCGCCAATCCACCGAAGACCTCGGCTGGCGCGAAGGCCCGGTCGAGGCACGCCTCGCGCATGCGCTGGTCAAGGGCATCACCGACTATGTGATCGACGATACCGAAGAAGCCCGGCTTGCCGCCGACCGCCCGATTGAGGTGATCGAAGGCGCACTGATGGACGGCATGAACATCGTCGGCGACCTGTTCGGATCGGGGCAGATGTTCCTGCCCCAGGTGGTCAAGTCGGCCCGCGTGATGAAGCAGGCAGTGGCCCATCTGACGCCGTTCATCGAGGCCGAGAAGACAGGCTCCGAAAAATCCCGGACCAAGGGCCGGATTGTCATGGCGACGGTCAAGGGCGACGTCCACGATATCGGCAAGAACATCGTCGGCGTGGTTCTTCAGTGCAACAATTTCGAGGTCATCGATCTTGGCGTCATGGTCCCCTACGGCGATATCCTGAAAGCCGCCATCGACAACGACGCTGACATGATCGGCCTGTCCGGGCTGATCACCCCGTCGCTTGAGGAAATGTGCACGGTGGCCCGCGAACTGGAACGAACCGATCTCGACATCCCGGTGCTGATCGGCGGGGCGACGACATCGAACCTGCATACCGCCGTCAAGATCGCGCCCAACACATCGAACCCGGTGCTGCATGTGATGGATGCCTCGCGTGCCGTTGGGGTCGCCAGCAACCTTAGCAGCGACACCCGCCGCGATGCCCTGCTGGCTGAAAACGCCGACCTGCAGCAATCGGCCCGCGACAAACACGCGCGTGCACAAAAAGCCGGCAACCGACCGACCATAGCTGCCGCCCGCAATCAGGCGCAAAAGATCGACTGGACGACATTCGGGACCGCCAAACCAACCTTCCTCGGCCTCAAGACCTTTGATGATTACCCCTTGGGCGAACTCGCCCAACGCATCGACTGGACGCCGTTTTTCCGCACCTGGGAACTGAAAGGCGTTTATCCGGCGATCCTCAAAAACGATCAGTATGGCGAGACGGCGCGCAATCTGTTTGCCGATGCCCAATCCATGCTGAAAAAGATCATCGACGAAAAATGGCTGACCGCGCGCGCCGTGATCGGTTTCTTCCCAGCCAACGCCACCGGCGATGATGTTGAAGTTTATGCCGGTGACGAACGGCGTAATGAGCCGACAACCTTTCATTTCCTGCGCCAGCAGATCAACAAATCGGACGGTCGTTTCAACCACTGCCTGGCCGACTATATCGCCCCGAAGGACAGCGCCCAGGAAGACTACATCGGCGCCTTTGCCGTCACCGCCGGGATCGGCATCGAGAAAAAGCTCGAAGAATTCAAGGCCAGTCACGACGACTATTCCGATATCCTGCTGAAGGCACTCGCCGACCGGCTGGCTGAAGCTTTCGCCGAACGCCTGCACGAACGGGTGCGGACCGAGTTCTGGGCTTATGCAACCGATGAAAACCTAAGTAACGAAGGCCTGATCCGCGAAGACTATCAGGGCATCCGCCCGGCGCCCGGTTACCCCGCCTGCCCCGACCACACGGAAAAACGCGCCCTGTTCGACCTGCTCCGCGCCGAAGACAACGCCGGCATGGAACTGACCGAAAGTTTCGCCATGCTGCCGACCGCCGCCGTATCGGGTTTCTACTTCGCCCACGCGGAGGCCAAATACTTCGGGATCGGCAAGATCGGCAAGGACCAGGTCGAGGACTACGCCAGACGCAAGGGCCAAAGCGTCGAAGACACCGAACGTTGGCTCGCGCCCAATCTGGATTACGAGCGGAATTGAGGGAATTGAGTCTTTTTGGTCACAAATGCGTCGTCGCAGATGAAGGCATCTGCTCGGGATTTGTTTGGCATAAATCCGGGAAAGATCGGTTTTTATACGTATTCTTCCGGGATTTTACCGCCCGAAAACCCGATAAATACCGATAAATACCGATGTTTTCCGATAAAGTTTCATAAACCGGAAAAGCGCCGCATTTTGATGGGGAAATCACCCCTGCCCGCATGGGCATTTATGGGCATTTCACCGCCCGTTTTACCGCCAAAATGCCCATAAATCCCAATCAATACCGATGAATCCCCATAAAGTTTCATAAAAACGAACGGCGGCCGATTTCACGTCTCCGTCAGGGGCAAGTTGAGACGCTTTTTAACCGGTCCGGCACCGAACTTCTTCCTCCCCCTCGATGGGGGAGGACCGAGGTGGGGGTGAAAGTCTCACCGGGAGGAACGGTTTTTTTGCGCGCTAAAACGCTTTAGACCCCCCCACCCTAACCCTCCCCCACAAGGGAGGAGGGGATCCGTTTGGCGTTTAATTTGAGGCTATGCAACACCTTAACCACCACTTCACCGCCAGCCTGCCTGCCGGTCAGTAAATCATTCTTCACAAGGGCAATCATGCAAACCCGCCCAAAACCACAAAGCAGGAAGCCACCGAACCCGCCCCGGTGGGAGGCAATCACAACAGGAATGAAGTTGCAATTCTTCATTCTTGTTGTGATATTGATCATATATAGAACATAAATTAGGATTAAAGTCAAGTTTTATGCTAAATAATCATCACCCTCTGGCAACTTCGCGGATCAGTTAAAATAATATTCGCATCAGATTACAGCGAAAGAATTTCGGGGACATGACGCGACCCCAAAGGGATCGGGATCGTGTCCCCGCTATTCTGACATGGGAGACCATTTGTACGCCTGAAGAGATCAGGATTCTGCACGAAGTTCAGCAATTCTAGCCGCGATTTCCGCCCGCTCGTTGGCGATGCGTTTCCGATTTTGGATGATGCGCCCGAGATCGGGGCCGAATCCTTGATCATGGCCGCCGTTGCGTTCGATCTGGTCATTATAGCGGCGCTGCTGGTGATCGAATTCGGCGTCGGCGTCGGCAAGTTCCTTGTCCATTGTCAGCAGCCGCTCAATCTCGGGGGTATTTCCGGACATCAGCTCCCATTATCCAACGCTCGCAAATGCCACGCGTTCTCCGTTGCCGGGCAGATGCCTTTCAGACCGCCTTTTACATCCTGACTGCGCAGCGGCGCGATGTTGTAGCTCTCCTGATAGAGCCGATGAATCTCTTCCGGGCCAACGGAAAACGGCGGGCCGTCCATCAGGGTCTGGTCGTATTCAAAGGTGATCAGGAGCTGCGGGGCGGTATCCGTCATCTCGCTCAGGTGCCCGGCATAATGGTCACGCATGCTGTCCGGCAGGGCGACCAGGGCGGCGCGGTCGAAGACGGCATCTATCGCGCCGAGCATCTGGCGGGTCAGGGCGAACATGTCGCCGACGAAGATATCGATACGGCTGGCGCTGTAGCGCTTGAGGTCGCCAATCCGGGTGATGTCCGGTTCGACTCCGAGGTCGTCAAACAGCTGCTCAGCCGCCAGAGCGCTCAGTTCCGCACCGGCAACCCGGTAACCACTGGACAGCAGCCAGTGGATATCCAGCGTTTTGCCGCAGAACGGCACAAACACGCGACTGTTCCGGTTCAGGGACAGCGTGTCGAAGCAATCCACCAGCAGGGAGTTGGTCTTGTCCTGATGGAACTCGAGGGTATTGGCTTTCCATCGTTGATGCCAGAAATCTGCGTCCATAAAACTTTCCTCAAGCGTCAGCCTTTTCAATTTTGTCCTGCGTTTTTGTGTCAAAATCACCGGCGTCGTGGCGCTCATGAAGCTGTTCTTCGAGCGGGCCGTTGACCCGGTTGACCATGCGGCCGCGAATGACAGCGTCGCGCGCGGCGATCTCGTTGGTCCATCTGCCGAGGTTTTTATAAGACCCGACATCGAGAAATTCACCGGCATCATAGAGCTTGCCCAAAGCGAGCGCGCCATACCACGGCCAGATGGCGATGTCGGCGATGGTGTAGTCGTCGCCGCACATGTAGCGGTTATCGGCGAGATGACGGTCGAGCACATCGAGCTGGCGTTTGGTTTCCATGGCATAGCGGTCGATGGCGTATTCGATCCTGGACGGCGCATAATTGTAAAAATGACCAAACCCGCCACCGAGATACGGTGCACTTCCCATTTGCCAGAACAGCCAGGACAGGCATTCAGCGCGTTTGGTCGGGTCGCCTGGCAGGAAGGCGCCGAATTTTTCCGCGAGGTACAAAAGGATCGCGCCCGATTCAAACACCCGCGTCGGGGTTGACGTGCTGTGGTCCATCAGCGCCGGAATTTTTGAGTTGGGGTTCACATCAACAAAACCACTGCCAAACTGATCACCGTCGCGGATACGGATCAGCCAGGCATCGTATTCGGCGCCGGTCTTGCCGAGTGCCAGCAATTCTTCCAGCAGCACCGTGACTTTCACACCATTCGGTGTCGCCAGCGAATAGAGCTGTAACGGATGTTTGCCGATGCGTAGTTCCTTGTCGTGGGTTGGGCCAGCGACGGGTTTGTTGGTGCTGGCGAATTCGCCGCCGTTTTCCTTTTCCCATGTCCAGACCCTGGGAGGCATATAAGACGTTGAATCATTCATTGTGAGATTTCCGTGGTGATTGCGAGGGATCGATCAGGTGTTTGCAAGATATAGGGGTATAAATTGAATAATGCCAGATTTTGCACCCCCTTCATCCGCCAATACAGGTGATTCCCCTCATCAACCTGTGTTAGGCTGACAAACCCGGATCAACCAGTTAGCGGATTTCTCACATGCGTCTTCTCGTTCTCGCCCTCGCCCTTGTTTTGCCGACCTCTCTGGCGACGGCCCAATCCACCACCTATTCAAAATGGCAGAACCCGGATACGTCGGTTCCGGCGAATAACGAAAAACTTCAGGAATTTGTAAAAAAGCTGAACGCGCTGATCGACAAGGCGGAGAAGGCGCAGGCGGCGAGCCCGGAATTCCTGCGCGATCTGCGTGATCTGGCGACCGGGTTTGATCGCCCGTGGCGTAACCTTGTGCTTAACGACAGTTTTGCCGATGGCAATTTCACCGCCAATCCGGTCTGGCAGGTCAGTGCCGGTGAATACTGGATCGAGAAAGGCTGGGGATTGCGCACCTCGGTTGACCCCAACGCGCAGGTGCAGGCCCAGCCGCAGACACAAACGCTTGAGGGCAAGGATGCGGCAGCGGCAATTTTCGGACAAATCCTCAATCAGGCGCTGGGGGGGAAACAGCAGGGACAAACCCAGCAGGCCGCCGCCCCGTCAAATGCCGTTATTCACACCAGCGCTGCCATTTCCAACGCCTTTTCCGTCACCGTCAACATGAGCGCCTGGACGGCCAAGGGACGGGTCGAGATTGCCGCCTTTCAGGGCCAGTTTGCCGGACCGGGCAAGAGTGCAGGATACCGGCTGGTTTATCAGCCGGAGGGCCGCCTGGAGCTGCGCCGCGTCTCCTCAAGAGGCACAACGGTTATCGATGGTACCAATAAAATCCCGTCCCTGCTCGACAAGAAATTCCATCAAGTGGTCTGGCTACGGCATTCGGACGGCCGCATGGACGTCAGTATCGACGGCAGCAAATTACTGAGCACCACGGACCGGGGCTTTAGCGATCCGTTTACCGGCCTCGCCATTATCAACAGCGGCGGCGATTATATCTTCAAGCAGGTTCGCGTCGACGGGACCTGAGCGCCGATAGACAGGGTGCTTTGGGCAAATCAGCCATGATTGAAATTCTCGACCTCTGGCCGACGCGGATTGTCCGCCATGTGCTTGAAGATTTCGAAGGCCCCAATCAGGAGCTTTTAAAGCTGGTACGCGAATGGGACCGCAGCAAAAAGAACCTGACCACCGACTACCGCGACAACAATCCGTTCAATGTCGATCAGCCAGCGACCAACTGGTTGCGCGAACAGGTCAACCAAAGCGTTATTCAGTACCTGCAGGCGATTGGCATTGATTATCCGGCCAACTGGCAGATCCACGGCTGGGCCAACGTTAACCGCAACGGCGACTATCACGATCCGCACAATCACCCGCACTGTTACCTGAGCGGCACCTACTATTTGAAGGTCCCGAAAGCGGCGGAGAAAAAGCGTCAGCGCAGTGATTTAAGGCCAAATTCGATTACCTTTTATGACCCGCGCACCGGTTTCAACATGCAGTCGATCAAGGGCGACCCCTATATTGAGCCGGAATACACGGTGTTGCCGGAACCGGGCCTGCTGATGATGTGGCCAGCCGGGCTGATGCATTTCGTGCACCCCAATCTTTGTGACGAGACGCGGGTATCGATCAGTTTCAATATCATCCTGAAATGGTCGGACGACTACTTGCCGGACCAGTAAACAGCCTAGCCGACGCGGCGGTAATAGTCCGTATCCAGCAGGACCTGTTCGGACAGGGTGCGCAGCCGGCTTTCGTAACCCTGACGGACGACCTGATAATGGGGAACCGGGGCAACAGAGCTGCCTTTTCCGGCAACCACCCAGATGGTTTTCGGGTCATCGATTTTAACAAACTTGTCACCGACTTCGATCTTGGGCTCGTTTTTCTTGAACAACTTGGCAGGTCTCCAGATTTTGTCGCCGCAAAATGCGGGGCGCGCATTCGATACGCCGTTTTACCGGTTTCTTCAAGTCGAGAATTGGACTTTTGATCACATCATCGTGTGTATTTCGATGTCTATAATGGGTCGCATGAATGACAGCAACATGACAGGTTTCGAAAATACCATTCTCATGCTAGGACAGCACCTGCGGCGCTGCCGGGAACAGCGTCGATAACAGCCTCAGCAACGGCACCGGATCGGGATTATTTTCATGCGTTACTCTCCACTGGTCGAACGGATTTCGGGCGAAGGTTCGAAAGCCTGGAGACTCCATTTCAAGGCAACCCAGGCCGCCCTTGCCGGCGAAGACGTGATCGTCATGAGCGTTGGCGACCCGGATTTCCAGACCCCGCGACGTGTTGTCGACAGGGCGATTGAAGCGCTGAACGACGGCGACACCCATTATACCAGCGTCGATGGCCGGCTTGACCTGAGAACCGCCATTGCCAGCGACCATCAGGCGCGCTCGGGGCAAAGAGTCGGGCCGGAAAATGTCGTGACTCTGGCCGGGGCACAATGCGCGATCTATTCGGCGATGCAGTGTATTGCCGGACCCGGCGACGAGATTATCGTGCCCGAACCCGCCTACGTCACCTACGAAGCCACCGTACAGGCACCGGGACCGAAGTTTGTCACCGTTCCGCAACCGGCAACTGGCGGATTCCGTCCCGATCTCGAGGGTATCCGCGCCGCGGTCACGGAAAATACCCGGGCGATCTTTTTCGCCACGCCGAACAACCCGACCGGTATTGTCATGAACCGGGGCGAACTTGAGGCGATTGCCGAGATCGCCATTGCGCATGATCTCTGGGTGATCTCGGATGAGGTCTACGCCGCGCTGACCTTCGATGCGCCGCATATCAGCATCGCCAGCCTGCCGGGTATGGCCGAGCGCACGGTGACCGCATCGAGCCTGTCGAAATCACACGCCATGACCGGCTGGCGGGTTGGCTGGGTCGTCGCTCCGGCTGAAATGGCCCGCCACGTCGCCAAACTGGCGCTCTGCATGCTATATGGCCTGCCCGGTTTCATTCAGGAAGCCGCCGTTGAGGCGCTGACAAACTGTACCGACGATGTCGAGGAAGGCCGCGACATTTACCGTCGCCGCCGCGATCTGGCGTTAGCGCAACTGGCCGAAGTACAACGGATCAAATGCCTGATACCCGAGGCCGGGATGTTCCTGATGGTCGATATCAGCGGCACCGGCTTATCGACCGATGAATTCTGCACGCAGCTTTATGAGAAAACCGGTGTATCGGTGCTGAATGCCACGGCCTTCGGGCCGACGGCAGACGGCCATGTCCGCCTGTCGTTCGCGGTTAGCGATGACATGATCGCCGAAGGCTGCAAGCGTATAAAGGGTTTTGTATCCGGGCTTTAAGGGATTTGCTTATATCGCAAATTCGTCGTCGCAGATGAACTTATCTGCTCGGGATTTGCTTTAGTCTTCATCACCGGGCATGGGCCAGCCCGCCGCAATGATGTGTTCAATCCGCCGGCTTTCTTCGCGGCGCCGCTCCAGGCTGCGGCGTTCATGGGCGCGGCGATGGGCATCGCGCCGGTCAGCCTCGCGGCGCTCGACCTCATCCCAGGTTTCACGGGAACCAGTTCCGCGCCGCTCCAGCGCGCGCCGGTCAAGGGCACGACGTTCATCATCGCGGCGATCATCGTCCCGCCGTTCACTATCCGTCCGGCGGTCCGGATACTCGTCCGGCGGTGGTTGTTCGTCCGCCATCTGCACACACTTTCGGCCATGCTATCGATGGCGTGAAGCCTAACGGGCGGATATCAACAAAGCGTTAAGCGGTTTCTTCAGCGTAATGACAGGCAACCTGGCGACCGGCGATGTCGCGCAGTTCCGGGATATCGACCTTGCAGCGGTCTTTCGCCAGTGGGCAGCGGGTATGGAACACGCAACCCGGTGGCAAATTCATCGCGGTCGGCACCTCGCCCTTCATTTTGGTATGCGACAGCTCCGTTCCGTCCATTTTCGGGATCGCCGCCAGCAGGCCCTGGGTATAGGGATGGCGCGGATTTGAAAACAGCGTTTTGGTATCCGCCAGTTCACACAGTGCACCCAGATACATCACCCCGACCCGACTGCCGAAGTGTTCAACCACACTCAAATCATGGGTGATGAACAGATAGGTCAGGTTATGTTTTTCCCGGGCTTCCATCATGACGTTCAGGACCTGCGCCTGAATCGACACATCGAGCGCCGAAATGGGCTCATCGGCGACGACGAATTCCGGGTCAACCATCAACGCCCGGGCGATTGAAATACGCTGGCGCTGGCCACCGGAAAACTCATGCGGGAAGCGTTCGCCCCAGTCCGGATTATTGCCAACCGATTCCATAACCTCGACGACCTTGTCACGAAGCGCCGATGGACTCAGGTCGGGGCGGTGAAAGCGCAGCGGTTCTTCCAGTGTCTGGTTAACCGTCATGCGCGGATTCAACGACGCATAGGGGTTCTGGAAAATCATCTGCATCTTCTGGCGGAACGGCAACCGCTTGTCGTCCGCCAGATCATCAATCCGCATGCCTTCATAGGATATCGTCCCCGATGTCGGCGTCTCCAGCCCCATCACGGTGCGCGCCAGCGTCGATTTTCCACACCCGCTTTCACCCACCAGACAAAACGATTCGCCCCTGGTGATGGTGATGCTGACGCCGTTTATCGCCCGGACGAGAATGGCCTTGTCCCCAAGCCAGCCTTCACTACCGACCCGGAAGGCCTTGAAAACCTGATCGACTTCCAGCAACGGTGTTCCGGTTTCACCCTTCACTGCTACCTCCTGCTTTCAGCCGCTCAACGATCTTTTCAGCGTGGTGGCAGGCAACCCGGTGGGTGCCGATATC
>JAJFIJ010000128.1 GCA_021775105.1 Rhodospirillales bacterium | reverse complement strand
CATAAACAAGGAACGGGATACCCAGATCACGGGCCGCTTTGCGCAGTGAGCCGTCGCGCAGGGCAGCATTCAAAATCACCGGAACGCCAAAACTGATCGCCATCTTGCGGACCTCCGGATCGGAAAAGTCGCATCGTATTTGCGGAAAGTTTGAACGATGAATGGCCGCCGTGTGAAGGTCGATCCCATGACTGGCTTTGGCCACAACCTCAGTCATGTAAAGATGGGCCAGTCGCGATGCCAGGGAGCCAGATGGTGAGCCGGGGAAACTTCGGTTGAGGTCTCGTCGATCCGGCAGATAACGCGTATTGGTCAGGAACCCATAAACGTTGACAATCGGTACGGCAATCAATGTGCCGGCCATACGTTTGAGCGCGGAATGACGCACCACACGCCGGATGATCTCGACGCCATTAACCTCGTCACCGTGAACCGCGCCGTTTATCAGCAACGTCGGACCGGGTTTTCTTCCGTGTATGACCTGAACCGTCAGGGTGATCGGTGTGTGATCCGACAGCAGACTGAGCGGTAAATCAACAGTCGCCCGTGTTCCGGGCGCTATAGTCGTTTGACCAAGAACAAACCGTTCTCGGGAGGATTTAACCACGACCACGGGTCCTTGTTTTACCGGGCACAGCTTTTCGTTCAATGAACTGAATAATTTTTCCCGCAACATCGATGCCGGTTGCATTCTCGATACCCTCGATTCCGGGCGACGAGTTAACTTCCATCACGACCGGGCCATGATTTGATCGCAACAGATCGACGCCGCAGACATTAAGACCCATGATTTTCGCCGCCGAGACAGCAGTCTGGCGCTCCGTCGGCGTAATTTTTACCGTCTTTGCCGAACCGCCCCGGTGAAGGTTAGAGCGGAAATCACCTTCCTTGCCTTTGCGTAACATCGAAGCAATGACTTTATCGCCAACCACCAGGCATCGTATGTCTTCACCGTTGGCTTCTTTTACAAATTCCTGAATCAGGATATTGGTTTTGACCCCACCGAAGGCCTGAATGATACTCGACGCGGAATCGTGCGTCTCTCCAAGAACGACGCCGATGCCCTGCGTGCCTTCCAGCAACTTGATAACCACCGGCGCACCGCCAATGATATCGAGCAGTTCATCCGCATTACCGGTTCGATGCGCAAACAAGGTAACAGGCATTCCGATGCCTTTTCGGGATAACAGTTGCATGCTGCGGAGCTTGTCGCGTGACCGGGTTATGGCAACCGACTCGTTGACCGGATAAACACCCATCATTTCAAACTGGCGCAAAACGGCGGTGCCGAAGAAGGTCACCGACGCGCCAATGCGGGGAATGACGGCGTCATATTTTGGCAGAATTTTTCCCTGATAATGAATTTGCGGACGGTGAGAGGTGATGTTTACATAACATCTAAGATGATCGATCACATCAATTTCATGCTCTCTCTCCGTGGCGGCTTCAATGAGGCGCTGGTGAGAGTAGAGATCCGGATTTCGGCACATCAGGGCGAGTTTCATAATCTTCTCCTCAGGTTAAATTTCAGCGACCCAACAGGAATGACAAGGCGGGATCAACCACGCAGTGCCCCCGGATTGCGGCGCGTCCGGCAAGAACGCGAAATCCCATTTGATCACGGTCCGTTAATGTTAATTCGATCGGCCAAACCGCCTCACCAAGGCGCATGGGCGTGATGATCACATAGCGAGTTTCCTGTTTGCCGTTCGAACTTTTTATGGTGCGTTCGTCGATAATCCTGGCAACGCACTGAATTTCCGGCTCGCGTCGCCGTTGTACCGGATGGAGGAAAAATTCCACCCGGGGCTCATCGGCATCGTCGATTTTACGCACACGATAGGCATGAATAGCTGAAGTGCGTGCACCGGTGTCGATTTTCGCCTTGATCCGCTCAATCCCTAATTCAGGAAAGCCAATCCATTCGCGCCAGCCAATACATGTTTTTACAGGCTTTCTTTTTTTAACAGGCTTTCTTCTGGTTTTCACTGACAGCAACCCTTCTTATACGATCAACGTATCGGACAGTCGGCGATAGTTGGTGTATTTTCGCGCACTGGTTACCGTGTAGAATGTTTCCATATCGGTAAAGATATAACCAAGTTCAAACAATTCTTCGCTCAACAACCTGACAAATTCTTCAGTTATCCGGCGTCGCCTTAGCAATCTACGCAGGTTCTTGGGTGAAATACGAAAGCTTCCGTTCGGCTTGCCACCAAAGGGTTCAGCATAAAACTCAGCCAGTTCGCAGGCTGCGTCGCGAGGAGTCGGTCGGTCTGTCATGATGGGGCAGTTGGTATATTGTTTTTATACATATAGCAATATTTATTTAGCTATGAATAATTTTTTATTAACTATTTATAATCACGGTCATTCTGGCCGTTTTGATTGACTAAAGTTCTTCGGTTTTTCATGGACATCTATTACCCTTCCAATCATATACAATATGTTACGAACATCTTCGCATCAAAGGGGTGGATCAGCTGTATGAACGGTTTTTTAAAGAGAATTCCCAAGGTTGTACGTGTTGGTAGCTTCATGCTTTTAGTTTCTACGATTATGACCGCCTGTGTATCGAATGTTTCCAAAAAAGCCATCAGGGGAGAGCATTCGGCCATCGTTTCGGATTCTGGTCAGACAAATTTCGCAACATATTCCGCCTATGATCACTATCAAATTTGCGAAGCATTTTACCATCTGCAAAAGTTGTCCGAGCTTGATGATTGTATGAAAGCGTTGTGGCCCCGTGCTTCGAGCGAGGAATTTACGGTTGGTGTGGCCACCTATAACGCCTCTTATGTGGAGTTGTTGTTATCCTCCATCGAGGCGCGAAAATATATTGATGTCGGCGACGTTGAAAAGGCAACGGAATTTGCCAACCGGGCTTATCAGGCGTCACAAAAGAAGCCACGACTTGTCTATAACTCGCTTCTCACCGCCTATACCTCAATTTTTACCCTGGGTATGAACAACATCGATTCCGAAGACAGTGTCCATGCGCAGCAGGACCGTTTTGCGGCGGAGTCTGAAGCGGCCGGTCTGATGGCCGTTGCTGCGGAAATGCAGGGGCGAAAAAACGTTGCCGAAAAATTTCGTAAAGTCCTGTGGTCAAATTATCAGGGTTTCAATAAGAGTTGGGAGAATTTTTATGGTCTGAACAAAATCCGCCGCTGGCTGGGGCGAAGCCACTATGTCGCCGGAAACTATAAAGCGGCATACGACGTTTTGACGCGAGATGACCGAAGTCAGGGCGAGCACGCCCTCGACGGGATCAGAGATGCGTTCAAAATTATCGGGACACCCGTCGTCGAATCCATTTCCCTGGCCGTCACCGGCACGACAACGGAAGAAGCAATATTTTATCAAAACATGCCGATGCGGGTGATGCTCTATAGAAGCGCCTACAAGTCTAACCATCTGGATATCGCCAGGGCAGGTTACGATAATCTTCTCGCCGACAAACGCATCGCTAACTTTGCCAACCTGCATTTTCGACTACTGCATGAGCGCGCCCTGATCGCGAAGTCACAGGGCGACACAAAAGCGTCGGAGTCCTTAATGAAACAAGCAATTCAGCTGCTCGAAAATCAAAGAGCCAGTTTGGACAAAGAAGATTACCGAATGGGATTTATTGGTGGAAAAGTGAATATCTATGGCGATCTGGTCAACTTACTTTCAGCAGCAGGCAGACATAAAGAGGCGTTTGAGTATGTCGAACGGGCCAAGGCACGGGCTTTGGTTGAAATGTTGGCCTCTCGCCAAAATTTTGCCGGAAATACCGACACGACCTCGTCGACCGAACTGATTCGAGAGCTGGGCAATCTGGAGTACAAGTCCATCCAATTGGCATCTGCGGGTGACGGGAATGTGACAACGCGGGGCGCAAAAATAAATGCGGCACGGTCGGCATTGCGATCATCGTCACCTGAACTGGCCTCTCTGGTTAGTGCCAGCGAGATCGATGTGACACAGATACAGCAACGCCTGAAGACAGATGAGACGTTACTCGAGTTCTTCGGACACGGCGACGATCTGTACGCTTTCATCGTCAAGTCAAATTCGATCGAGGCGATTCAACTGGATGGCAAGAATCTGGCAGGAACGGTGACAGAATTGCGGAGTGCTGTTCAGCGTTATCCGTCAAAGGCCTACGTTGATTTGACACGGCGGATGTATGACCGCCTGATCCGACCAGCGCAGAATAAACTGACTGGAAAAATGTTGACCATCGTCCCGCATGGTCCGCTTCATTACCTGCCATTCGCAGCGCTTAGCGACGGGAGAAAATATCTGATCGAGAAATTTGATATCCGCCTTTTGCCAAGCGCTTCTGTATTGCAGTATCTCGATAAGAAAGGAAATTTCTCGCAGGAACTGCTGGCTTTGGGCAATCCGGACCTGGGCGATCCGAAATGGGACTTGCCGGGTGCACAGGCGGAAACCCGGGCGATTGATCAGGGTTGGAAAGGTTCTCGCATTCTGCTTCGCGAGCTGGCGTCGGAGGCAAATTTCAAAAAATTCGCACCGCAGTTCAAGTATCTGCATCTGGCCAGCCATGGGCAATTTAATCCAGATCAACCCCTGCAGTCTCGAATGTTGCTGGCTCCGGGAGATGGTGAAGACGGCAACTTAAATGTAGATGAGCTTTATACGTTACGATTGAATGCCGACATGGTCACTCTCAGCGCTTGCGAAACGGCATTGGGAAATATCAAGTCCGGTGAAGATGTTATCGGTCTGACGAGAGGGTTTCTCTATGCCGGAGCCAAGTCAATTGTCGCCAGCCTGTGGCCGGTGTCCGATGACGCAACAGCTTACCTGATGAAAAGGTTCTATGCAGAACTCAAGACAACCCCGAAAGCCACGGCGCTTCGCTCTGCTCTCGTCGACACCAAATCAAAATTCCCACACCCCATATTCTGGTCTGCGTTTCAATTGACCGGCGCGGTAAACTAGGAAGATGCGTAGACCAGCTGAGACCCCGCATCAGCACTGGGGACTGCTGGAAACCTGCTTTTCCTTATCCTCTTGTTGCTTAATCCAAATGACGTATGATCGCAAATTCGATATATGAAGGGTGACGTTCCCATTTAGTGTATTGATCAAAACCAAACAAAGGACGTCACAATGACACCCCCCAACGCGTCGCACGCCGATATCGCCAAGACCTTTCAGGCCCTGCACACTGCACCCGACACCTTCGTCATCGCCAACCCGTGGGATGTCGGCTCGGCGCGGATGCTGGCACACCTTGGGTTCAAGGCCCTGGCAACGACCAGTGCCGGGTTTGATTTCGCCTCCGGTCGCCCGGAGGGCACGTCAAGCCGCGATCAAGTGCTTGCCCATTGCCGCGAATTGGTCGAAGCGACGGATTTGCCAGTCAATGCCGATCTGGAAAGCTGCTACGCCGAGAGCATCGACGACATCGGCGAAACGATCCGCCTTGCTGCAGAGACTGGTCTGGCGGGCGGGTCAATTGAGGACGTCAACGTTAACGGTGACGCACCGATCTATGAATTTGACGAGGCGGTTGAACGGGTGATGGCGGCAGTCGAGGCGGTGAGGGGGCTGGACCGACCGTTTGTGCTAACTGCGCGGGCGGAGAATTACCTGCACAAGCGCCCTGATCTCGCCGACACCATCAAACGTCTTCAAGCGTTTCAGGAAGCGGGCGCGGATGTCCTCTATGCACCCGGTCCGAAAACGGTTGACGATATCCGCAGTATCGTCACCTCGCTCGACCGCCCGGTCAATGTCATCGCCGGGCTTCCCGGAATGAATTTATCGGTCACCGACCTCGCCGACCTTGGCGTCAAACGGATCAGCATCGGCTCCAACCTGTTCCGCGTCGCCTTCGGCGCGGCGCTTCGTGGAGCCCAGGAAATCATCGACCACGGAACGTTCGATTACGCCGCAGACGCCGCCTCGTTCGGCGAAATATCGCGCCTGTTTGAAGACTGACCCTTTACCTGAGCGTGAGTTGTCTGTTTCCCTCCTGGATTCGGACATGGTTCCGTGGGAGATTTGACGGGAATTTTTTCGGAAGCGGACATGTGTATCTGGTTGCTTGTTGGCATGGAGTTATTGGAAGGTCATACTCTTTTGTAATGATTTTATTGGGACGGGCTTATCATTAATATGGATCATCCTCCAAACCAACGGAGACCAGCTGCAATCCTCGCAGCAGACATTGCCGGGTTTTCAAGATTGATGAATGAGGATGGACTTTCTACGGTTAATGATTGGCAATCGGCGCGCGCCGATATCATCAAACCTAAAATCGCCGAATTCTCTGGACGTATCGTAAAGCACACCGGTGACGGCTTTCTGGTGGAGTTTTCCACCGCAACCGAAGCCGTTAAATGCGCTGTCGAGATGCAAAGGAACTTTGCCGAATTTAATAAAGATTACCCCGAAAACCGCCGCATGAATTTCCGTATGGGCATCAATCTCGGTGAAATCACCGTTGACCAGGACGACATACACGGCGATGGCGTAAATATTGCTGCCAGGCTTGAGAGTATTGCCGATGCCCCCGGAATTTGTGTCACGTCGCATGTCTATGGCCATGTACACAAAATCGTCGATTGCCCATTCGAGGATATTGGGGAACATCAGGTCAAAAATATTGCCAAGCCGGTTCATGTTTACCACGTCAAGTGCGGATTTCCGGGCCATGCAAACAATATCGTCGCTACGACCGCAGCAGAGGATTTCGCCCCCTCACCAGCACCAACAGAAATACCTTCAATCGCGGTTTTACCCTTCGACAACATGAGCGCTGATCCCGGTCAGGATTTTTTTGCCGATGGGTTGACAGAAGACATCCTTACCCAATTGTCCAAATTCGGAAATTTATTCGTAGTTTCTCGTAATTCAACATTCACATATAACGGAAAGGCCGTAAGAGCAACTTGAGGGTATCGAGTGGATCAAAAAGGCGATGCAACTCAACCCTTTCTATCCGAAACGGTTCCAGAGTCACCTGGGCAGGGCCTATTTCGTATCTCGGCGCTACCAGGAGGCAATCGAGTCATTCAGACGGGCTGAAACACCCGATTCCACGCATCGCTCCTTCCTGGCAAGCTGCTTCACCTATTTGGGGCAAAGTTCAGAGGCGGCAGTGTATATGCAGGCCGTTTTAAGCCAGGAGCCTGATTTTTCGGTCGAGTCACATATGGAACTACAACATTATCTGCTGGATAGTGATCGTGATCATCACCGTAATGGATTTCTCAAATCTGGATTGCCCCTCTGAATCAATCACTGATCCCGGACTGTCCGCTTCGGTTCATAAGCCGGTTAATATAGTGATTTTCCCCTCATCGTGAATGACCCCTTCATCTCCGTGCAACATTGCGTTCACATTGCAGAAATGCCGGGTTCGTATACTGGGCTAAGCATCACAAGTCGACCCACTTCACACGGTAAGCATTCGAATATCTTTCAGAATTTTCGAACTGCTGGGGGCATGAAATGACCGGGAAACATGCATACGGGATTGTGAAAAGACTCACAATCGACATAGAGCAGACGCTATACCGGGCGCGGCAATTTACAGCATTTGATGAAGATCAATGACAGAACCAGCATGCGAACCCAAGGTAGGTCAGATAGGGAAATATCTAGGTTGCTGCCTTCTGTCCCTCGTCATTGCTTCGATGGCGTCCGCAAATGATGGTCCGTCACCTCCCAAGGGCCAGGTAAATGTCGGATTCCTGAAATCGTTTCCTCCCTATTATCTGTTGGATGAAAACGGAAACCCGTCAGGTTTTGCCGCCGATGTGATGAACGCGGTGGCAAAGCGGGCAGGATTAACCGTCAAATACCGGGTGAAAGAAAACTGGAGTGAAATTAACAAAGCGCTTCAAAATGGTGACATCGACATTATCCCCAACTATGGCATCACAGAACAACGAAAAGATCATGCTGCATACACCGTTCCGGTTGATACGTTTCGCATTTCGATTTTTGTCCGCAAAGACACCAATGACATTAAGAGTATCGACGACCTTTCTGAACGTCCTGTTGCCGTCCTCACCTCCAATGCTGCGCACCGGATTCTCAAATCTCGTGGCGATTTTCACCTGCGTGTGTTTAACGATTTTCCCAAAGCCCTGTTTGCTCTTCTTTCCACCGAGGTTGATGCTTTTGTCTATCCGGAATCTGTTACCTGGAAGCTGGCCCGTGAAACCAGGGTTGAAGACCATATAAAGGTCATTGGCAAACCGTTGAAAGAAATCAAACGTGGTATGGCCGTCCACAAAGAGAACTTGGAACTGCTGGCGATCTTGGACAAAACGTTAAGAGATTTTGTCACGTCCCCCGAATACCGAAACATCTATACGAATTGGTTTGGAAAGCCCGCCCCCTTCTGGACAGTGGCACTGGTTGCCTGGATCATGGGCGGAACCATGCTTGCCCTCGTTGTGTCAATGTTCTGGTGGCGATACAGGGCGAGTGTTCGAATGATCCGAATGCTCAGAGATAGCGAGAAACAATTCAAAGGAATTTTTGAAAACGCAGGTGTTGGAGTTGCGAAGATTTCCCCCAACGGATGCTTCTTGTTGGTCAATGACCGGTTTGCAGACATTGTCGGGTACGACCGGGGGGAACTTTTGTCCGTTTCGTTCGGAGATATCACTCACCCGGAAGACCGCACTTGTAATCGTGTGGCCATTAAGGAAGTTTTGGCCGGGCGCAGGCAAAACTACGTTACGGATAATCGATATATTCGTGCCGACGGAAGCACCGTCTGGACAACCCTGACTGTCGAAGTCGTTCGCGATGAACACAATACGCCGGAGTATCTTCTCGCTGTCATTGAGGACATCACCGCCCGCAAGCTGGCGGAAGAGGCCGCCAGGGCTTCTGAAGATCGATTGGCGGAAATTTTCGCCATCGCGCCGGAGGCCGTGATCACCATCGGTGAAGATATGAAGGTCCAGCTATTCAACAAGGGCGCAGAACGCATCTTCGGCTACCGATCAGAGGAGATTTTGGGGCAATCGATGGAAATCCTGATGCCCGAACATCTGCGCCGGGGGCATCAGCGGCATATTGACGAGTTCGATAGATCTCTGGATACCTTTCGCTATATGGATCAGCGTGAGGAGATTACCGGTCTTCGCAAGGACGGTACCGAATTTCCAGCCTCGGCATCAGTGTCGAAACTCGAGACCGGTGGTGAAAAGATTTTTACCGTTATGCTGCACGATGTTACCGAGCGCAGACGGGCCGACGAGGAACGCCGCAGGGCCCTGACCGAGGCAGAGGAGGCGAACCGAGCCAAATCAGAGTTCCTGGCCGCCATGAGCCATGAATTAAGAACACCCTTGAACGCCATCAGCGGATTTTCTGATATGCTGACTGGAGAGTTTTTCGGGCCGCTAGGGTCGCTGAAATACAAGGAATATGCGTACGACATCCGCTCCAGTAGCGATCATCTCCTGCGCTTGGTCAATGACATCCTTGATCTCTCGGCTATCGAAAAGGGTAAACTGACGCTGAACAAGGAGGAAATTTCGGTAGAAAAAATTGTTAAAGACTGTTCGCGATATATCATCAAGGCTGCTGGCATGAAAGACATTCGATATGCAGTTGATGTGTCAGCAAGTCTCCCTTCCCTTCATGCTGACCAGAGAGCAATAAAGCAGATCCTGATTAATCTGCTTTCCAATGCTGTAAAATTCACACCGGATGGCGGACAGATAGCCCTGTCGGCGAAAGTATCAGATAGGCATCATATTTTTCAAATCCGTGACAACGGCAAAGGTGTTTCCAAGGAAAAATTGCAGCATCTTACCGATGCCTTTGTCAGAGACGAAACAGATCCACACAAGGCTCAGGAAGGAACCGGCCTGGGGCTGGCAATCGTGAAGTCGTTTGTAGACCTCCACGACGGCGAACTAACTATTGAAAGCGAGGTCGGCAAGGGAACCTTGATCACGGTGGCTCTACCCAGCGATATGCGGTGATTGAATCCGTATGGCAACTGATCAGGTAACCAGAACTGAGATGTAAATCTGCAGAATATCCGGATCGGGTCAAAACCGGTCTGAATAACCATCAGCAAATTTCGACCGTTATGCGTGCGACAACGGACATGAAATTCGGATCGTTCTCATTTTATGAGTCAGAGCACATTGTTTGAAGACTGACTCACTTTTGTCGCAAATACGTCGTCACAGATGAACCCGTCTGCTCGGGATTTGCTTTTGTCGCAAATACGTCGTCACAGATGAACCCGTCTGCTCGGGATATGCCTGTTTATTCCTTTGGTCCCAGATGATAACCCGGCGTTGAGGCCGAAATTTCCAGCTCATCCTCGGTCATATCGGCGGGCACGTCGGCAAACAGCGGCGTGCTGAGATACCGCTCGCCCGTGTCCGGCAACATGCACAGCACGTTCGACCCTTGCGGTGCGTCCTGACAGACCTTCAGCGCACCGGCGAGGGTGCCACCGGCACTGATGCCAACGAAGATGCCCTCCTGCAACGCCAGCTGTTTGCTGCAATTCAGGGCTTCGGGGCCGCTGATCGTCAAAATCCGCTCGATCACACCCGTATCAACCGCATCGCCGGTCAGCTTGGGGATGAAGTCCGGCGTCCAGCCCTGCATCGGGTGGGGTTTGAACGACGGGTGACTGGCGGCGGGTGTGTCATCTGCGTTTCTTTCCTGCGCCGTACCGCTGCTCAGCATTGGTGCGTCTTCAGGTTCACAGACAACGATTTTGGTTTCCGGTTTTTCCTCAGCCAGAACCCGGGCAACGCCCTTCAAAGTTCCACCGGTGCCGAAACCGGTGACCCAGTAATCCAGCTTTTCGCCTTCAAAATCGGCAATGATTTCACGCGCCGTGGTACGTGAATGCATATCGGGATTGGCTTCGTTTTCAAACTGGCGGGTCAGGAACCAGCCATTTTCTTTTGCCAGCTCCTGGGCTTTGGCAACCATGCCGGTGCCTTTTGCCGTTGCTGGTGTCAGCACAACCTTGGCGCCGAGAAACCGCATCAACCGGCGGCGCTCAACGCTAAAGCTTTCGGCCATGGTGACGACCAGTGGATAGCCTTTCTGGGCGCAGACCATGGCAAGACCGATGCCGGTGTTGCCGCTGGTCGCCTCGATCACAGTTTGCCCCGGTTTCAGGGCACCGGATTTTTCAGCTTCTTCGATAATCCCCAGCGCCAGACGGTCTTTGACCGACCCCATCGGGTTGAAGGCCTCGATCTTGACATAAAGATTGATACCCGCCGGTGCCAGCTTGTTGATTTTGACAACCGGTGTGTTGCCGACTGTTCCCAGAATATTGTCGAATTTGTGTCCCATGTTCCGCACTCCCCGATGTGATTGACTGGAATTTGAATGATTATTTTAACCATACGCGCCTTCCAATAACATTGGAATGATTGCAATTCGACGCAAGGGACGATGTGCAGAAAGCGGACCCTAGATATAGCCACCGTTCACCAGGCCATCCCAGATCAGTTTGACTCCGGCGACCAACAGCAAGGTGTAAATCATTTTGTAAAAATGCTCGATTGAAATCACCTTCACCAGCCACCAGCCGATAACCACACCTATCGGCACGGCAGGGGCGAGGACAAGACTGGTCGAGAGGTTTTCGGTTGAGAACTGGCCAAGCCAGAAATAGGGCCACAGCTTGATCTGGTTGACGGCAAAGAAAAAGAACACATGGGTGCCAACAAACACCTTCACCGGCAGTTTCTGGGGCAACAGATAAAATTTCACCGGCGCACCGCCGGCGTGGGCAACAAAACTGGTGAACCCCGAAACGGTGCCGCAGAGAACCCCGGTAAGTTTGCCCGGCTTGCGCCCTTCGCCAACCGGTGATCCCTGCATGAAAAACGAAATTGCGAAAATGATCGTCACCACACCAAGCAGCAACCTGACCGCATTGTCGTCAACGTAGCTGTAGGTCATCGCCCCGATACCGATGCCAATCACCGCACCCGGCAACATCAGGGCGACATCGCCGCGGTTCCAGTCCTTGCGGTATCCCCAGAGATTGAAGATATCGATCAGGCAGAGGATCGGCAGCATGATCGCCGCAGCGGCGACCGGTGAGATGAACATTGCCATTAACGGCACCGACATCTGTCCAAGTCCGCCCCCCAGACCGCTTTTCGAAATCCCCGTCAGGATCACCGCAACAACGGCGGCGGCATAAAACATCGGCTCAAAGGATAAAATCAAGACCAGCTCCCGTTTATCGCAAATCCGGCTTGGCAGGAATGTCGGTATTCCGGGCGTCCTGACGTTCGCGCCAGGCGACGAAAATTCCGGCCCCGGCAATCAATGCCATGCCGAGGAACGACAGTACATCCGGAACATCGTCCCACATCACCACCCCCCAGAAGGTGGCAAAAATCAGGTAGGAATAGTCAAACGGTGCAAGCCAGGCTGACTCGGCGCTTTGATAGGCCTTCGAAAGACCGATATTGGCGAAAATATTCATCAGCGAACAGAATGCGATAATCCCGTATACCCGCGGGCCGACACTGTTCCAGCTGGTGAACAGATAGGGCCACGATGTTGCCAGATCAGGGAACGGGTTGCCTGAAAAAACACCAACCCCGGATGAGCCGACAACAAGCAGCAGAACCGCCAGACCATAGGTCAGGGTAACCGGTGATTCGCCACGACACATTTTCCGTGTGGTCAGAATGCTCGAGGCATAACAGAACGCCGCGCCAATCGGCATCAGGCCAACCAGCGTGAACGCATCCGTTCCCGGTTTCAGCATCAAAAGGGTGCCGCTGAAGCCGCAGATAATCGCCATGATCCGCCGCGGGCCAACCCGTTCGCCGAGCACCACGCCGGACAGAAGCGCGACAAACAACGGAAACACATATAATCCGGCGGCCAGACTGGCGAGGCTGAGAAACGGCATGCCGCCGAAAAACAGCATCATGCCCGACCCCAGAAACAGGCTTCTCAGCAGCACCGCCCATGGTCGTTTTGGCCAGAATATCCGGCCTCCCCAAACCAGCCGGGTGAGGACCAGCAGCATCGAGATATTAAAAGACGCCCGCATGACCTGAAACTGCCAGAGCGTGATTTCCGTACTGACCAGTTTTACCAGTGAATCCTGAAACGCCAGCATGAACAGCGAGCCGACCATTATGGTCGCCGCCAGTCCGGGCTGGTCAACGGACGAGCCCGAAAGCAGGGTACTGATTTTGCTGGATCGATTGTCGCTCATGCAAGCGACATTAGGGCCGGGTGACATGCTGCACAACAACAACCCGTTTGACATTGACCGGAAGGGCGAAGAGATTTGCAACCACTCCAATCTGGTAAAAACACAAAGCAGACTTGATGACGTCACTGATTTCGATTTCCGCACTGTCCAAAACCTACGCTGATGGATTTCAGGCGCTGAAAAGTGTCGATCTGGAGATTGACTCCGGCGAAATTCTGGCGCTGCTTGGCCCCAACGGGGCGGGCAAGACAACCCTGATCAGTATCATCTGCGGTATCGTCAATCCGACAGCCGGCAAAGTCACCGTTGACGGGTTCGATATTATCGATGACTACCGCAAAACCCGTGAACTGATCGGTCTGGTGCCGCAGGAACTGACCACCGATGCCTTCGAGACGGTTTGGGCGACGGTGTCGTTCAGCCGTGGCCTGTTCGGCAAAAGCCCCAATCCCCGACATATTGAAAAGGTCCTGAAAGACCTGTCGCTGTGGGACAAGAAAGACAACAAGATCGTCGAACTGTCGGGCGGCATGAAACGCCGGGTGCTGATCGCCAAGGCGCTGTCGCACGAACCGAGAATCCTGTTTCTGGATGAGCCGACAGCGGGTGTCGATGTCGAGCTTCGAAAAGACATGTGGGCGATGATCCGTCAATTGCGCCGGTCCGGCGTGACCATCATCCTGACCACCCACTATATCGAGGAAGCGGAAGAGATTGCCGATCGGGTAGGGGTCATCAACAATGGCGAGATCATCCTTGTTGAAGAAAAAACCGCGCTGATGCAGAAGCTTGGCAAGAAACAGCTCTGTCTTGATCTGGCGGAACCGCTTGATGGGGTCCCCGACAAGCTGGCCTCTTTCAAACTCGGCCTCAATGATGACGGCACCCGGCTGATCTATACCTATGACACCCAAGGCGAGCGCACGGGGATCACGTCCCTGTTAAGCGCGCTTCACGACGCCGGCATCAGGTTCCGTGATCTGAATACCGACCA
>JAJFIJ010000127.1 GCA_021775105.1 Rhodospirillales bacterium | reverse complement strand
GGCGACTATGGAAGTGGAAGCCGTCGACGAAGGCGTGCTGGGTAAAATCCTCGTCGCCGCCGGAACCGAAGGTGTGCCCGTTAATCAGGCCATCGCCGTGTTGCTGGAAGAGGGCGAAAGTGCCGCTGATATCGGTGATGTGAGTGCACCGTCGGCTCCTGCTTCTGCTCCGTCTCCGGCACCTGCTGAAGCACCGGCACCAACCCCGGCTGCCCCCACAACTGCTCCACCACCAGTTGCCGCTGCACCATCTGGTGGTCGGGTCTTTTCAAGCCCGCTGGCCCGGCGACTGGCAGAACAGAACGGTCTGGATATCTCTCAGATAACCGGGTCCGGTCCGCGTGGTCGTGTCGTCAAACGCGACGTTGAAGCTGCCGTTGCCTCAGGTACCGGTACAGCCGCGCCAGTGGTCGCTACAACACCTGCACCGGTGGTGGCTGCACCTCAGGCGGCACCGATAGCCGGCGCGGAAGACCCGATCTTCGCCCTGATGCCGGAATTCGAGGCAACGCCGCATAGCAACATGCGCAAAGCCATCGCCACCCGCCTGACGGAATCTGCCCGCGACATTCCGCACTTCAACGTCAGCATGGATGTCGAGCTCGACGCCCTGATGGCGCTCCGCAAGGACCTGAATTCCCGCGATGGTGCCGACTACAAAATTTCGGTCAATGATTTCATCGTCAAGGCCGTGGCGCTGGGCCTGAAACGCAACCCGGACGTTAACGCGGCCTTCACCAGGGACGCGGTCCTCAAATTCAAGCGTGTCGACATCTCGATCGCCGTCGCCATTGAAGGCGGGCTCATTACCCCGGTGGTCAAGGATGCGGGATCAAAGGGACTGGCAACGATCTCCGAAGAGGTCAAGGAACTGGCTGGCAAGGCGCGTGATGGCAAATTGCAGCCTGAAGAATATCAGGGTGGCACGTTCACCATTTCGAACCTTGGCATGTTTGGCGTCAAATCATTCAACTCGATCATCAACCCGCCGCAGGGCGGGATTCTGTCCGTCGGGGCAGGGGAGTTGCGCCCCGTCGTCAAGGACGGGGCTCTCGGCATGGCAACCGTGATGTCGCTGACGCTGGCCGTTGATCACCGTTGCATCGACGGTGCTCCCGCTGCTGCCTTTACCAAAGACCTCAAAGCTATCATCGAAGACCCGATCCAGTTGATGCTCTGATTATGGAAAAGGTAAACATCGCCGAAAAACTGAACCGGTTCAGCGATCACTGGTCACCGAAAATCGTCGGTGAGCTTGATGATTACGACATCAAACTGGTCAAGGTTCAGGGTGAGTTTGTCTGGCACAAACATGATGATGAAGATGAGATGTTTCTTGTCGTTGACGGTCAACTCAACATCGATTTCCGTGACCGGACAGAGACCCTGAACGCTGGCGAATTTCTGGTTGTGCCCAAAGGCGTTGAACACAAACCCCATGCAGCGAACGAATGCGCCGCGCTGGTGATGGAACGCAAAGGCGTGGTCAATACGGGCGATGCGCCCTCCGGCGAGTTGACCCGCGACAGACTTGATAGGATTTAGGTTATGAGCGAAACAAATTTTGACGTGATCCTGATCGGCGGCGGTCCCGGCGGGTATGTAACGGCGATCCGCGCCGCCCAGCTTGGGTTCAAGACCTGTGTCATCGAAAAACAGCACCTCGGCGGCATTTGCCTGAACTGGGGCTGCATCCCGACCAAGGCGCTACTGCGCTCGGCCGAAATCTACAACTACATGAAACACGCCGGCGACTACGGTCTGTCGGCGGACAACATCAGCTTTGATATCGAAAAGGTCATTGCCCGCTCACGCGGCGTCTCGAAACAGCTCAACGGCGGGGTCGGTCATCTGCTGAAAAAGAACAAGGTCACGGTGGTTGACGGCGAAGCCAGACTGAACGGCCCTGGCAAGGTCGACGTTATGAAAGACGGCAAAGTGCTGCCCAGCCTGACGGCCAAGCACATCATCATCGCCACCGGTGCCCGACCGCGCGCATTGCCGGGCCTCGAGCCCGACGGCAAGCTGGTGTGGACCTATTTCGAAGCCCTGAAACCGGACATCATGCCAAAATCAATGCTGGTTGTCGGCTCGGGCGCCATCGGCATTGAGTTCGCCAGCTTCTATCAGACCCTTGGCGCAGATGTCACCGTCGTCGAGGTGATGGACCAGATCATGCCGGTTGAGGATGCGGAAATCTCGGCCATTGCCCGCAAGCAGATGGAAAAACACGGTCTCAAGATCATGACATCGGCAAAGGTCACCAAGCTCGACAAGGCGGCCAATTCCGTGACCTGCACGGTTGAAGATGCCAAAGGCAAAACCCGGCAGATCACCGTCGACCGGGTGATTTCTGCGGTCGGCGTTGTCGGCAACATTGAGAACGTCGGCCTGGAATCAACCAAGGTCAAAACGGATCGCGGGTGCATCGTCATTGACGGTTATGGCCGTACGGCAGAACCCGGTATCTATGCCATTGGCGATGTCGCCGGGCCACCGATGCTGGCGCACAAGGCCGAACATGAAGGCGTCATCTGCATTGAAAAAATCGCCGGGCTTGATTCCCATCCCATGGACAAGAACCAGATTCCCGGCTGCACCTACTGCCACCCGCAGGTCGCCAGTGTCGGTCTTTCTGAGGCCAAAGCGAAAGAGCAGGGGTATGAGGTTCATGTCGGGCGCTTCCCGTTCATGGGCAACGGCAAGGCGATAGCGCTTGGTGAACCGGACGGACTGATCAAGACGGTATTTGATAAAAAAACAGGCCAGCTTCTCGGCGCGCATATGGTCGGTACCGAAGTCACTGAACTCATTCAGGGGTATGTCGTCGCGATGGGGCTGGAAACCACGGAAGAAGAGCTGATGCATACCGTCTTCCCGCACCCGACGCTTTCTGAAATGATGCATGAGAGCGTGCTTGATGCCTACGGTCGGGTTATTCATATGTGATGAAATGGCTTGATCAGGTCTGGATGTGCCGGAAACCGGTTGCCGGTTTTGCCGTCTTTCTGCTGCTTGCCAATCCCGCCACCGCCGATGAGATTTCAGACGCCTGCAACGAATCCCTGACCGATGTCATCAACACGCTCCGCGCCTGCGATGTTGTCATTGGTCGCCAGAACACCGACCGTGCGTCGCGCATTCGCGCCTTTCAAACCCGCGCCAAGGCCCATCTGGCGGCGGGCAATCTCAAAGCTGCGCTCAATGATTTCTCGTCCGCCATTTCTGCGCTGCCTGATGGCAAACTGAAGGGGTACGTGTTGTTTTTACGCGCCCAGTCGCGGTTTGATTATGGCAATCGAACGCAACAAACCATCGCAGCCTCACTCGACGATCTTGAGGTGGCCAACGGATTGGCGTCCGGCAATCCCGGGATTCTCGAAACGTTGTCCCGCGTTTACCTTGCCGCCGAACGTTACCGCGACGCCATCTGGAGTGCTGAAACGGCCCTGACCCACGACCCCCGTATGATCGTTGCGCGAAAAACACGCGCCCGCGCCTTTGAAGCAATGGGGCGCACACGCGATGCCCTGACCGATCTGGATATCCTGCTGAAACGCCAACTGGCCGACCCCGGCCTTCTGGCCTGGCGCGGTCGCCTGCATGAAAAACGCCGCAACATCCGACAAGCGTTGGCAGATTATCGCAACGCAGCGCGTATCAAAACCACCCAGGAACTGCTGGACGGGATCAAGCGGATGGAGAAAGTGCTGGGGAAGCAATAATTTTATTTAAGCGGGATCTTCTTCCTCATCTGGGTTGATCTGGAATGAGTCAAAGGTTCTTTTTTGTACGTACGACAGTCATTCCAGTTTAGGATCAGATTACTGGTGTTATCATCGTTCGGCTAATTGCCTGTCAGTTGCCGAAGGTTATCTGATGGAGAAGCGAGATTGATCGCAAACCCTGAACTTGTTTCTTTAGTTGTCATCGCGTTAGCCGCACTGATAACCGGAATTATCTTTACCAGATTCCGCCAACCGGCATTAGTCGGCTATATCCTGACGGGACTGTTTCTGGGACCCTCTGGCGCGGGGCTGATAGACAATCGCGAGAGCATTACTTTTCTTGCAGAGCTCGGTGTTCTTCTGCTCCTCTATTTTGTCGGCATGGAGCTCAGCCTGCGTGGATTCCGCGCCGTTTGGATTGTTGCGACATTAACCGCATGCCTGCAGATTATTGCCGCCGTCGGAATCATGTTACTGGTTTCCCGGTTTACCGGTTGGTCGACAGGAACCGCCGTCCTGTTTGGGTTCGTGGTGGCGGTCAGTAGCACTGCCGTTGCCATTAAAATGCTTCAGGATTTGAATATTCTACAGACGCAGGTAGGACAGTTATCCGTCTCTATACTCATCGCTCAGGACCTGGCGATCATTCCCATGATGTTGATTACTGCCGCCATGGCGGGCGAAGAGGCACAGGTCCGGGACTTGTACAAGGTCGCCCTTTCAATCGTATTGCTTGTCGGTATCATATGGTTTCTCGGAAGGCGGCACAAAGTTGAATTGCCTCTGTCATCGGTACTGGTCAGTTCCATCGAACTGAGACCGATCTATGGTCTGGTTATTTGTTTTGGTGCCGCTCTTGTGACGGCACTTCTCGGCCTGACCGCCGCATATGGCGCGTTTCTGGCCGGTCTGTTGGTTGGCAACAGCAGCGCGCGGCGAACCATCGGGCGGAGCGTCCAGCCCTTCCAAAGCGTTTTGATCATGGTATTTTTCCTGTCGATCGGTTTGCTTATCGATCTTCGTTTCGTTTGGGACAACATCGGCCAGGTCATCCTCATCGTCTTCATTGTCACGGTCGTCAAGACAGGGCTCAATATTGGTATCTTGACGCTTTTGCGGGAACCTTGGCCGCACGCATTTATTTCCGGTGTGATGCTCGCCCAGATCGGCGAGTTCTCGTTTCTCCTTGGCGCCACCGGGAGAAGCCTGGGCCTGATCAGCGAAGATGAATTCCAACTGGTTGTTACCGTGACGGCATTTTCCCTGATCGTAAGCCCGGTCTGGCTGATTACCGCCCGTCGCCTGTTGCGGATCGCCCTGACCGGTACGACATCCACACGTCAGGCATTCACGCAACTGAAAGAAGGCGGCCTTCATGCAATCTGGTTGGCGACAAAGAGCCGCGTAATGCCGATGCGGCTTGCGCTGAGGGTTCTTGGATGGCCGAAACGAAAACCTTTCGCCCGAGAGGCCGACGACGGGAATGCTGGACGGGAGCCTGATAAAGGCTGATCTTTCACAGGATCATCAGGAACGGCAGGCATACCTGTCGAGAATCACCTATATTATTCGCCCTGTTCCCAGTCATCCTGGAAAATATCAACTGCTTCCGCGGCGGCATCGGGATCAGAAACCCGGGCGATGTTGAAAATGCCGTCGCCTTGATTAACGTTCGGCAGATTGCTTCTTCCAATAATGATGCCGTCGGTCGGGCATGTTATGGGAAACTCGCTTTCGCCGAACGGACTTGCAATTGTGCCGAGGTTATCACCGTTGGCAACCTGGGTACCTAGTTTGGCCTTGGCACGGAAGATGCCCCCTTCCGGTGCCCGCAACCAGACACTGCTGCGCGATATGACCGGTTCGGTCGGGGCTTCGTGATGACGCCGCTGTTTGATCATCCCGAGATCGCCCATCACCCTGATGATACCCTGGACCCCGGCCCGGATAGAAACCTCGTCAAATCGCAAAGCTTCGCCCGCCTCATAAACAAGGAACGG
>JAJFIJ010000126.1 GCA_021775105.1 Rhodospirillales bacterium | reverse complement strand
AAAATGTCCAAGGCGGACCCGTTTATCCGGGGGCTGCTTAATATACTTGCCGACCATGTCCGATCAATGAGTAAATAGATTTATGATTTCACCAATCTAACCATCGACGTATGGTACGCGACCACCCTATGATGCCTCTGCAATGAAAAATCCACGCGATCCCAATACCATGTCCCGCTCACAGGCCGAAGTGTCTGCGGCAAAAGAAGCGGGTAACAAAAAGCAGCACGCTCTTGGTTTTGGCCAGCGCATGCGGGCTTACCTGTTGACGGGTGTTCTTGTCACCGCGCCAACGGCAATCACCATATATCTAGCGTGGATTTTTATCGGTTTTGTTGATTCCCAGGTAACGCCGCTTATTCCCGGAAAATATAATCCCGAAACTTACCTGCCATTTGCCTTGCCAGGGCTGGGTCTGATTGTTCTGGTCCTGACGCTGATGCTGATTGGCGCTTTGACCGCCGGGTTCTTCGGGCGATTATGGATCAAGCTGTCCGAGCAGCTTCTTAATCGGATGCCGGTCATTCGCAGTGTATACAATGCTGTCAAACAGATACTGGAAACTGTTCTGGCCCAGCAATCCAATGCGTTTCGCGAGGCCGTATTGGTAGAATACCCACGTCGGGGGATTTGGGCAATTGCCTTTATTACCGGGCGGACGGAAGGAGAGGTGCAGAACGTTACAGAAGAAGAGTGCATAAATATCTTTTTGCCAACGACCCCGAACCCGACATCCGGGTTTTTACTGTTTGTTCCGAAAAAGGATCTGGTGTCACTTTCCATGACGGTGGAAGAGGCGATCAAGATGGTGATTTCCGGGGGAATTGTGACTCCGCCGGACCGCCGGCCGGAATCAGAACAGCAACATGCACTTGTGTCTGCACAGACCTACGAAGATATCGATATTATCCGTGAGAAAGATCGTGCAAGCTTTATCGCTCCGAAAGATTCACGGCCAAATGATCAGCAGGAAAGCTTCAGAGAAAAAACCTGAGTTCACCAATATTTGAAATTTCAGGTTCAGGGCCTGCCACCGGCGAGAATCATATCCTTGAATTTGGCACGATCCTCCTCGGTTTCGAATTGCAATACAACATCCCTGGTTTGCCCGGACGCGCAGGGTTTCTGATTGATGGAATAATCAAAATTTCCGACACAGTTCTGTGACAACCATTTGTCAATTGGCGTAAAATCCCCATCAAATTTGTAATGAACGGAGTAGCGGGTATTGTGCACCGGCACCGAAGAACTCGGTGTTTTCATATTGGTTACAGTCTTGTGATGGGAGGCGTTATTCAACGATATGCTCCTTGTCGCCGAAATCTAAACTTTCCGGATTATATCGTCATTGCTGAAGAACGTGTGTGTCCAGCTGTTTCAATTCGTTTCATTTGGAAACATTTTGCAATATTCGGGGTTGAAATAGATATTTTTAACCCGACCTGAGATTAAGGACCGCGCTGTCACGATTGAACAGATAGAGGAGGGTGCGAATTTCCTGTCCGCGAGCCGATTCCAGATTTGGGTCCTGATTTAGAAAAACAGATGCATCGTCACGGGCGATGGCAAGAAGATCACCATGAACTGCCAGATCAGCCAGCCGCGCCTCCGGTAACCCGCTTTGACGTGTCCCCAATAATTCCCCCGCGCCGCGCAAGCGCAAATCTTCTTCGGCAATACGAAATCCGTCATCAGACTCGCGCATGATTTTCAGGCGGTCATGCGCGGTCTGACTGAGGGGGCCGGAATAGACCAGCAGGCAGGTTGACGTCTTGTCTGAACGGCCTATGCGCCCGCGTAATTGATGAAGCTGGGCCAATCCGAAACGTTCTGCATGTTCAATGACCATGATCGTCGCATCCGGGATATCAACCCCGACTTCAATGACGGTGGTTGCGATCAGCAGATCAACAGGACCATTGAGAAACGCTTCCATTGCGGCGTCTTTTTCTTTGGCTTTCAGACGCCCATGGACCAAACCCACGCGATCACCAAAAATATGCCGGAGCTGCTCGAACCGGTCTTCTGCGGCTGCCAGATCAATTTTCCGGGATTCTTCAACCAGCGGGCAGACCCAGTATATTTTTGTGCCCGTCTGCAAGGCTCGTCCGACGGCCCCGATAACCTCATCAAGGCGTTCGACCGGAATGGTTCGGGTTTCCACAGGTTTGCGCCCGGCCGGTTTTTCAGTAAGACGCGATACATCCATATCGCCATAAGCCGTCAGCATCAAGGTGCGCGGTATTGGCGTTGCCGTCATCACCAGGATATCGACGCCTCGGCCCTTGCCAGCCAGTGTCAGGCGCTGATGAACACCAAAGCGGTGCTGTTCATCAATAATTGCAAGTCCCAAATCCTGAAACGCGACATCACCCTGAAAGAGCGCGTGAGTGCCGATGGCAATTTTAACCGAGCCATCGGCCAGGGCCTCCAGTATGGCGTCACGCTTCTTGCCTTTTTCCCGGCCTGTCAGCAGCAGCGTCTTGACCCCGGCTGCTTGTGCCAATGGCTCAATCGTCGCCAGATGCTGTCGGGCGAGGATTTCTGTTGGTGCCATTATTGCCGCCTGCGCCCCGGTTTCGATCGCGTTCATCATCGCCTGAAGGGCAACAACGGTCTTGCCGCTGCCAACGTCGCCCTGGAGCAAACGCAGCATTCGCGACTGCGTGCCCATATCGTCACATATTTCTTTAAAGGCCTGTTTTTGCGATGCCGTCAGTTCAAACGGCAAATTCCGTTCAATTTGATTTTGCAACTGCCCATCTCCTTGAAACGATCGTCCCTTGATGGTTTTCATATTGTTTCGCATCAGCGCCAGGGCGACCTGATTGGCCAATAATTCATCATAGGCAAGTCGCGCCCGCGCCGTCGACGTTGGGGCCATATCGTCGTCCGTTTCCGGGTGGTGGGCACTCAGAAGGGCATCATGCCAGCTCGGCCAGTTCTCTCGCCTGAGCAGATTTGGATCGATCCACTCGCCAAGATCGGGTGCCAAATCCAGCGCCGCGAGAACGGCTTTGCCCAGCGGTTTCAGTCCCAGACCCGTAGTCAGTGGGTATACCGGTTCAATCCGTTTCATATTTTCTAGTTCATCCAGCGTGCCGATGTGGTCGGGATGGGTGATTTGCAACTCGTTGCCAAACCGCTCGATCTTGCCGCTGACGACACGTGTTTCCCCCTCCGGGAGATGTGTCAGCAAATAATCGGAGTGGGCGTGAAAGAAGACCAGCGACATAATGCCGGTATCGTCTGAACAGGTAACCTTATAGGGCAGGCGCCTGTTGGGTGGTTTGTTGTGCTTCAGCACGTTGACGACCATGGTCGCGACGGTGCCGGATTGGGCATCACTGATTTTTGGTGAATACCTGCGGTCAATGACACCGCTTGGCAAGTGCCAGCACAAATCGACAATGTTGGGTCCGGCTACAGTCTCGATTAGTTTACCAATGCGCGGCCCAACCCCTTTCAGGGATGTGACCGGTTTGAACAGGGAAAACAGGATTTCCGGGCGCATGGTGCGTGTTCGTGCTGACATTGCTGGAATAACAGATTATATCGTAGGCCGCTTGGACATCACGTCCAATACAAAACAGGGGACAGCATGGACGCCCGGCGAAAAAAACTGCTCTATCAGAGCCAGCATTGCGGCATGAAGGAAAATGACATCCTGCTTGGCCGTTTTGCCGAACAGAATGTTGCGGCCATGAGCGATGATGAATTATCCCTGTTTGAGGCGATCTTGAACGAATCTGATCTCGATCTTTATAACTGGATTACCGGGCGCGAGGCGTTGCCGGAACGGATGCAGCAGTCGGTCATGGTCGCTGTTATCGATTTCAATGGCCTCAAGCAGTAGGTTGACGGCAGCCAGATCATGCAACATTTAATCCCCAGCGGTTCCGGACGAAGGACCATATCCGGTGCGCCGGAAGGCATGGATGCACGGATCGTGGCGGAGGCGACCACGGCCGGAAATGACGCCCTGTTTGTTGCCCGTGATGATATTGGCCTTGCCCGCATGGTCGATCTGCTGGCCTTCTTTGTGCCGGAACTCGCGGTTCTGGAATTTCCCGCTTGGGATTGCCTGCCGTATGACCGGGTATCGCCGAAAAACGACATTCTCAGTAAACGCATTGATACCCTGAGCAACTTGCTTGATGACGCGGATGAGAGCCCCCGGATCATTGTCACCACCGTCTCCGCCCTGTTGCAACGAGTCCCGGCAAGATCGACGTTCGCTGATGCCAAACTGTCGGCGACGACAGGGCAGCCGCTGGACCCGAAGGTTCTCTGTCAATTTCTTGATCGCAATGGATATGCTCGCGTCGAAACGGTGATGGAGCCTGGGGAATATGCCGTGCGGGGCGGAATTATTGATGTCCATCCGGCGGGTGCGGACCTGCCGACCCGGCTGGACTTCTTTGGCGATGAACTGGATGGCATCCGGACCTTTGATCCGGCGACCCAGCGCTCCTTTTCCGAAGATGACGAAAAGATTGTATCATTAACCTTCAAACCGGTCAGTGAAGTGGTGTTAAGCGAAGAAACCATTTCAAAATTCAGATCCCGATACCG
>JAJFIJ010000125.1 GCA_021775105.1 Rhodospirillales bacterium | reverse complement strand
TCTGAACGCCGTGCCCGTGAAAAGGCCGAAGCCGTTCGCCGGGCGCGCAAGCTTGAGCGCAAGCGGATCGAACGCGAAGGCTTCTAGTTCTTGCCGGTGATGGCCTCCGTCACCGCTTGATCAAGGGAACATCTCAAACCGCGCCGACGTTGTTCAGCGCGGTTTTGTCGTGCCTGAAGCTTACTGGCTCATGTTACATTTGAAGCACGAGGGCAACCAGCATCAGGTTTTGGATAATACCGACAATCGTCGCTTGAGTGATAATGTGCTATACCAAAGAGCAATAATATTCTCTGGCTCAATCGAGGAATCAGATCATGTCCGATGCTACCGATGCTATTCGCGTTCTGATTGTTGATGACGACGAATTGATCAGGACAATTTTAAAAGCGCTGTTGGGGCATTTGGACGTTGAAATTGCGGGTGAAGCGGCAAACGGCAAGGAAGCAATATCGGCATTTGGCAGATTAAGACCGGAGTTGACCTTGCTTGATATTGAAATGCCCGTGAAAAATGGCTTTGACACTCTGAAAGACATTAGAAAAATTGACGCCAGCGCTGAGGTCATCATGTTGACAGCCAATGACAATACGGCAATCGCAGAATCCTGCATTCACGCCGGTGCACGAACTTACATCAAAAAAGGAGAATCCCCCGAGGTTCTCAAAACCGTCCTGAAAACCCATCTTGATGCATTGAAAAAATCCGGATAGCGGACAATCTTGCATCAATGGTGATTAGCATCTCATAGCGCCTCTTTCAACCAGCCGACCACGCTGGCAGCAGCCCCTTTCGCCGCCTCAAGCGTATCAAAACTCTGATGGGAATGGTAACCAACCGGGAACCATCCCCGCCCGTCTTCAGGGTCCCTGCGAAACTCCTCAAACCCGAATGAACCATCCGGTCGCTCAAACACATCCACGCAGACCAGGTCACCGGGCATGTTTACGGAAAGCACAACAAGGTTTTTGGATGGGCTCACGTTTACTCCCTCGAAGTACTGTCCTGTTCAGGCAACAAAAAAGGCGGCCTCTGAGGACCGCCTTTTAGCACATAATGGTGGAGACTTCACCCCAATGCCTGGACGATCTCTTCGGCCATTTTCTTGGCATCGCCGAACAGCATCATGGTGTTATCGGCGAAGAACAGTTCGTTGTCGACACCGGCGTAACCGGAACTCATGCCACGCTTGACGAACAGGATGGACCCGGACTTCTCGACATCGAGAATGGGCATGCCGTAGATGTCACTTGTCGGGTCTGTCTTGGCTGCCGGATTGGTGACGTCGTTGGCACCTATGACAAAGGCAACTTCAGCGGTCGAGAATTCATGATTGATTTCCTCCAGCTCGAAAACCTCGTCATAAGGCACGTTGGCTTCCGCCAGCAACACGTTCATATGGCCGGGCATACGACCCGCCACGGGATGAATGGCGTAACGGACATCCACCCCTTCCGCTTTCAGAACGTCAGCCATTTCACGCAATGCATGTTGCGCCTGAGCGACAGCCATGCCGTATCCGGGAACGATGATGACCTTCGATGCATTTTTCATCAGGAAGGCCGCATCATCGGCAGCACCCGACTTGACCGCGCGCTGCTCACCACCCGCCGCAGCAGCAGGACCAACCCCGCCATCGGTCCCAAATCCGCCCAACAGGACATTAAAGATCGAGCGGTTCATGCCCTTGCACATGATGTAGCTGAGGATCGCACCGGATGAACCGACCAACGCGCCGGTAATGATCAAGGCGGGGTTCGATAACGTAAAGCCGATGCCACAGGCGGCCCAACCCGAATACGAGTTAAGCATCGAGACGACAACCGGCATATCTGCGCCACCAATTGGAATGATGATCAGGAAACCGATCATGAAGGACAGAAAGACCATGCCCCAGAAGAAGCCGTAGGATTCCCCGTCAACAAACGCCACCATGCTGTAGACAATTGCCAGAGCGACCAGCAGATTAAAGAAATGCTGAAATTTGAAAGTGATCGGCGAGCCAGACATCACGCCCTGCAATTTGGCAAAAGCGATCAACGAGCCAGAGAATGTGATCGCCCCAACGACGGTACCAAGCCCCATTTCCACCAAACTGGCACCGGCAATATTTCCTGATGTACCAAGCCCGTAAGCTTCCGGATGATAAAGAGCTGATGTCGCGACAAACACAGCTGCCAAACCGACCAATGAGTGAAAAGCAGCAACCAGTTGCGGCAAGGCCGTCATTTCGATCTTCAGCGCGACCACAGTACCAATACCGCCGCCAAGCACCATCCCGCCGAAAATCAGGCCGTAGCTCATGACACCAGGCGCATTTAGCGTGGTGACGATGGCGATAACCATGCCGATGATACCGAGCATGTTACCGCGCCTGGCCGTTTCGGGAGAACTCAGGCCCCTGAGCGCCATAATGAAACAGACGGCGGAAATGAGATAGGCGTAACCTGTAATATCCATATTCATAATCCGTCCCCTATTTCTTCTTTTTCTTGAACATGGCCAGCATTCGTTGGGTAACGATGAAGCCGCCAAAAATATTGACCGAGGCCAGCGTCACTGCAAAAAAGCCCATGACTTTGGAGAAATCCATCTCGGTCGGTCCCGCTGCCACCAGGCCACCAACGATGATCACCGACGAGATGGCGTTGGTCACCCCCATTAGCGGCGAATGCAATGCCGGGGTCACACTCCAGACGACGAAGTAGCCAATAAAACAAGCCAGAACAAAAATCGTGAACAGCGAAAGAAACGTGCTGTCACCCGCCATGGATTGCGATTGAGTCACCACAAGTTCCGTTGACTGTTGCGCCAGATTAGCCGCTTCGCCAGCCAGCTTGGTTGCACTGGTCGCCAGTTTCGAAGCTTGCTCTGCAATTGTTGCCGCATCCATGTCTACTTCTCCTTCGGCTTGTCAGCGGTTTTTCCAGCCTTCGCCGGAGCCTTTTTCTTCTTCGTTGTTTTCGCGGCTGCCTTTTTCTTGGCAGCCGGTTTGGTCTGGGCGTCCAGAAGACGGGGATGAACAATCTTGCCATCCCTGGTCACCAGCGTTCCGGTGATGGTTTCGTCTTCCCAGTCGATATTAAGGCCACCCTTTTCCTTGTCCACCTGCGGGGTCAGGAAATTCAGCATGTTACGCCCGAACAGCGCACTGGCACTTTCCGCCAACCGTGCCGGAACATTGGCATGGCCGACGATCTTCACGCCATTGGCCGAGGTGACAACCTCACCAAGTTTTGCACCTTCGACATTGCCGCCCGCTTCGACGGCGAGATCAATAATCACTGAGCCAGCCGGCATTGAGGCGACCATCTCTTTGGTCACTAATACAGGAGCCGGACGGCCCGGAATAAGTGCCGTGGTGATAACGATGTCCTGTTTTTTGATATGTTCAGCGACCACGGTTTTCTGTTTCTCGAAATATTCCGGTGGCATTTCCTTGGCATAACCGCCTGCGGTCTGGGCATCTTTCTCCATTTCCGGGTCGACGACCAGGAATTTTCCGCCAAGACTTTCGACCTGTTCCTTGGTCGCCGGACGAACGTCCGTCGCGGTGACAATTGCCCCCAGTCTCTTGGCTGTGGCAATCGCCTGAAGACCGGCAACACCGACGCCCATGATAAAGGCCTTGGCCGGAGCAACAGTTCCCGCCGCCGTCATCATCATCGGGAAGGCACGACCATATTCCGCCGCCGCATCAAGAACCGCCTTGTATCCTGCCAGATTGGACTGGCTTGAGAGAATGTCCATGCTTTGTGCGCGTGTAATCCGCGGCATCAGTTCCATGGCAAATCCGGTTATTCCGGCTTTCGCCAACGCCTGTATACCGGCACCATCAGTCAACGCATTCAGGCTGGCAACCAGGATTGTACCCTTGCTCATTTTCGAAAGTTCCGGCGCATCCGGCGCCTGAACCTTGAGCACGATATCTGCACCTTTCAGCGTCTTTGACAAGTCTGAAACAACATCCGCGCCCGCCTGTTTATAGGCTTCATCGGCATACGAGGCCCCCGCTCCGGCGCCTTTTTCAACTGCCAGCGAGAACCCCAGAGCGATGAGTTTCCCCACCACTTCCGGAGAGGCCGCAACCCGCATTTCACCAGCGCGGCGCTCTTTGAGAACAGCGATCTTCATGCTGGAAATCCCCTATTTGAACCTAGAATTCCAGCACTATGAACAAGTTTTCCGGATACAGCAACACCCGCCTCCAACCTTTATTTTCCAGTATTTATCTATGGCACTAGATTGGAATTCCATTGACCGAAAGCATCGTTTCATGACATTCAAGCATTTCAAATCCGCCATTGCGAAGGCTTTTAAACAGGGACTGAAAAATTGGAAAATCTGATCCATATTGAAAACGGAAATCCGGTGACCCGCACATTTTCCGATGCGGAATACGATGACCGCCTGAACAAGCTGCGCAAACTGATGGGCGAACAAAATGTCGACTGCGTATTGTTCACGTCTTACCACAACATCAATTACTATTCCAGTTTTCACTTCTGCTATTTCGGTCGCCTGTATGGCTTGGTCATCAACCAGCAAACGTCCACATCGATCAGCGCCAATATTGATGGTGGGCAACCTTGGCGGCGCACCTATGGCAACAATATCGTTTACACTGACTGGCAGCGAGACAACTATTTCCGGGCTGTTCAGGAATTGATCCCCGATGGTGCCAACGTCGGCATCGAATATGACGACATGTCACTACAGAACCTTGAAAAACTGAAGGCTGCCCTGCCCGGGTCTCAATTTACCGATATTTCGGTTCCCGCCATGAATATGCGGATGATCAAGTCGGCTGAGGAAATTGCTGTTATCAAGGACGGCGCACGAGTGGCAGATTTGGGTGGAGAGGTATGCCGGGCAACAATTGGCGTGGGAATTTCAGAACTTGAAGTCTCGCGCGCTTCGACAGAGGCCATGATCAAGGAGATTGCCCGCAGCTATCCGGAGTCCGAGTTGATGGATACCTGGACGTGGTTTCAGTCCGGTATCAACACCGACGGTGCTCATAACCCGGTAACGACTCGCAAAATCGAGAGCGGTGACATCCTGAGCCTCAACTGTTTTCCCATGATTTCAAGTTACTACACAGCACTTGAGCGCACTCTTTTCATGGGTCACGCGTCTGATCGCCATCTGGAATTATGGCAAGTGAATTGCGAGGTTCACCGCAAAGGTCTGGAGTTGATAAAACCCGGTGTCCGCTGTTGCGATATCGCCCACGAACTAAATGAAATCTATCTGGAACACGACCTGTTGCAATATAGGACATTTGGCTACGGCCACTCGTTCGGTGTTCTTTCGCATTATTACGGTCGCGAAGCTGGGCTCGAGTTGCGTGAAGATATTGAAACCGTTCTTGAACCTAACATGGTTGTCTCAATGGAACCTATGATCATGTTGCCCGAAGGCCTGCCGGGGGCTGGCGGCTACAGAGAGCACGACATTCTGGTTTTGACGGACAACGGTGCCGAGAACATTACCAAGTTCCCGTTCGGACCGGAGCACAATATCGTCAGCGGCTAGGCAGGGCTATCGCATTTGAACGGGACTGATGAGTTCGAGTAGGAATTTGTCATTCCATGCGGCTCTTTTGAGTTTTGCCCGATTTGAACCTTTTGATTGATTTCTTTGGATAAGATTGAGGGCCATGTGGCGGATAGTAG
>JAJFIJ010000124.1 GCA_021775105.1 Rhodospirillales bacterium | reverse complement strand
TCCTGCCCTCGCTGTGGACGCTGGAAATCGCCCAATTCGCAATGGTTGCCTACTATATCATGGGCGGTCCGTATTCGCTTCAACTGGGCGCAAATGTTCGCATGGATCTGTTTTACGGCAACTGGACTCCGAAACAAAAAGCCTGGGTCGACGCCTTTACGGTATTTGTCCTGATATTTTATCTTGGCGTCTAGCTCTACGGTGCCATCGACAGCACAACTTATTCGTTCAAGTACAATGAGCGCAGCCCGACCGCCTGGCGACCCGTTCTGTGGCCGATCAAAACGATTATGTGCGCCGGGTTCTTTCTGATGTTGCTGCAGGCCATTTCCGAACTCCTGAAAGATATTGCCCGGATCAAGGGAAAAGTTCTCTGATGTCTTATGAGCTTATTGCCCTTCTGATGTTCTCGCTGATGATGCTGATGTTGTTGACGGGCCAGCGGGTATTTGCAGCCATCGGCGGTGTCGCGGCGTTGGCAGCTCTGGCCTTATGGGGAACGGGCGGTTCAGACATTCCGTTTTCAGCGGCCATGAAACTGATGAAATGGTATCCGCTTCTGACCCTGCCAATGTTCATTTTCATGGGGTATGTGTTGTCGGAATCAAAAATCGCCGACGACCTTTATAAAATGTTTCATGTCTGGACAGGACCGATAAATGGCGGCCTGGCGATTGGCACCATTGGCTTGATGGTGTTGATATCAGCAATGAACGGTCTGTCCGTAGCAGGCATGGCAATTGGTGCAACGATTGCTTTGCCGGAACTGCTCAAGCGCGGGTACGACAAGCGCATGGTCACCGGCGTTATTCAGGCAGGTTCTTCGTTGGGTATTCTTGTGCCGCCGTCCGTGGTTCTGGTCCTGTATGCCATGATTGCCCGCCAGCCGGTTGGTCAACTCTGGCTGGCGGGCGCCGTTCCGGGATTGCTGATGGCAACGCTGTTCATCCTCTATATTGCCATTCGTTGTCATTTTCAGCCACATCTTGGCCCCGCTCTTCCAAAAGAAGAACGCGATGTGCCGATGTCGGAAAAGCTCCGGCTGCTGCGTGCCGGCATTTTGCCCATCTTCATTTTCGCCGTTATGATGGTACCGTTTGTCAACGGCTGGACCAGCCTTGTTGAAAGCTCTGCCGTGGGCGCACTGGCGGCTTTACTTGCCGCCATCGTCAAGGGACGCATGACAAAGAACGTGTTCGAAACCTCGGTTCGCCAGACGCTGGCGATATCGTGCATGTTCATGTGGATCATTCTGGCGGCCATGGGGTTTGGTGCCGTGTTTGACGGACTTGGCGCCGTCAAGGCCATTGACAATCTGTTCACGGAACAACTTGGTCTCAACCCCTGGGTCATCCTGATCCTGATGCAATTGTCCTTTCTGGTCATGGGAACTTTTCTCGACGATACAGCAATGCTGGTCATCGTTGCGCCGCTTTACGTGCCGCTGGTTGGTGCGCTTGGCTTTGACCTGATCTGGTACGGAGTACTTTATACCATAACCACCCAGATCGCATACATGACCCCGCCGTTTGGCTATAATTTGTTTTTGATGCGCGCCATGGCCCCTCCTGAAATCAGTCTGGGCGACATATATGGTTCCATCATTCCGTTTGTGCTGGTAATGATTCTTGCGCTGGCACTGATTATGTTATTCCCCCAGATCGCTCTTTGGCTGCCGGAGTACGTTTATTCGAGATGAAACTGGGGAAATCAAAAACCGGAGACAGCCGTCAGTTTCCTGACTTGCAGGGAAAAGAAAATGATAACAAACCAGAGAGAGGAGAAAGAAATGAGTAAAAAAGAAACACAGGCGATCTCGAGGCGTAAGGCGTTATCCGCAGTTGGGGCTGCAGGTGTTGCCAGTGCAGCCACATTGGCGGCACCCGCCGTTCATGCCGCTTCGACAATCAAGTGGCGGATGCAGACCTATGCCGGCCCAGCACTGGCCGCGCATGTAATCAAACCTGCCATTGACAGCTTCAACAAGGTTGCCGGTGACCGGATGCAGATCGAACTGTTCTTCGCCGACCAGTTGGTGCCCACGGGCGAGCTCTTCCGCGCCATGCAGAAAGGTACAATCGATGCGGTACAATCCGATGACGACTCCATGGCGTCTCCGACTGAAGTTACCGTGTTTGGTGGATACTTCCCGTTTGCCAGCCGCTATTCGCTCGACGTGCCGGTATTGTTCAACCAATATGGCCTGAACGAAATCTGGGACGCTGAATATTCCAAAGTCGGTGTAAAACACCTGTCGGCAGGTGCCTGGGATCCATGTCACTTTGCAACCAAGGACCCAATCAACAGTCTCGCTGATCTGAAAGGCAAACGGGTGTTTACGTTCCCGACGGCGGGCCGGTTCCTGACCCAGTTTGGCGTTGTCCCCGTGACCTTGCCGTGGGAAGACATCGAAGTTGCGGTTCAGACCGGTGAACTGGATGGTATCGCCTGGTCCGGCATCACTGAAGATTACACGGTGGGTTGGGCGAAAGTGACCGATTACTTCCTGACCAACAACATCTCGGGCGCATGGGCCGGTTCGTTCTTTGCCAACATGGATCGTTACAATGAGCTGCCGGATGATCTCAAGGAGCTTCTGAAACTGGCTATGGACAGCTCTCACTACTATCGTCAATGGTGGTACTGGGGTGGTGAAGCCTCCCTTCGTGTCTACGGCAAGGATATGAAACTGACGTCTATCCCCGATGCAGAATGGGCACAGGTAGAAAGCGCTGCGGTCAAGTTCTGGGACGAAATCGCGGCTGAATCTCCGACCAAGAAAAAGGTCGTTGATATCTTCAAGAAGTATAATGCGGATATGACCAAAGCCGGACGCCCGTACCGCTACGGCTGATTTTTACGTCTGGATCACTGAGGCCTGACCGGATTAATCTTCGGTCAGGCCTTTTTTTGTGTGCACTAAATTGGCTCTATCAATTTCATAGTTGCGGCACTATTCACCATACCGGTTTTTTCGTAAGTTCGTTATTCGATGCCTGAAACAAGACAGGGCGGAACGGAGAGTCCCATGAGCGTCACGATCAACCTCTTAACCCCCGACGATGAAAGCGAATGGCGCCGTTTGTGGGGGTTGTATCTGGCGTTTTATGAAGACAAGGCCCCGGACGAAATTTATCGTAATACCTGGCGGCGTTTGATGGCGGGGGATACGGAAGATATTAACGGTCTGATTGCCAAAGATGAAACAGGCGCATCGGTTGGGCTCGTTCATTATCTGTTTCACCCCCACTGCTGGCAACCGGAAAAAATCTGTTATCTGCAAGACCTGTATGTCGATGACAACGCGCGCGGGAAAGGAGCCGGTCGCGCCTTGATTGAAGCGGTCTATGAAGCAGCAGATGCACTTGGCCGCAGCAATGTCTACTGGATGACACAGGAGTTCAATTTCACCGCCAGATACCTGTATGATCGGGTCGCAACTGTTACCCCCTTTATCAAATACAAGCGAAACTAATGACCCCTTAGGAACAGCCCCATGTACGTCCCCAAACATTTTGCTGAAACCGAACCCAATGCGATGTCGGATGTCATCCGGTCGGCCAGCTTTGCCAGCCTGATAACTTCCGCCAACAACACCCCGGAAGGCACGCACCTGCCGTTGTTTCTTGATGCCAAAAAAGGAAAGAACGGTACGCTACTGGGGCATGTTGCGCGGGCCAATGATCACTGGAAGCAGTTTGATGGTGACACAACCGCACTTGCCATATTTACCGGTATCAACGCCTACATCGGTCCCAACTGGTATAAATCGCTCAACACCGTACCGACCTGGAATTACAAGGCGGTTCACGCTTATGGCAAACCCCGGATCATTGATGATGCTGAAGAGGTTCTTGGCATTCTCGGCCATCTCACGCAGGCTCACGAGAACGAAAGCACAGGCAACTGGACCATGGACAAGATGGAGCAGAATATCCTGCGGGGCATGCTGAAGGGGATCGTTGCCTTCGAAATGCCGATTGAACGGATTGAGAGCAAGATCAAGATGGGGCAGAACAAAAACCCCGAAGATACCGCTGGCGCTATCGACGGACTACGCCGCTCGGGCGCTCCCATGCAGACTGCCGTCGCCGATGAAATGGAACGGCGGTCCTAGAGCGGTTCCGGAGATTTTTGAATCACCGAAAACGCCCTAACTCATTGATATTGCCGCAAACTCACGTTCGCAAATGAACCCATTTACTCCGGTTTTGCTCTAGCTCTTGTCGCGGTTGGGAAAAGCCTTCGGCCAGTTGTCCGGATGGGCGCGAATATATTGCGCCGGATAAGCGGCGCTGGCACCCAGCTCTTCGGCCGCATGCCATGCCCAGCGCGGATCATAAAGAAGGCCACGGGCCAGTGCGACCATATCGGCCTGCCCCGACGCGACGATATTTTCGGCAAATTCCGGATCACGGATCATGCCGACGGCAATGGTCGGAATATCGGCATCCTTTTTAATGCGTTCAGCGAAATCGACCTGATACCCCTGCCCGGATGTGCCGACCGGTGGCCGGTCGGGTGAATTTCCACCCCCCGACGCATCGATGAAATCGCAACCGAGGCCCTTGAGTTTTCCGGCAAACACAACTGAATCGTCGAGCGTCCAGCCGCCTTCAATCCATTCAGACGCCGAAACACGAACACCCAGCGGCCTGTTTTCCGGCCAGACATCACGAACGGCGGCAAAGACTTCCAGCGGGTATCGCATGCGGTTTTCCGGGCTGCCGCCGTATTCATCTTCACGCCGGTTGGAGATTGGCGACAGAAACTCATGCATAAGGTACCCATGCGCGGCGTGAAGCTCGATCAAATCAAAATCCAGACGCAGGCAACGCCGGGCTGCCTCAACAAAAGCATCGCGTATCCGGTCCAGATCAACCCGCTGCATGGCTTTCGGGGTGCGCCATCCATCGGCAAAGGCAACCGCCGACGGGCCATAGGTTTGCCAACCGCCCTCATCGTCGCCAAGCGGCGCGCCTCCATTCCACGGCAGTGCCGTAGACGCCTTGCGCCCGGCATGGGCAAGTTGCATACCGATTTTGGCGGCCCCGTGCTGGCGGCAGAATTTCAGAACCCGGTCCAGCGCACGTTCGTTATCATCGGAATAAATCCCGAGGCAGCCCGGCGTGATTCGTCCCGCCGCCTCAACGCCACTGGCTTCGACCATCAGCAACCCGACACCCGAAAGCGCAAAGTTTCCGAGATGCATAAGATGCCAGTCCGTCGCCGATCCATCGTCAGCCGAATACTGGCACATCGGCGAAACAATAACGCGGTTTTCCAGTTCCAGTTCGCGCAGCTTGATTGGCGAGAAGAGAGCGCTCGTCATCTGATAAATTCCCTGATCCGGATTTGGAAGATTATTTGAATTTAACGTCGCAGATTTCGTAGGACTTGGACCCTCTGGGCGTCGGCACCTCAACGGAATCGCCAACGGTCTTGCCAATCAACGCGCGCGACAGCGGTGCAGTGACCGATAGTCGGCCCTGATTGATATCGGCTTCGTAGGCACCGACAATCTGGTACGTGGTTTCCTCGTCCGTATCTTCATCAGCCAGCAGCACGGTTGCGCCAAAGCGGATGGTATCGCCATCCAGACTGGCAACATCGATAACATCGGCACAGCTGATCACGCCTTCCAGTTCGCTGATCTGACCTTCGACGAAGCTCTGGCGTTCGCGGGCCGCGTGATATTCCGCATTTTCGGAAAGATCCCCGTGTTCGCGTGCGGCGGCAATGGCGCGAATGATTGCCGGACGTTCTTCAAACTTCAGTCGTTTGAATTCCAGTTCGAGAGCGTCGAGACCCTCTCTGGTCATTGGGACCTTTTCCATCTTGTCTTCTCAACTATCCAGTCACTAACAACAAAAAATACCCCTGCGACCCGAATTCCTGGGTCGCTCGGAACATCAACCACTAACAAGGAAAATTTGCGTTCTAGAACGCTCTCTTAAAATAGTCCTGTAAGGGCGCAACATCAAGGTTCGAGGTTTTCAGAGCCTGAATGGCACCGATACACGCGGCGGAGGCCGTCATTGTCGTATAGTGAATGATGTTGTTGGTGAGGGCGGAGCGGCGGATCGAATAGCTGTCCTCAATGGCCTGCGCCCCTTCGGTGGTGTTGATCACCATCTGGACCTCGCCATTGAGAATGGCATCATCGCAATGCGGACGCCCTTCAAGAACCTTGTTGACACGTTTGACCTCAAGCCCCTGTTCGCTGAGATAGGCCTGTGTGCCGCCGGTTGCCATCAGGGTAAATCCGAGCCCGACCAGTTGCCGCGCCAGCTCGGCGGCTTTCGGCTTGTCGCGGTCCTTGACGGAAATAAATGCACAGCCCGAATCCGGCAGCAGATTTCCCGCCCCGATCTGGGACTTGGCGAAGGCGCGCGGGAAATCACTATCAAGGCCCATGACCTCACCGGTTGATTTCATTTCCGGACCGAGAATGGTATCGACGCCGGGGAAGCGGGCAAACGGGAATACGGCTTCCTTGACGGCGATGTGCCTGCGGTGTGCGTGGCTGTCGAGGTCGAAATCTTTCAGCTTTTCACCGACCATCACCCGCGCTGCAATTTTGGCAACCGGTATCCCGGTCGCCTTGGCGACAAACGGCACGGTGCGGCTGGCGCGCGGGTTAACTTCGATAATGTAGATGGCGTCTTCCTTGACGGCGAACTGAACGTTCATCAGGCCGACAACCTTGAGTGCGCGGGCCAATGCAATGGCCTGGCGTTTAAGCTCGGCAACAATCTCGTCCGACAGCGAATAGGGCGGCAGCGAACAGGCTGAATCGCCTGAATGAATCCCGGCTTCCTCAATATGTTCCATGATGCCAGCAACAAAAACATCATCACCGTCAGCAATCGCATCGACATCAACTTCAATGGCGTCCTGCAGGTAGCTGTCGAGCAGCACCGGACTGTCGCCGGAAACCTGCACGGCTTCCGACATGTAGCGGCGCAGCGCCCCCAGATCATGAACGATTTCCATGGCCCGTCCGCCCAGCACGTAGGACGGGCGGATGACCAGCGGATAACCGATCCGACCGGCCACGATTTCCGCTTCTTCGTTTGAGCGCGCAAGGCCGTTGGCGGGCTGACGAAGGTCAAGATCGATCAGCAATTGCTGGAACCGTTCACGATCTTCAGCCAGATCAATGGCGTCGGGGCTGGTGCCGAGGATCGGGATACCGACATCTTCCAGCGATTGACAGAGTTTCAGAGGCGTCTGTCCGCCCAGTTGGACGATACATCCCAAAAATTCACCGCTACGCTGTTCGGCGCGGACAAGTTCGACAACATCTTCACCGGTCAGTGGCTCGAAATAGAGACGATCCGAGGTGTCGTAGTCGGTTGAAACGGTTTCCGGGTTACAGTTGACCATGATCGCTTCGTAACCCGCTTCTTTCAGGGCATAAGCTGCATGGACGCAGCAGTAATCAAACTCGATGCCCTGCCCGATCCGGTTGGGACCGCCACCAAGAATGGCAACCTTTTTGCGGTCCGTCGGAAAAGCTTCGCATTCCGCCGGGCGCGTGCCGTCCCCTTCATAAGCCGAATACATATAGGATGTCTGGGACGCGAACTCACCAGCGCAGGTATCAACCCGCTTGTAGACCGGTGTCACCAGCAAGGCGCGACGTTTGGCCGATATCACGGCTTCCGCTTCACCGGTCAGTTCAGACAGACGGGCGTCGCAGAACCCCATCTTCTTGAGCGTCAGAAAATCAAGATGGGTACCCGGCACGCCGTTCGCCCGCACACCTTCTTCGGCATCAACGATGGCCTTGATCTGGTCAAGGAACCACGGATCGAACTTGCACGCCGCCTTGATTTCATCATAAGACAATCCAAGACGGAAGGCCTGGGCGATATAGCGGATACGTTCCGGGCGCGGCTCGGCCAGGGCCGCCTTGACAACATCGCCGTCAAGTCTGCCGTCGACCGTCGCGCCTTCGATGTTGACCTCGTTCAGACCGGTTAACCCGGTCTCCATCGAGCGCAGGCCTTTTTGCAGGGATTCTGCGAACGTCCGGCCAATCGACATGGCTTCCCCGACCGATTTCATCGACGTCGTCAGCAGAGCTTCGGTGGTCGGAAACTTCTCGAACGTAAAGCGCGGGATTTTCGTCACCACGTAATCAATGGTCGGCTCGAAACTGGCGGGTGTCACGCCGGTGATATCGTTGTTCAACTCGTCCAGTGTATATCCAACTGCCAGCTTGGCGGCGATCTTGGCTATCGGGAAGCCGGTGGCTTTTGAGGCCAGCGCCGATGATCTGCTGACCCGCGGGTTCATTTCAATAATGATCAGCCGGCCGGAGTCCGGGTTAACCGCGAACTGCACGTTCGAGCCGCCGGTTTCAACACCGATTTCGCGCAATACCGCCAGCGAGGCGTTGCGCATGATCTGGTATTCTTTGTCGGTCAGGGTCAGGGCCGGGGCAACGGTGATCGAATCGCCGGTATGCACACCCATCGGGTCAACATTTTCGATGGAACAGATGATAATGCAGTTGTCCGCCGTATCGCGCACAACCTCCATCTCGTATTCTTTCCAGCCAACGATGGATTCCTCGACCAGCACTTCCGTGACCGGCGATGCATAAAGCCCGCCCGAAACAATGCGCTCATATTCAGTCTTGTTGTAGGCGATGCCCCCGCCGATGCCGCCCATGGTAAAGGACGGGCGAATAATCAGCGGCAAGCCGATTTTTTCCATCGCCTGATAGGCCTCTTCCATGGTCCCGACGACCTGACTGACCGGTGTATCAAGGCCGATTTTTTTCATCGCGTCGCTGAACAGCTGGCGGTCTTCGGCTTTCTTGATCACGTCCGCCTTGGCGCCAATCATCTCGACGCCGTATTTCTCAAGAATCCCCTGCTCTTCAAGTGCGATCCCGGCATTCAACCCGGTCTGCCCGCCCATCGTCGGCAGCAGGGCGTCCGGACGCTCCCTGGCGATCACGCGCTCGAGGAATTCGGTGGTGATCGGCTCAACGTAGGTTGCGTCGGCCATGTCCGGATCGGTCATGATGGTGGCGGGGTTGGAATTCACCAGAATAACCCGGAACCCCTCTTCGCGAAGCGCCTTGCACGCCTGCGCGCCCGAATAAGCAAACTCACACGCCTGACCTATTACAATGGGCCCGGCGCCAATGATCATGATCGATTTTAAGTCATTACGT
>JAJFIJ010000123.1 GCA_021775105.1 Rhodospirillales bacterium | reverse complement strand
CTACTATCCGCCACATGGCCCTCAATCTTATCCAAAGAAATCAATCAAAAGGTTCAAATCGGGCAAAACTCAAAAGAGCCGCATGGAATGACAAATTCCTACTCGAACTCATCAGTCCCGTTCAAATGCGATAGCCCTGCTCTCAATGCTACGAAAAAGGGTATTCTTCGGTGTCTCTCAAAAAAAAATAATCCTAGATATGAAGGTGTGTTTTATCTGTTGATTCAGGCCAACCTAACCACTCTGCCTAAGGGCCGTTGGGAATCTATTTCGGAAGAATTATCTCAAGACGCAAGTAACCTTCCTTTTCAAGAAGTGCATATTATTGGAAACGCCGAAGAGTTGCCCTCTGGGTTTCGCATTAAGTAGTGCTAATTTCGTTACTGATTCTGCAATTTTGACAGTACGCTTTGTCCCATTGAGGGAACGGGACTCAAAATCCAAAGCGGACATTTTTAGAGCTTGTTCTGTTGTGTAAATGGCTTCCAGTTCGTGCCAGTAGCGGTAACAGCCCAAAATAGAGAAAGTTATGTTTGCTCGCCCTGTCGCTAATAGAATCGGATCGTCGCTGAGGAACTTGCCCTGTTTGACATTGATCGATTCTAAGTTTTTTTATTACCCAATGCCCGCTCCGTGCCAGAAGCAACCATCAATGAGTTCCTAATCGCCACAATTTCTTCAAACTCAACGAGGACCGCTTATAACTAACAACGCCTGTTATCGATGACCTCAGATAACGTCCTTATCTGTAGGGAAAATGGACATCTTTTTCCTCATTTTACTGAGTCAGAATGAGCGGCTTCTCTCGTTAGGTGTCAGAGATTGCTTGACTGGTTTAATATTAAACTATATTAAGTTAAACATTAAACTATTTTACATCATCAATCAGGATGCCCGACCATGAACAGACGCAAGTTTTTGAAGATCGCCGGATCAACCGCCATCATTGTTGCCGCAGGAGGTGCGGGGTTTGCCCTGACCCGCAGACCGACAGAGGCGCTGCGTCCGTGGGCGGATGCCGGATCGCTTTATGCCGATCCCCTGCGCCGGGCTCTGTCCTACGCCATTCTTGCGCCCAATCCGCATAACCGTCAGCCGTGGGTGATTGACCTGAAAAGCGATACCGAAGCCGTGTTGACCTGCGATCTCGACCGCCTGCTGCCGGCAACCGATCCTTTCAGCCGACAGATCGTCATCGGCCTCGGCTGTTTCCTCGAGCTGTTTTCGATTGCCGCATCGGATCAGGGATATCAGGCACATATCCGGATGTTTCCGGAAGGGGAGCCAAACGACCGTCTGGACCAGCGCCCGATTGCCCATTTATCGCTGGAAAAGAAAACCGGACGGCCGGTCGATCCGCTGTTTGCCCAAACGCTTAACCGCCATACCAACCGCGAGCCTTATGACATCAAGCGCGCGATCAGTGACACTATCATGACCGCCCTGAAAGATGCCGCCGCCGATACAGTCCGGGTCGGGACAACGAATGACGGTGCTTTGCTAAATGATTTGAGGGTCCTGACGAAGGACGCCCTGATCGCCGAAATCCGGACCCCCGAAGCGTTTCAGGAAAGTATCGACCTGATGCGTATCGGGCGATGCGAGATCGAGGCCAACCCGGATGGTATTTACCTTGGCGGTGCGTTTCTGGAATCGCTTAATCTGGCGGGCATTCTGACCCGCGAAAAACTCGCCGATCCGACAACAAAATCGTTCCGGATTGGCCTCGATATGGCGGAACAGAGTGCCATGACGTCGATGGGGTTTTTCTGGATTAACACGCCGGGCAATGACCGTTTTGCACAGATCGAAGCCGGGCGGGCCTATATGCGCGTCGCCCTTGAGGCAACGGCGCACGGGCTGGTCATGCAACCGATGAGTCAGGCGTTGCAGGAGTACGATGAGATGACACCGTTCTACAAAACCGTTCATGACAAACTGACGACACAACCTGATGAGCGGGTGCAAATGCTGGCCCGCATCGGTTATGCTGAAAACAAGGGGCCGTCGCCGCGCTGGCCGCTTAAAACAAGACTGAAGGATAGCCAGACGTGAAACCGACCGGCGACCCGGCTTTGTGGCGTTTGTTCACAGAAGTTGGAATCATCGAACAACTGGCCCGCCATAAGCTTGAAAGCAGCATGCCGGAAGGTTTGAAAATATCGCAATTTGGTGTCCTGAACCATCTGGTGCGGCTTGGCGGCGCGTGGAGCCCGGTGCGGCTGGCGAACGCCTTTCAGGTCACCAAGGCGGCGATGACCAATACCGTCGGGCGGCTTGAGAAACGCGGTCTCGTTGAAGTTGCCAACGATCCCGACGACGGGCGCGGCAAGCTGGTCAGCATCACCGATGCCGGTCGGGACATGCGCGAGCGATGCGTTGACAGTGTCGGACCGTTTATGGCGGACCTGACGATGGAAATTTCAGATGAGGAACTGGCGGCTGCGTTGCCGGTTCTGGAAAAAATCAGAACCTGGCTCGATTCACACCGATCATAGGGTTACCTAACTGGCAACGGCGGGTTCCGGAACTTCTTCCGTGCTAGCCATGCGAAACCCGGCGCTGACCGCTTCCAGATTCAGCGTCAGGAACTTGCTCGGAACGCCGGCGCGAACGGCTTCTTCCAAAACCTCAAACGAACAGATATCGCCAAGACCGATCAGCACGCCGAGCGTGATGATATTGGCGACCCGCTCGTTGCCCATCTTCAGTGCCGTTTCACTGAGCGGCAGATGGTGGACGGCAAATTTTCCGGATGGCGGTTGGGGCACATGGCGGGTGTCGGCGATAACGATGCTCTGGTCTTTCAGAAGACCCAGGGAGATCGACAGCGCACTCTGATCAAGCACAACCAGATAATCGAGCGCTGTCACCAGCGGGAACCCGGCGACGCCATCGCTGACCACCAGATCAGAGCGGCTGAGGCCTCCGCGCGATGTCGGCTCGTAGGCCTGCGACTGGGCGACCCGCTTGCCTGAAAGATTAAGCGCGTGGGCGAGAATTTTCGCCGACAGCTGAAGACCCTGCCCCCCGGAACCACTGAAACGGACTTCATAATCCTGCATGGGAAAGCTCCTTTACGCGCCCGCTCGGGCCTGAACGGCTTTTGCATGATCGCGATAGACTGCGCCGTATTCGGCTCGGTCGGTCTCGACGAAAACGCCGGTTTTCATATGATTGGGGCGGAACGGCTCGTCGACGACATTACCGTATGAATCGGGGCGCATGCTGCCTTTCTGACTGAGGATCATTTCCGGTGAATCGCCAAGGTCGTTCTTGCGACCGAAAATTTCGGTACAGTCTGAAATCACTTCAACAAATGAAAACCCGTCATGATCAATCGCCTGATGCAACAGGTTTTTCAGTGCAGGCGTCTGCAACGTTACTTCGCGACCGACAAAACTGGCACCGGCGGCGGCGGCCAGATCACAGGCATTGAACACCGGCTCGATACTACCGGTCGGTGACGTCGTTGTGTAGCGCGTCGCGCTTGTTGTTGGCGATGCCTGCCCGCCGGTCATGCCATAGACCTCATTGTTCAGCATCATGCAGGTCATATTGAGATTGCGACGGCATGCATGGATCAGGTGATTGCCGCCGATCGCCAGACAGTCACCGTCACCGGTTATCACCACGACTTTCAGGTCGGGCCGACTGAGCGCCAGTCCGGTGGCAAAGGCCAGCGGCCGCCCGTGGGTGACATGGAAGGTGTTGGCGTCGACATAGGCACCGATCCGCCCGGAACAGCCAATACCCGAAACAATCGCCAGATTGTCGTTGGAAATCTCCAACTCATGGATCGCCCAAAGCAGTGCCCGCATGGCAATGCCGTGGCCGCAGCCGGGGCATAGAAAGTGCGGGAACATGTCTTCGCGAAGATAGTCCCGGATATTGAAGGACTCGATTGATTTTTCACTCATCTCAGGCGAGCTCCTCGATTTTCTGGAGAATGGCCGCCGGGTCGATCACTTCGCCATCAATCCGGTTAATGCCGACGGGGCGGTTTTTGCCGGGGACCAGACGGTCAATTTCAAGGATCAACTGACCGGCATTCATCTCCGCGACAACAACATGTTTGGCCTTTTTTGTCGCTTTTTTGAACGCCGCTTCCGGGAACGGCCAAAGCGTGACCGGACGGAACAGACCGGCCTTCAGGCCTTTTTCACGCGCCTGACGCTGGGCCCGACCGGCGGCGCGGGCACTGATCCCAACCGCGACAAGGACAACATCGGCATCTTCGCAATCAATCTCTTCAAACGATTCGATTTCAGCCGCGTGATGTGTGAGTTTTTCAAGACGGCGACGCACCATGCGGTCAACCTCGCCGGGGTTCTGGGTCGGGAACCCGCCTTCCGCTGTGGTCAGGCCAGTGGTGTGGGCCCGAAACCCGTCACCGGGCCGTGCCATTGCCGGCACCAGATCATCGGTTAACGCGTAGGGCTGGAAATCGTCCCTGCTGCCGGTTGCCCATTTTCGTTCGGATATTTCGATTGATTCCGGCACCGGCAGTTCGACGGTTTCAACCAGATGCCCGATCACCTCATCGTAGATGATAATCACCGGCACGCGCAGCGTTTCGGTCAGATAAAAGGCGCGGATCGTTTCTTCATAAATTTCCTTCACCGACGACGGGGCCAGAACAATCACCGCATGATCG
>JAJFIJ010000122.1 GCA_021775105.1 Rhodospirillales bacterium | reverse complement strand
CTATTTGCTCGGGATTTGCGGGTTTGCCGTAAATACGTCGTCGCAAATGAAACTATTTGCTCGGGATTTGCTGGTTTGCCGTAAATCCGTCGTCGCAAATGAAACTATTTGCTCGGGATTTTCTGATTTTCCGTAAATACGTCGTCGCAAATGAAACTATTTGCTCGGGATTTTCTTTAGCCAATCAACTCTGCGGCGATCAGAAATTCCCTGTTGCCCTCCGGCCCGGTAATCGGGCTTTCGATGATCCCCGTCACCTGCCATCCGTCAATATCCCCAAACCAGTTTGCGATCCGCTGACAGACCTTGTCGTGTAAATCCGGATCGCGAACCACACCGCCCTTGCCGACCTGTCCCCGGCCCACTTCAAACTGCGGTTTGATCAGCGCGACGGCGATACACTCCGGTTCAGCCAAACCAAGGGCGGCGGGCAGCACCGTTTCAAGACCGATGAAGCTGGCATCGCAGCCAATGAACGCGACCGGCTCCGGGATCAATTCGTCGGTCAGATACCGCGCATTGGTTTTTTCCAGCACCACGACCCGGTCATCCTGTCGCAGTTTCCACGCCAGTTGTCCGCGCCCGACATCGACAGCGTAAACTCTGGTCGCACCATTTTCCAGCATGACATCGGTGAATCCGCCCGTGGAGGCCCCGACATCCAGACATATCCTGCCTTTCGGGGAGATTGCGAAATGGTCGAGTGCATGGGCCAGTTTCAGACCGCCACGCGATACCCACGGGTGGTCCTGGCCGCGTAATTCGATGGGTGAGTCTTCGGGCAGTTGCTGACCGGCTTTTTCGATCCGCCGTTCGCCTGAAAATACCAGACCGGCCATCACAAAAGCCTGCGCCCGGCTCCGGCTTTCCGCCAATCCACGTTCAACAAGCAGGTGGTCTATGCGTTTTTTTGCGGGAGACCCCGCCATCACGTCAAGCCCGTTGCGGCGCGATCCGGGCCGTGGCTTCTTCGTCGCGACCAAGGGCAGACAACACATTGGCGACGATATGCCCTGATGTCAGGCCTGCAGTTTCCATTTGCGCGTCGGGTTTGTCCTGCTCAAGAAAGCGATCCGGCATGGTCATGATCCGGAGCTTGAGATCACCGTCAAGCAATCCATCATTCAGCATGAACTGCGAAACATGCGCACCGAACCCACCGGCGGCACCTTCCTCGATGGTCACAATCACCTCATGGTTCCCGGCCAATTTGCGAATCAGGTCATGGTCAAGCGGTTTGGCGAAACGCGCATCGGCGACAGTCGTCGACAATCCCATCGTCGCCAACTCTTCGGCAGCTTTCTGGGTTTCCTTTAACATTGTACCGATACTGAGAATTGCAATGGCCGAGCCCTCATTAATGATCCGGCCCTTGCCAATTTCAAGAACTTCCCCTTTCGCCGGCAGCTCAATTCCTACGCCTTCACCACGCGGGTAACGAACTGCGCTCGGGCCGTCATCGTAGGCTGCAGCTGTTGCCGTCATGTGCATCAATTCAGCTTCGTCACTGGGCGCCATGACAACAATATCAGGCAATGTGCAGAGATAGGCCAAATCAAATGCACCACAATGGGTCGATCCGTCAGCACCGACGTATCCGGCGCGATCAATAGCGAACCTGACCGGCAGTTTCTGAATCACCACATCATGAACAACCTGGTCATAACCGCGTTGCAGGAAGGTCGAATAAATGGCGGCAAATGGTTTGTATCCTTCCGAAGCCAGCCCGGCGGCAAAGGTAACGCCGTGCTGTTCTGCGATTCCAACATCGAACGCGCGCTCGGGGAAGCGTTCGGCGAACTTGTCAATACCGGTTCCGCCCGGCATGGCCGCCGTGATCGAGACAATCTTGTCATCTTCTTCAGCTTCGGCGATCAGTGCCTTGGCAAAAACACCCGTATAACTTGGTGCATTTGGCGTCGGTTTGTGTTGCTTGCCGGTGACCACGTCAAACTTGGAGACGCCGTGATACTTGTCCGCCGATTGTTCGGCATGCGAATATCCGTGCCCCTTTTCGGTAACGACATGGATGATCACCGGACCCGGCTCTGAATCGTCACGCAGGTTTTTCAGGACCGGCAACAGGTGCTCAAGGTTATGCCCATCTATCGGGCCAACATAATAGAACCCGAGTTCTTCAAACAGTGTTCCCCCCGTAACCATACCGCGTGCATATTCGTCTAATTTGACCGCCGCTTCTTCGATTGTGCGTGGAAACTTCTTCATAACGTCCTTGGCAAAATGACGCATGGAACGGAAGGGTTTGGAAGAAATCAGGCGAGACAGATAGTTATTCAACGCGCCCACCGGCGGAGCAATGGACATGTCATTATCGTTCAGGATAACGATCAATCGGGCATCCATGGAGCCGGCATTATTCATTGCCTCATAGGCCATACCAGCGGTCATTGAACCGTCACCAATTACCGAAATGACGTTGCGCGGTTTGCCGGACAGTTCGGCCGCCACCGCCATGCCGAGACCGGCGGATATCGAAGTCGACGAATGGGCCGCACCAAACGGATCGTATTCGCTTTCCGTGCGCTTGGTAAACCCGGACAGTCCGCCGCCCTGTCTTAACGTGCTCATCCTGTCCCGTCGACCTGTCAGGATTTTATGCGGATAACATTGATGCCCGACATCCCAGATCAAACGGTCGGTTGGCGTATCGAAAATATGGTGTATAGCGACGGTCAGTTCGACCACACCAAGGCTGGCACCAAGATGACCGCCGGTAACCGAAACGGTGCGAATTGTGTCATTGCGCAATTCGGTTGCCAGTTGCTTGAGTTGTTCAAGCGTGAAATCACGAATATCCGCCGGTTTACCAACCGTATCGAGAAGCGGCGTCTCAAAATTAATTGTCACCAATAATTCTCCGCACTGATCTGACACGCCAACAATAAAGACGGTCTAAGATACTTGTTATTCTACTTCGAAATCGAAGTTCAAGAGCTTCTTCTGACAATGAAATCAGCAAGCTCTTTAAGAAGGTCGCTCTTTTTACCAAAAATTTCAAGGTGTTCCATGGCCTGACGACTTAAAAGCTCGGCCTGGTCACGCGCTTGCTCGACCCCGAGAAGCGAGACAAATGTCGCTTTTCCGGCAGCTTCGTCCTTTCCGGTCTTCTTGCCGACCTGTTCTTCGTCACCTTCAATATCCAGCAAATCATCGGCGATCTGGAAGGCCAGGCCGATATCGTGAGCATAGGCGTGCAGTGCGTGGCGTGCCGATACGGACGCTTTTCCCAGAATTCCGCCTGATTCACACGACACAGCAATCAGTTCGCCGGTTTTCATACGTTGCAGGCGGGTAATTTCCGGAACATCCAGATCATGATCTTCCGCAACCAGATCAAGCATCTGTCCACCCACCATACCGTGATCCCCGGCCGCTTTCGCCAGTGCCAGCACCAGTTCAGTACGGACATTGGCATCCTGATGGGTTTCGGGACTGGCCAGAACCTCAAACGCCTTGGTCAGCAACGCATCACCGGCAAGAATTGCCGTCGCTTCGTCGTATTTGATGTGGCAGGTCTCGCGGCCGCGTCGAAGATCATCATCATCCATCGCTGGCAGGTCATCATGAACCAGCGAATAACAATGTACCATTTCGATGGCCGCTGCGGTTCTGAGTGCTGATCGCGACGAAACGCCGAACAAGTTGGCCGCTTCCATCACCAGAAACGGACGGATCCGTTTTCCGCCACCCAGTACCGAATAGCGCATGGCGTCGACCAGTTGACGTTCCGGCCCGTCCCCCGCTTCCAGTAATTCGCTCAGCTCGTTTTCCACTGCATCAGCATTATCGCTGAGCGCCTTTTTAAAATCTGTCAATTCAATCAACTTTCCAAATCTGCCGGAACGGATTCAAGCTCACCATCAGGCCCGGTGACAATTTTTTCAATTCGCGTCTGCGCATCTTTCAGCTTGGCTTCGCAGTGCTTCTTCAGATGCGCGCCCCTGGCATAGGCATTGATCGCATCATCAAGCGCGCCCTGCCCGCTTTCCAGTGTACGGACGATGTCCTCCAGTTCCTCAAGAGCCTGTTCGAAGCTCATCTTCTGGATATCAGCAGGAATCTTGTCGTCAGATTTTTTGGTGTCTGGCATGGCAACCCCTCGTCAAAACGCGCCGGAGTGTACTGAGGCTTACCGGTGAGAGCAAGACGGGTTCGTTATCCGATCTACAGTTTGGCAAACAGACGAAAGAGTCAAAAAACCGGCGTATCCAACAACAGGGATACGCCGGTCATTGCTTCGTGGTTCGGATTACCTGGTTATGATCTCCGGTCCCATGAGCATGGTCGGCAACCATGTTGAAAACCACGGGATATACGTCACCATAATCAGGAACACGAACATGATACCGACAAACGGCATCGCCGCCCTGACGACATTCATCACCGACATCTGCGCGACACCGGCGGTGACAAACAGATTGAGTCCGACCGGCGGCGTAATCATGCCAATCTCCATGTTGACGACCATGATGATGCCAAGATGAATCGGATCAATCCCAAGTTCGATGGCGATCGGGAACACCAATGGGGCGACGATCACCAATAATCCCGACGGTTCCATGAACTGGCCACCGATCAGCAGGATGATATTGACGACGACAAGGAACATGATGGGACCAAATCCGGCACCCAGCATGGCTTCCGTGATCATCTGCGGAATCCTTTCTTCCGTCAGCACATGCTTCAGGATCAGGGCGTTGGCAATAATGAACATCAACATGATGGTCAGTTTGCCAGCCTCAAACAGCGCCTTTTTGGTATCCGGATGCCACAACACCGAAATGATACGAAGAACGACAGCTCCACCTCGCCTGCCGCCCTCGCTGAACGGTCCCATGTCGCGATAGACAAAATTTGCGATGAAAAAGGCATAGACAGCGGCAACGGCGGCAGCTTCGGTCGGTGTGAAAATGCCGCCATAGATACCACCAAGAATTATGACGATCAGCAATAGTCCCCAAACCGCATCCCGTGCAGATTCCAGAACTTCCATCCAGCCCGCCCAGGGTTGCGACGGCAGCCCCTTCCAGCGCGCGGCGACATAAATACCGGCCATCAGCATCAGACCGGCAACGATGCCCGGCACCACACCGGCCAGGAACATACGCCCGACCGAGACGTCCGTCGCTGCTGCGTAGACAACCATGACAATTGACGGCGGAATAAGAATCCCGAGAGTACCTGCGTTACAGATAACACCGGCGGCGAACTCTTTCGGGTAGCCAACTTCGCGCATACCCGCAATCACAATCGAACCGATGGCAATAACCGTCGCAGGTGATGAACCTGACAGGGCAGCGAACATCATGCACGCCAGAACCGAGGCAATCGCCAGCCCGCCCTGCATGTGACCAACTATCGCGATGGCAAAGCGGATAATTCGCCGCGCCACACCGCCGGTTGACATAAACGTCGAAGCGAGGATGAAAAACGGGATGGCAAGCAGCGTATAATGACCGTGAAAAGCCGAAAACAGGGTTTGCGCGACCGAAGTCAGGGACCCGTCGGAAAAGCCAAGCAGGAAGATGATACTGGACAGGCCCAGTGAAACGGCAATCGGCACACCGATGAGCATCAGCGCGACGACCAGAGCAAAGAGGATTGCGACTTCCATGACTTATTTCTCCTCTGTCGTCTGGTTGGTCAGGGCATCTTCCATGTCTTCGGCTTCATGACTGGCAATGATCGAATCGATTTCACCAATCCACACGCGCCAGCCGACTTGCAGAAACCGCAAGGTTAGCAACGCCATCCCAAGGGGCAGTGCAAAATAGGGAATAAACCGGGGCAGCTTTTCATAACGTTCACCCTCATTCAGGGCGTCAGCCAGAAACTGGAGGAATTCGGGTATGGGCACGTCATCAGTTTCAAGGAAAGCGCGCGTGGTAACGAACGGATACCAGTAATCCCAACTTCCTTTCAGCAACAGCAAACTGAAAGCGATGCAGGCCGATACGGCAAGCAGGGCAACAACCTTACGACCGCGCGCGGAAAACATATTGACGATAACGTCAACACCAAGATGAAAGTTCTTCTTCACACAATAAGAAGCCCCGAGCAGCACCAGCCAGGCAAACAGAAAGACCGTCACCTCCAGCGCCCACAGCAGATTATCGTTAAAGACATAACGGGCGACGACGTTGGCGAACGTTACCACCGTCATCAAGCCCAGCAGGACCGCAATCAGGGTTTCTTCAATCTGATCGACACGTTGTCCAAGGTTCGGTTTCGCCTGGTTCTCCATGGGAGCCTCCCTAACATTGCTGATAGAGTTCGACAGAGGACATTCCGGTCTTTGGCCGTTTATGCCCTCTGTCGACAGTCATGACTTGTGGATTAGCTGCCTGAGTTGGCGGCTTGTGCTGCGGCAATAGCGTCGGCGCCAATATCCTTCTCGAACTTTGCCCAGACAGGTTTCAGGGTATCGACCCAGGCCTTGCGCTGATCAGCAGTCAACGTGCGAACCGTGCCGCCGGCATCAATGATTTTTTGCTTGTTGGCTTCATTGACCTTGAACGATTCCTTGTTGCGGGCTGCCGTAACTTCCTTGAGGATGGTCGCTAGCTGGTTACGCACATCCTTCGGCAAACCGGTCCACCATTCTGTCGACGTGACAACCAGATAATCTATGATGCCGTGGTTGGTTTCGGTCACACCATCCTGCACTTCGAAGAATTTTTTGCCATAGATGTTCGACCACGTATTTTCCTGACCGTCGATAACCTTGGTCTGCAACCCGCCATAAACTTCCTTGAAGGACATTTTTTGCGGATTTGCGCCAAGTTGCTTGAACTGGGCAACCAGAACGTCAGATGCCTGTACGCGGAATTTCAGGCCCTTCGCATCACCGGGAGCCATCAGCGGACGGTTGGCGGACATCTGCTTCATGCCGTTGTGCCAGAAGGCCAGACCGTAAAGGCCTTTCCTTTTCATTGCTTTTTTCAGCTTGTCACCGGCTTCGGAGTTCTGGAAACGATCAACAGAATCGATATCCTTGAACATGAACGGCAGATCGAAAATGCGATATTTCTTGGTGAACTTTTCAAACTTGGACAACGAAGGTGCGGCCAGCTGAACATCACCGTTCAGCATAGCCTCAAGAACCTTGTTATCGTCATACAGGCTGGAATTCGGGAAAACCTCAATGCAGGCTTTACCATTCATCTCCTCATTGACACGTTTTTCAAGAAGCGACGCAGCAATACCTTTCGGGTGTTTGTCGGTATTGGTGACATGGCTGAATTTGATCTTGATTTCACCAGGATCACATTTGGCGAAACCTGGTGATGTAGAGGCAAGCAGCGCCGCCCCTATGGTCGTGACAGCAAATAATTTGTGCATTGGGTAATCTCCCGTCTGGACGTTTGGTGTTTCGGGGCAAGTGTCTCCCCGATGGTTCGGGCTTAACAAACGCAAGCCCCGTGCCACATCAAACGGCAACCCCAAGTAACAAGGCTGAAACATCACAAGTATTTGATTTTAATTGATAAATATGGCCGCATCTGATTGCCAGCCAACTTATTCCCGTCAATGAATTGGGTAGGGTCGTACACAATCATCGATTAGCGTGTGTAATCACCCACCCCAATTCACCGATTCATGTAAGCGTCCGGGCTACCCCACTTTACTTTTGATCTCCTGAACTGCGATTCTGTATATGGTAAGCGGGCAACAGGTGGCGACTTAACTCAAGTTGGCACTTAGTGATGGCAGAAAAGCGCAAACGGCGAAAATGGAATGCTGAGGAGAAGTTCCGGATTGTCGCCCAAACCAAGGTGCCTGACGTCTTTGACCACCTCTTTTCGGTGTTTCAGTTTCCACCAACAATTTCTTCCAGCCGCGCATAATCGTCTTCGCGGTAATTCTGGATAACGCTTGCGATTTCATCGGTACTGACATCGAGAGAGGTCAACACAATACTTCCCAATTGAAGACTGGATTCAGCGGCTTCTGAGACAACCGCCGTCGCCCCTACCTCTTCCAGATGCCGCATGTGCTGTTTGTTGCGTGCACGCACATAAATTGGCAAATCTGGAAAATTTCCTCTCAGGGCGGCGACAGCCTTACTTGCCACCCCTTCATGATCTAGCGTAATAACTGCGGTTCTGGCGCGCGCCGCACCTGCGGCCTCCAGCACAAAAATCTGGTCTGCATCGCCATAATATACAGGCATGCCGTTGGCCCGGCATTTCTTGACCCGGGTCTGGTCAAGGTCAAGCGCCACATATGACAGGCCGGCATCAGACAGAACTTTCGCTACCGTCTGGCCGACCCGGCCAAATCCGGCAATAAGAACATGGTTATTCAGATCTTCGACCTCGGCATCGAAGGCGTCCTGCGACCCATCTGAACGCCGGTCCAGCCATCCGTCAAATCGCTTGCCAGCGTAAAACATCGCTGGCGTAGCGATCATGCTCAGCGTGATTACAGCCATTAGAACTTGCGCCACTTCGGATGAAATCAGATCAAGTGCCATGGCCGCGCCGAACAGCACGAAACCAAACTCACCGCCTTGCGAAAGGGCAAGACCGACCCTGACCGAAGTGTTCGCAGGCATGCCAATAATCCGGCAAAGCCCGGCGGCAACGAAAGATTTGCCGATAAGCAGGGCAGCGAAGATCATCATGATAAGGCCGAGATGGGTGACAATATAGACAATATCGATCGACATGCCGATGGTCATGAAAAACAAACCGAGCAGAATCCCCCGGAACGGCCGGATATCAGCTTCGATCTGATGCCTGTATTCGGTTTCTGAAAGCAGCAATCCGGCCAGAAGCGCCCCCAGTTCCATGGACAGCCCAGCCAAAGACATGACCCACCCCATGCCAAGTACGACAAGCAATGTTGTTGAAACAAATAGCTCCGGGTTGCGCATGCCGGCAATCATGTGAAACAACGGTCTCAGCAGGAAACGTCCGAAGGCGATCACGACAACCAAAGCGATCCCCCCTTTTACGACGGCCATTCCGAATGCCTCAATAAATGAAGACCCTTCCGAGCCCAGCAAAGTCACCAGCAGAAGAAGCGGGACGACGGCGAGGTCCTGAAGCAACAAAATTGAAAATGTCGTCAGGCCGAACGGTGTTGCACGTTCACCCCGTTCCACAAGCAACTGTAGGACAAAAGCTGTCGAGGACAGAGCCAGACCGCCACCGATAATTGTCGCGGCATCAATTCCGAGGCCTAATGACCAGACCACCGCACCAACAAGAGATCCGGTTACAATTACCTGAAGTGAACCCAAGCCAAATACCCTGGCCCCCAGCGCCTTCAATCGTTCTACCGAAAGCTCCATTCCAATCATGAAAAGAAGAAACACGACGCCAAATTCAGCGAGTGTATGGGCGGCTTCGGTATTGCCGATTATCGCGGTTCCGTGTGGACCGATAACCACACCGGCAGCGAGATAACCAAGAATAGGGCTTGAGTTAAAGCGCTTGAATACCGGAACGACAATTACTGCCGCGGCCAGGAAAATTAGAATATCAATCAGGTATTCCGAATGGTTCAAACCAATTCTCCAGACCTTCGAAGTATGCTTGTGCTTGGATTACTGTCGCATAAAACGGTTCTGATTGGTGCATTCACCATGATGCAATCGCGTGTACAATATAGACCACATTGGACTTGTCACGGGTTGATTCCGTGTCCTTGAATGGAATACCGGCTATCAAGGAGAATAATCATCACACACCGGCACATCGACGTGTACGAATGTCTGGTGGAAAGTTTGGTATGCGCTTTCCGATCCATTGGATATTAGTGTTTTTATTAACCGGCTGACCGACCACACCCAGTTAATCGGTGGTGATCTGGTGTTTCTGCATTTTGTCGTAAAGCGTTTTGCGGGATACCTGAAGTGATTCATACGTCCGTTTTAAACTGTTTTCGTGTCTCGCCAGTGCCGTCTCGATCAAACGTTTTTCGACGGCTTCCATCTGCGCTGCCAAACCGGGGAGATTATCAATTTTGTCATTCCCCGCCCCGCCATCGACACCCAGCGTAAAACGAAGGGCGGCGTTCTGGAGTTCCCGCACATTGCCGGGCCATTCATGGGAAAGTATCTCCGAGACTTTAGTCGCCGACATTTCAATCGGTAATCGCTTGAAACGATCACAGGCCTGGTTGACAAAATGCTGGAACAGCACCGGGATATCATCCCGACGCTGACGCAACGCCGGGACTCCGAGGGTCAGGACATCAAGACGATAGAACAGGTCTTCGCGAAACCGCCCGTCCTTTGTCAGCCCGCGCAGGTCTTCCTTGGTGGCAGCAATAACACGCACATCGACCTCAATTTCCTCATTCCCGCCGAGCGGGGTAATGATCCGGTCTTGCAGCACCCGCAGCAGTTTGATTTGCAGGTCCATGGGCATGCTCTCGACCTCATCCAGAAACAAGGTCCCCTGATGAGCATGTTGTATTCTGCCAACCCGCTTTTTTACGGCACCGGTGAAGGCACCGGCCTCATGACCAAACAGCTCACTTTCAATCAGGGTTTCCGGTAAAGCTCCGCAATTGATGGCGACAAACTTACCGTCTTTGCGTGGGCTGCAATCATGCAAACTGCGGGCAACCAGTTCCTTGCCGACTCCTGTCTCGCCTATGATCAGAACGTCGGCGTCCGTCGACGCGTAATTCTCGATTTCGTCACGCAACCTGATCATTTCCGGCGTTCGCCCAACCAGCCTCTGCTCCAGTTCGGATCCGCCGCCAAGGGCTGACCGCAAGGCCTGATTTTCGAGCGCGAGATGGCGTTTTTGAAGGGCCCGGCGAACGGCTTCGACCAGAACTTCTGAGGCGAACGGTTTTTCGATAAAATCATAGGCACCGTCGCGCATCGCCGAAACCGCCATCGGCACATCACCGTGGCCGGTGATCAGAATGACCGGCAGCTCCGGGTCCAGTGCCTGTACCCGAGCCATCACATCAAGACCGTTTGTGCCGGGCATCTTGATGTCCGTAACCACAATCCCCGGCCATGAACGTCCGATCCGGTCGAACGCACGTTGCGGATTTTCAAAACTTTCCACTTCAATGTCGGCCAGTTCCAGCGCCTGTCGACAGGCGGTGCGCAGATGTTCCTCATCGTCTATCAGCACGACGGTGTCTTTCACGCAACGGCCTCCTTGACAGGTTCGGCCTTTTTCAGCCTGAGTGTAAACAGCGCACCACCCTCCGGCCCATTACAAACGGTTATGCTCCCGCCAAACTGATTGATCAGACCATAAGTAATGGAAAGGCCGAGCCCCATGCCCTGTCCAACTTCCTTGGATGATCGGAAAGGATCAAAAACATCATTGATCATGTCTTGCTGAATTCCCGGCCCGCTGTCACCGACGTCAACAACCACATCTTCACCTTGCAGGGTAACGTTGATGCGGATTTCCTTCAGCGGTGCATGGACCATGGCATCAAGGGCGTTTGATATCAGGTTGACGAAAATCTGTTGCAAGCGCACATCCCCCCCCAAGACGATGGCTTCCTCATCGGGCAAGGTCTTAAATACTCTAACCTCATCATTGGAAATACGCTGCCCCATCAAAATCAGACTTTCATCCAGCGCAACGCCGAGCGATGTCGGACGCAAATCGATTGTTTCTTCTCGTGCGTAAGTTCTTAAATTACGGATGATCCGCGCCATCCTGTCCGTCAGTTCCGATATCCCGTTCAAGTTATCTCTGGCGGTATCCGTGCGGTCTCTGTCGAGATAGGTCCGGGCATTGTCGGCATAAGAGCGAATGGCGGCAAGGGGCTGATTCAACTCGTGGCTCAGTCCTGCAGACATCTGCCCGAGCGCTGCCATCTTGGCCGCCTGCACCAGTGTCGCCTGGGTTTTGCGGACTTCGTCTTCGGCCCGCTCGCGTTCCGCAATCTCGTTTTGCAAATCGATGTTCATTTCGGTCAATGCAGTGGTGCGTTCAAGAACCCGTTTTTCCAGCTCAGCATTTGATTCTTCCTGAAACAGGATACGGTCTGCCAGTCGACGTCTGCGTTGGTAAAACACGGTAATCGCCAGAAACACGCTGATCAACAGAACGGTAGCCACCGCCATTGCAATTTTTACCACAGCTTCAACGCGTTCTGTTCGGGCCAGCAAGACAACCCGCCAATCGGTGTCTGACATTGTTTCTTCCTGAACCAGAAACTGCTCCTGATGGCGCCGCCCTGGTTCTCCATCAGTCGCGATTGACACCAGTTCACCGCCTTTGACGACAGCACCGTCCGGAGAGAGAGAAAGGGGGAGTAGCGCCTGACTGCCGTATCGCCTGCTTTCCAGTAATTCGTTCGCTGAATCAGCGGACAGCGGAGCCAGGGTCCTGAAATGCCAGTTTGGTTTGCTGCTCAGGAACAGGACGCCATAACGATCAACGACGATGACCTCATGGTCCCGCCTTCGCCAGGCCCTTTCATGGTGATCCATCTGGATTTTGACTACGACAGCTCCCAATACCTTCGCACCGTCTCGTACCGGATAGGCAAAATAATACCCGCGCTCACCTGATGTCGTACCAAGCGCGAAGTATCGTCCTAGCCGCCCTTCCATCGCCGCCTTGAAATAAGGGCGATAGTTGAAATTCTTGTCGATAAACGTCTTTTTCGATGCCCAGTTGCTGGCCGCCACGGTTAACCCCGTGGCGTCCATAAGGTACGTATCGAGCGCACCTGAAATATTGTTGATGCGTTCCAGCTCTTCATTAACGCCCTGCAGGCCCTGCCTGGAGATTTTGCCAAGAAGTACGGCGCGAAAATCCTTTCCCTCGCCCAGCATTTTCGGCAGGTAGCGAAATTTTTCAAGATCACCACGCAGCGCCTGAACGATCAGGCTGAGCGTATGACGGCTGCGTTCACCGATTTGGTCGAGAGCGATCTGGCGCGACCAGTAAGCCGTCTGCCAAAGCACCAACGCGCTTACGACAGCACTGGCCAACGTCAGGCCCATCCAGGGTTTCAGTGTTTGGTTTCCACGCATCAGCTTCCGTTCGTCAGCACGGTATTGCAACATTATAATACAATGATGGTACCCCAGCAGACAGGCAATACAAACCCCCGGACGGTACAGGGCTATCGCATTTGAACGGGACTGATGAGTTCGAGTAGGAATTTGTCATTCCATGCGGCTCTTTTGAGTTTTGCCCGATTTGAACCTTTTGATTGATTTCTTTGGATAAGATTGAGGGCCATGTGGCGGATAGTAG